>JAFQEE010000028.1 GCA_017399175.1 Clostridia bacterium | reverse complement strand
CTGTATCTTTTACAGATGCAAGTGATGCATATCCGATTGCGTTCGGGTTAGATGATACTGTCTGAACAACATCGCCTGTTGATGTAAGTTCCTGATTGTATTTGCATGCATCTTCTGTATCTGTGATTGATTCAAAACCGTCTCTTGTACCTGATGCAGCTTCTCTACCGATTAAAACTACTGGTGCATCTGCTCCACCTACTTCACTCCAGTTTGTAATCTCACCTTTGTAAAGTGCTGCAATCTGTTCGATTGTAAGGTCTTTTACAGGGTTTTCTTTGTTTACGATCATTGCGATACCGTCAATTGCAACTACTGTTCCGTTAAGGTCTGTTGCTTCTTCAGGTTTAAGGTCACGGCTTGCAAGTCCGATGTCACAGCTTCCTGCCTGAACCGCCTTGATACCTGAACCTGAACCTGTAGGATTGTAGGTTACCTTAACTGCACTGTTTTCTTCCATGTAAGCTTCTGAAAGGAATCCGATTACCTTTTCCATTGATGTTGAACCGTCTGTTGAAACTGTTCCGCTTACCTGTCCATTGTCCTTTGGTGTGTCGGTATTTGTAGTTCCGCATCCTGCAAGGGCTGCTACCAACAACACTGCTACTACCATTAAACTGATGATTTTCTTCATTTGAAATCACTCTCCTAAAAATTTATTTTTGTTTTCTCTTTCCTGAGTACATTTAAAGTTTAACATAGCCAATGTAAACTATGCTACCATAGGTACGTTAATTGTATGTTAAGCTTTTTCAGTTTTTGTTAATTCAATAAAAAATATCCCTTACACCAATAACGGTATAAGGGATATTTTTTATTTATGATATTAAGTACTATGGATTATAAAACCAATGAAGGAGCAGAATAAATTCTTGCACCCAACTCCTGATTCAGCATGTACAAGCTCTTTGGATCAGAGCCAAACAATTCCATCTTTGTGATAAGGTCGTTTGCATTTGTTTCTTCTTCGCCCTGCTCTTTTACGAACCAGTCAAGGAACTGCATTGTACGGAAATCTTTTACATCGTATGCTGCTGCATAGATATCATTGATAAGCGATGTTACATATTCTTCGTGTTCAAGTCCTGCCTTTAATACATCCATATCGCAAGAAAATGTTTTGTCAGGCTTTGCGATTGCATCAAGTGTTACAACCTGATTTTCATTCTGCAGATACTGATAAAACAGCATTGCATGGTCACGTTCTTCCTGAGCCTGAATCATATACCAGTTTGCAAATCCGTCAAGACCTCTTGTCTGAAAATAGTTTGAGAAGTCAAGATACAGATATGCTGAATAAAACTCCTTGTTGATTTGCTGATTTAACAGCTCGCGTACTTTTTCGTTCATCATTTTACATTACCTCCGTATATTAATAAATTTTATTTTATCTGTCTAAAATTCTACCATCTGTTGAAATTGTAACTACCTGCCACGGTAAGAACTTACCGCTATCCTGAATGGCTCTTTTTGCAGCGTTTTCTATTCCTCCGCAGCAAGGGACTTCCATTCTTACGATTGTTACACTTTTAATATTGTTATTTTTAATGATAGCAGTCAGCTTTTCAGAATAATCACCTTCATCAAGCTTGGGACATCCAACCAAAGTTACCTTATTGCGCATAAATTCGTTATGAAAATTACCATAAGCATATGCTGTACAGTCGGCAGCTATCAAAAGATTTGCCCCATCAAAGTAAGGAGCATTAATTGGAACAAGCTTGATTTGAACCGGCCATTGCTGAAGCTGACTTGTAATTTTAGGAGATACTTCGCATTCTTCAGCTTCTTCTCTCCGAATCACTTTGGAGTTCATTCCGGGACAACCGCAAGGTAGCTTTTCTGCCTGCTTATTAAGCTTTGCTTTTTTTACCGCTTCTTCATCATATGCTGGGGCTTCCCTTTCTTCAAATGTAATAGCACCTGTCGGACATGCAGGAAGGCAATCCCCTAAGCCATCACAATAATCTTCTCGGGTGAGCTTTGCTTTTCCATCTATCATTTCAATTGCACCTTCATGACACGCTGATGCACAAAGTCCGCAACCATTACACTTTTCTTCGTCTATTTTTATGATTTTTCTTATCACACATCATTCCTCCTTCACAAAATTCTATGAACTAATTATAACACAAATTGCATCGAAAGTCCATTGTTATATTTTGCAGTTTAAATCTCAGGAGCAATAAATCCCTTCTCTTGGAGTGCACTTTCTATTCTATTAAGAACCTCTTCAGAATCAGCTTTAACGGTGTGATAATGATATCCGCCTGTTATATTCATAAGCTCTGACGATTTTCCTGTTCTTACACCTTCTAAAAACTGTGCTATATGCAGTCTTGAAGAAATGTTAAGAGGTGCCGTCATTTTTCCATAGACTTTATGCCACACAAAAACATCAGCAACAATTCCTCCAAAGTCAATAATCGTATTGAGTTCATCCTCTGTTTGATCTTTCGTATGAAACAGTTTAAATACCCTTTCACAGTGAGGAGTTGTTTGCATAACATATCCGCTGTGTGTTGAAAGGATTTCGTAACCTGCTTCTTTAAGAGCAGAAATATCCTGAACAATAATTTGTCTTGATACACCAAACTTTTCAGATAGTTTTCCGCCGGGTACTGCATTTTGTGCCGACATCATATAGCTTGCTATTTCTTTTCTTCTTTGATCAGCCTTCATTAAGTTACCGCCCTTCTATCAGAGTGCGTGAAGATTTTTAAGCGAAAGGTCAAGGATCGGAGATGAATGTGTTAATGCTCCGCTTGAAATGTAATCTACTCCAATATCAACAAGTCTTGCAACATTTTCTTTTGTTACATTGCCGCTGCATTCTGTGACTGCTTTACCTTGGGTAAGTCTTACTGCTTCTTTCATATCTTCAACGCTCATATTGTCAAGCATTATAATATCTGCACCTGCTTCTAATGCTTCTTTTAACATATCAAGGTTTTCAACCTCGACCTCAACCTTGCAGACAAACGATGCATATTCCTTTGCCATTTTAACAGCTTCTTTAACACCGCCGGCAGCTCCAATATGGTTATCCTTAAGCAAAATAGCATCGCTTAAGTTATATCTGTGATTATGACCACCGCCGACTTTTACGGCATACTTTTCAAATACTCTCATATTTGGTGTTGTTTTTCTTGTGTCCAAAAGCTTTGTGTTTGAGCCTTCGAGAAGGTCTGCAATTTTTCTTGTATATGTTGCAATGCCACTCATTCTCTGCAGATAGTTAAGTGCTGTACGCTCACCTGAAAGGAGAACACGAATATCACCTTTTACAATGCCAAGCTTTTGCCCCTTTGTAACTCTGTCGCCGTCCTTGCAGTTAAATGTTACTTCAGTATTTTCATCAAGGAGTGTGAAAACTCTCTTAAATACCTCAAGACCTGCAATTACACCGTCTTCTTTACAAATCAGGTCTACATCGCCCAATTTGTACTCAGGCATAACAGAATTTGTTGTAATGTCCTCACTTGTAATATCTTCTTTAAGTGCTGATAAAATTAAATCGTCTGCGTTAAGCTTCATCGTTATATTATTCATGGCTTTGTTTCTCCTCCTCAATTGACCTTAAAATTAACTCTTTATATTCTTCTTTATAGTTTTCATATTTTTCAGGCTTTACTTCCG
>JAFQEE010000027.1 GCA_017399175.1 Clostridia bacterium | reverse complement strand
GTAACTAATTTGGTATGTCATTCTGAGCAAAGCGAAGAATCTCTACCCAAATGACATATCAACCAGCGGAGATTCTTCGTCACTTCGTTCCTCAGAATGACAACGCAGGCGTGGAAGCCTGCCACTACGCGATTGCGTTTTCCATTTTTAAACTTTTTACCCACCGAATGTAAACGATATTTTTGCGTTATTTGATTGTGCTATAATTGCATCAATAATCAGCACCACGCAGAGTACACCAACAGGGTCAACTCCGTCTGTGATATCAATGGAATATGCGTCGCCGAATGTGAACCATTCCTTTGAAATTGTGGCTATGGAATAGTCACCGCGATAAATCTCGTATTCGTGTGCAAGAAAATCACCGTCAACCTGCCAGTCATATCCCGTTACGCTGAATTTTTGGTTGAAAAGTGTGAAATGCTTTACGACTTCAGCAACATCTTCACCGTTCATTTCAATGAAATATCGTGGCAGGAACGATAAAACCTTTTGATGAATATGAGCCTTGTGGTTGTTAAGGTTGTCAAAAAGGTCGAGTTTTTTACCGATTGAGATAATTTCACCCTCAACCCAGTATGCCTCATTTCCACTCTCGTCAAAAATTGTGAATTTGTCTGCCCAGGAAAAAACCTTTTGTTTTATGTAGAATTTCATATTATCACCTTCGTTGAAATGCAAAATGCAAAGCGCAAAGTGCAAAATTAAGGAACTGCGTTGCAATTATAAATATTAACCAATATGATTGGAATGTAGGGGCGAGTCTCTGTGCTCGCCCGCAAGTGTACATTGAATTTTCGGGAGGGCACGGAGACCCTCCCCTACAAGTTTTCTTTGAGATTAAACTTTTTCAGTTGCTTTTTTGTTTTCTTCTGCTAATTTATTCACATTGTTTTTGCCCATGTGGTTATATGGCTTGATGCGAAGTCCTATGTAAACGATAAGTCCGCCCACAACATTACAAAGTGTATCTTCCATTGTGTCGATTACGGCATATCGCATAGGGTCAAGTTCGGGAATAATATTAGGAGTTGCAAGATGCGGGTTGTTATAAAGAATTGCTGCTTCTTCGGCAAGTGCCTTTGACCAATGCTGTGAATCGCCACCTGCAATCTGGTCAAATGTGAATTCAAAAATTTCCCAGCCTGTACATCCTAAAAATGAAACACCGAGAGCACATAAAACTGCGATATTTACATAAACATACTTCTTGTCGCGTTTCTGGATACAGGTTACAAGCTCATAACCCATAATAACGGCAAAGCCACCCAATGTCACATGAAGAATAATGTCCCACGAGTTGATGCTGTAATACCAGTTAAGGTATGCACCGCCGAATGATGCACCCCAAACGAGAGGGGAGAGCACATCCTGAAGATATGTAGGGTAGTATCGTGGCCATCTTTTTCTTGAAAAAAGCTGACCGATTTCCCATATGAACATAGCACAAAGATTTGCACCTGTCTGGAGTACCTGTTGAATATCAGGCTCGTTTTTTACAATGCCTAACCCGAATGTAGAGTCAAACATAGCAACAAGCATAGAGCCTCTTAAAATCCACCAGAATACAAGTTCCCATTTTTTAGGAATGGTCACAAGTCGTTTAAAATAGTTTTGTATTTTCTCTTTCACAATAATCACCTAAAATAAAATGATAACTAATACAATTTGTCATTCTGAGCGTAGCGAAGAATCTCTACCAAAGTGACATATTAAACAACAGAGATTCTTCGTCATTTCATTCCTCAGAATGACCTTACAGTTTTCCGTTTTCCACTTTCAACTTTCCACTTAAATCTCTTTACCATCCTTATCAAACAACGGCAATTTTTCAAGGAAAATGATGTCGTCGCGGTTTGCTGCGTCGCCTTCTGCTAAAACAAACATTTTACCGCAAACGATTCCGCCTGCATCGTTTACAAGTTTTTCAACTGCTGCAAGTGACTGTCCCAAAGATACAACGTCATCAACTATAAGGATTTTCTTGCCTTTCATAAGTTCTGCGTCAGCCTTATCAAGATAAAGCTTCTGTTCACCCTCTGTTGTAATTGAGTTTACAGTTGACTCGAAAACACCTGTCATATAAAGTTTTGGCTTTTTACGAGCCACAAAATACTTTTCGTTATTCTGAAGTCTTGCCATTTCGTGTGCAAGCGGAATACCCTTTGCCTCTGCTGTGATTATGTAGTCGTATTCAGGGGCTTTTTTAAGTAATTCTTTTGCACAGGCAGTTGTAAGTTCAGGGTCGCCGAAGATAACGAAGCCTGCAATCTGTAAATTATCATTAAGAGGACAAATAGGCAAATTTCTCTCAAGTCCTGCAATAGTCATTGTGTAAAACATAATAATTTCCCTTTCATAAAGTATAAAACGGCGGACATCCCATCCACCGTTCCATTTTTGATTTTATTCAGCCAATGCGCGTGATAACCACACTTCTGCAATATCCATAGCAGCATAAAGGCCTTTTTTCTCACTTGATTTAACAATTCTCTCACGAGGACTAACATCAGGGTCAGTATTAAGCAACTGAACAGAAACCTTTGAAGCAACCTCAACATCACCAACAGGCTTTGTTGCAAGGATTTGCATCATAATAACATACTTGTCATTAGCGTTGCCGTAATAAAGAGTGTTTCCGTTTCTTACCAATGGTTTGCCCTTATAAGTGAGGAATTTTCCGCTATCCTTAGCCAAATTGAACACCTTATTTCTTTGAGTTTTTAAGATAATCTTTTACAAGGTCCTGCAAAAGCTCATCTCTGTCAAGACGACGGATAAGACTTCTTGCATTTTTATGAGTAGTAATGTATGTGGGGTCTTCTGAAAGAATATAACCAACAATCTGATTAACGGGATTGTATCCCTTTTCAACGAGAGCCTCATAAACATTTACAAGAATCTGACGAGTAGTTTCCTCGCGTTCATCTTTTAATGAAAATTGTATAGTCTTGTTAGGGTCAAGCATTTTGCCACCTCCAATAATCTAATCACAAATATTATATACTGAATGAAAACAAAAAACAATAGTAAATTGCAATTTTTATTTGAATAATACGCAAGGCGTATTTCATAGCAGTGCTATTTCATATTCTGTATGAATATTTCGTAAATTCCGTAAGGAATTTATTTCATTTTATTTTGTGTAACAGTATTTATAGATGCTATTAATATTCGTCTGATAGTTCCACATTGATTGATTAAAGGTTTTATAATGTCTTCACCTGCAAGTTCGGATTTTATAATCAACTCTAACCAATATTCAGTTTCGTTACATTCTTGTAATGAGATTTTAAGTTTTGCTACAAAATCCGCTTTGCTTCTTGCATAATTTGCTTCACGAATATTAGCTCCTATTGATGTGGCAGACCTTTCCAACTGATTTGTTAAGGAGTAATGTCCTTTGATAGTCTGGCATAGTTTGATTATTTTTACTGCGAAATCAGTGGATAAATCAACAAGTTTGTTTTCTTTCAATACAATCACTCCAATATAAATTTTGATGAAATATTGCTGTGCAATATGAAATAATCTGTTGGATTATGAAATATTTTATCTTGCGATAAAATATGAAATAAGAATCCGCAAAAGCAGATTCTTATTCTATAATTATGACTTAAGAACTATATTCTCTTTCGCGAGGGAATCAATAATTCCGTTTGCAACTTCCATAACTTCTTCAGTTGTGAGAGTTCTTTCTGGATTTGAGAATGTGATTCTTGTAGTGATTGATTTACCGTTTTCATCACGGTATGTGTCTGTAACCTCAACTTTCTTAATAAGCGGACAGTTTGCGTTCTGGATAGCCTTTCCGATTGGAGCAAATGTTTCGCTCACGAATGAAAGGTCAATTTCCATATTAGGGAATTTTGAAGGTTCTTCATAGTGAATACCTGCGTCAGTAAGTTCTGCAAATACAGGAACATCAATTTCAGCAAACACGATTGAAGCTTTCTTGTCGATTTTCTTGCTTACAGTCGGGTGAACAACACCGATTTTACCAAGAGTCACACCGTCACAAGAAATTTCGTTAAGGTTTCTTGGGTGTTCATAAGAAAGAGTAGCATCCATTGGAGTGAATGTGAGTGCTTTGTGCTTGATATTGTCAGTAATAACTGAAAGCATTGTTGCAAGCTCAATGTAAAGAGTTTCAAGTGATTTTGTCTTGCTGAAAAGTGTAACGCAGAGTTTCTTTCTTTCGTCGCACATTCCGTCTGCTTTAAGTCCGTTTACGGTTCTGCCGATTTCAAATACGCCAAAATCAGGAGCGAAGCCTGTATTTGTCTTAACCTGACAAAGTTGTGTAGGGATAATTGACTTACGGATTGTTTCCATATTAGGATTTGTAGCACTCTGGAGTTTGATATTTTCTTCAATTTCAATGCCTAAATCCTTGTATTCATCAAAGTACTGCCATACATAAGAATGAAGCTCGTGAAGTGAGTAACGGTGAACGAGCATATCCTTGATTCTGTCCTCAACTGTCTTTTCTGTCTTTGCACGAACAGGGTAGAGTGGAGCAGATGCAGTATGGATATCAAAGTTGTCATAACCGTAAATACGAGTGATTTCTTCAACAATGTCAGCCTTGATAGTAACATCCTTTGTCGCTCTCCAAGATGGCACTTCTACTGTGAAGTTGTCACCGTCGTTTGAAGCCTTAAAGCCGAGTGAATTAAGAGTATTCACGATAGTATCGTTTGGAATTTCAATACCTGTGTACTTGTCGATAAATGCCTTGTCGAAATCAAGTGTAACATCAGGGTATTTGAATGCATATTCGTCAGTAAGAGATGACACAACCTGTGCATCAGGGTCAATTTCCATAAGAAGATTAACGAATCTTGCAATCGCAGGAACTGTCATTTCAGGGTCAAGGCACTTTTCATAACGGTTTGAAGCGTCAGTACGGTGAGAGAGTCGAACAGTTGATTTACGGATTGATGCAGCATTGAATGTTGCTGATTCAAGTGTAAGAGTTGTTGTATCTTCTACAATTTCGCTGTCTAAACCACCCATAATACCTGCAATAGCAACAGGAGTGTTGTCGTTACAAATCATAAGTGTGTTTTCGTCAATATTTCTGTCAATTCCGTCAAGAGTCTGGAATGTGAAAGGTTCCGGGAATCTCTTGATTCTGATTTTTTCAACTTTTCTTGAGTCGAAAGCGTGCATTGGCTGTCCCATTTCAAGCATTAAGTAGTTTGTAAGGTCAGCAAGAAGGTTGATTCCTCTCATTCCGCAGTAGTAAAGACGGATTCTCATATTAACAGGGCTTACATTTTTCTTGATGTTTGCAACCTGTATGCAAGAATATCTCTGGCAAAGAGTATCTTCGATTTTAAGGTCAACTTTTGGAAGATTGTCGTATTTTGTCAAATCAACCTGTGGTAATGGCTTTAATTCACGACCTGCAAGAGATGCGAATTCACGAGCAATACCATAGTGTCCCCAAAGGTCAGGACGGTTTGTAAGTGACTTGTTGTCAACCTCGAAAACGATATCGTCGATTTCATAAAGGTCTTTAAGGTCAGTACCATTCTTTACATCATCAAGAATATCCATAATACCTGAATTGTCGTCAGAAATACCGATTTCTTTTTCAGAACAGCACATACCATTTGACATATAGCCTGCAAGCGGACGAGGTGCGATTTCGATTTCACCTAACTTTGCACCAACCTTTGCAAAAGCAGTTTTCATACCAACTCTTACATTTGGTGCACCGCATACAACATCAACAAGTTCTGATTCACCAATATCAACCTTGAGAAGGTGGAGTTTTTCTGATTTCGGATGATTTTCGATTTCTTTGATTTCAGCAACAACGATACCACTAAAGTCGCTGCCTTTAAAGAAAATTTCGTTTTCAACTTCAGCAGTTGAGAGTGAGAATTTACGGATTAATTCCATTTTGTCAAGACCTGTAAGGTCAACGAAATCACTAATCCAGTTCATTGATAAAAACATAATTTTGCTCCTCCTTCCTTAATTTTCGTCGTCTGTGAACTGTGTGAGCACCTTGAGTGAGCCACTGTTCAAATCACGGATATCCTTAACACCGTATTTCATCATTGCAAGACGAGTAAGACCAAGTCCGAATGCGAAACCTGTGTATTCTTCAGGGTCAATTCCACCTGCTTTAAGCACTTCAGGGTGAATCATACCGCAAGGGCAAAGTTCAAGCCAACCGCTGTGCTTACAAGACGGACAACCTTCACCACCACAGATAAGACAACTGATGTCAAGTTCAAAACCGGGTTCAACGAATGGGAAGAAACCTGGACGAAGACGAACCTTGATGTCCTTCTGGAAAACTTCTGAAAGCATAGTTTTCATAAAGTAAATAAGGTTTGAAATTGAAATATCCTTGTCAACCATAACGCCTTCCATCTGGAAGAATGTATTTTCGTGACAAGCATCAGTAGCCTCATTTCTGAAACAACGACCAGGGAAAATAGCCTTGATTGGCATTCCGTCATTTACAAGTGCATCCTTATACTTCTTGTAAATTGCATTCTGTGCAGCAGAAGTATGTGATTTAAGCAACTGACCGTTATCAAGATAATATGTGTCCTGCATATCGCGAGCAGGGTGGTCCTTCGGAATGTTAAGTGCTTCAAAACATTCATAGTCAGTAACGATTTCAGAATAATCCTCAATGTTAAAGCCCATTGAACGGAAAACGCTTTCGCATTGACGCTGTACAAGTGTAATCGGGTGGTATGAACCACGAGTTAAATTTGCAGGAACTGAAATATCAAAAACAGGTGTGCTTTCGATTTCTTTCTTTAACTCAAGCTCTTTGAGCTCCTTGCTCTTTTCTGCAATTTTTTCTTCAACGAAAGCACGCACTTCGTTGACAATCTGTCCCATAACAGGTCTTTCTTCGGCAGACAATGAACCCATCATTTTAAGTAATGATGTAAGTTCGCCTTTTTTACCGAGAACCTGAACTCTGAAGTTTTCCAGTTGGGCTTGTTCAGTAAATGTACTGAGTTCTGCTTCCGCACGAGTACGGATAGCTTCAAGTTTTTCTCTCATAATCTCAATCCTTTTCTATATTGTATGTTCGGAAATATAGGGAAACAAAAAATCCCACACTCCAAAGAGCATGGGACGAATAAAATCCGCGGTACCACCCAAATTTTAGCAAAAAGCTAACACTTTCCGTATCCTGTAACGGGAATAAACCGTTGCTGTCTAATTGTTTCCGTTCAACAGCACCACTCCAAAGGGAACTTCAATTAAGCTTTCCACTTATGTGCTTTCAGCCACGGCACAATTCTCTGGTAAGATTACTCACTTAATCTACTTTCTTTTTCATCGTGTTTTCAATATCGCAAAATATTATAGCAAAAGAGTAATTTCAAGTCAAGTATAAATTTAAGTGAAGAGTATAAATTGGAGTTTGTCGGGATAATTCGTAATGCGTAATTCATAATTCGGAATTGAGGGTCTGCGACGCGATTATAAAGGATGGGTCATTCTGAGGAGTGTAACGACGAAGAATCTCCGTTGGTTGATATGTTAACTGTTGGAGAGATTCTTCGCTACGCTCAGAATGACATACCAAATTAGTTACCCCGATAAATCATAATTTATCAAACAAATCGCTTTACACTAAAAAAACTCCCCGAAGGGAGTTTTTTATGGTTTATGCCTTAGTGCTTCTTCTCTTTTTCTTTGTGAGAGTAAGTGCTACAAGTCCTACTGAAAGGAGCATAAATGCTACGATATAAACAGGTGTCATATCTTCACGAGAAGTTGATGTGTTTGGAATTTCAGGGTTTTCTGTAACAACATCGTTGTCTGTTGCCGGCTTATCAACAACCGGCTTATCAGTTGTTGGTTCATCAGGTGTTACAGGTGTATCAGTTGTTGGTTCGTCTGTTGTAGGTTCATCGACAACAGGTTTGTCAGCAAGGTCTTTTCTGATCGCAAACTGGTCAACTCTTGTTTCCTTGTCACCCTCGATTGCATATGAATCGAAATAGAGCATATCGCCATCAATCTGAATGTAAGAGTATGACGGAACTTCAAGGTAAAGAACTGTTTCACCATTTGGCATAAGCTTGCTTGTTTCGCTTTCAGGCTTTGCCTTGTAGTGTTTAACACCGATTGTACCGTTGATTGAATAGATTGTACCGTCAGGATTTACCTTTGCTGTGTATTCAAGACCGTTGTAAGTAACATTTTCTGTTTCTGTTTCAACGATTTCGTTGTTATTAAGAACATCGGAACGCATAAATACGTGGTCATGTCCCTGGAATACAATGTCAATACCGAGTTCAGGCATAAGGCTCTGAAGCTGTGCACGGATTGCGATTACATCGTCATCATCATAATGTGAACCGTTTGAATAAGGTGCTTTATGAAGAGCAACGAATTTCCAGTCAGCATCTGATGCGTTCATATCAGCCTTGAGCCATTCAATCTGTTCAGGTGAAAGACCTTCGTCAGCACCTAATTTATTTGAGTCAAGGACTGCAAAGTGAGCATTGTTGTAATCGAATGAATAGAAAACACCAAGTGTTCTGTCCTGTTCAGGAGCGTTAGGGAATGTGAAGTAATTGTCAAGAGCATTGTCACCCTTTGATTCGTGGTTACCTGCAACACCCATTACAGGAATGTTCATAAATGTGTTTGTTGAGTTGAACATTCTCTGCCACTGAACAAAGCTTCTGCCGTCGTCAACAAAGTCGCCTGTACCAAGGATAAAGTCACCGTCATGAGCATTTACAGCAAAATCAAGTGCAGGAGCAAATACTTCTTCATACTGCTTTTCAGTTGTTGACTGTGGGTCAGTCATATGGAAGAAACTGAATTCATCGGAGTTGTCAGCAGTGTTAATAACACCTGTTTCACTCCACCAACCTCTGTCAGCGTCACCAAGACGGTAGCAGTATTTTGTGTTTGGCTCAAGTCCGGAAATTGTTACACAGTGACGGTTTACATATTCTTTATGATAAAGAATACCGATAAAGCCGATATCGATTGCAGGCCATTCGCGTAATGTTTCAACATCACATTTTGTTTCGATTTCTGCGTCAACTGTTGTTCCCTTGCTGAAATCAGGTTTTTCGCTGTAAGGAACAATCTGAACATTAGTATCTGTAATGCTGTATTTTGTATAGTAGCTGATGCTCATTTCTGTTGAAGCATCTTCGCCGAGTGAAACTGAAATATGTGAAGGAAGTCTTAAATTCTTCTGTGAAAGAGGAACATCTACAGGACCGTCAACAACGAATTTACCTTCGTGGTCAGCCATGTAACCAGGATTTTCGTCGTGAGTAAAGTCCTTCATAATTCTGTAGAATTCCTGGTCGATTATGTCATACTGACTTTCTGTAAGATATTCGTCAAGGAAAGAATAAACAACATCTGTTACTGTGTCGCCGTCAAAAATACCGAGTGTAAGAATGATTGAAACAACATCAGTAAGGCTGAGTGAAAGAAGACCGTCAGTACCGATAAGGTTGTTAAGGTATTCAACTGTTGAATCAACATAATCGCTACCGATATAACCAAGACCGAGTGAAATAGGGTCAATCTTGATTTCTTTAAGAATGTTATCTACAAGGAGTTCTTCGAGAATCATATGGAAAAGACAATCAACGATAAGCTCTGCATTTTCACCGTTGTCAAAGCGTTCGAGAGCACTCTGAAGGAACTTGTCGTTTTTAGGGTCTTCGTTGTTAGCTGTGTGATTAGCAAGAACTGTTGAAGCAAGGTCGCTTATTGTACCCTTGTCACCCTCGCTGCCGAAACCGAGTGTATCTTTATAAGCTGTTGATGGGTAATCAGAAATTTCAAGGTCAAGGAATGTGTCAAGAATTTCTGAAACCTTTTCTACTGTTGCGTCATAGTCAGTAAGATAAGCATTTTCAAGCTGGTTACAGAGTGAACGGAGCAAGCCCTTTATTGCAGTTGCAGTAACACCGCCTAAAATTTCGTTGCCGATAAGGTCAGTCATAAGCTCATTGAAATCAAGCATTGAGACAAGGTATTTGTAAAGACCGCCTGCGTCCTTAACATCCTTACCAAAGCCGTAACGAAGCTGATACTGGAGAAGATTTGTTACGAAATTCTTGATATCGTCGCCACCAAAGTTGTATTTCCAAGTCTGCTTGCTGAATGGCTTTTCCTGTGCAACACCGTTAATATAAACAGGGATTGTTTCGTCAACATCGTGTGTACGGTATTCGCATTCAACTCTGCCTGTTGCATATGTGTCCATTGTAACAGTTCTGAACTGGTTAGGGAAACTGAGGATTGAAGATGTTGTGATTTCGTGAACCTCGTCACCGCTGTCAGTAACATATGATGCAACATCCTGCATATGTGAATGTCCTGAAACAACATAGTTCATACCTGCTTTTGCAAGAGCATCAGCAACTTCCTGCCAGTTGAAAAGAACGAACTGTTCAAGAATGTCAACCTGTGTTTCCATGTGAGGAATAATGTTGTTGTGGCACATACCGATAACTGTTTTGCCGTCTTTTACAGCTTTTTCTGTTTCAGCAACTGCCCAAGCAAGGAATTTTTCTGACATTTTACCGCCTGTTTCCTGCTCTGCTTCGCCTGAATCTGTTGTGTCAGGTGAATACATCATAGCATCAAGTGCGATAAGACGGTAATTGTCGTTAATATCTACTGCATATGAAAGTGAGCCTTCTGAATTGTCAGCCTTTTCCTTATAACGGCTGTAATATCCGTCACCCTCTGCTGTAAAACCGAAGTCCTTGTAAAGTGCTTCAAATTCTTCAGGAGAAGTGTCAATTTCATCACGGAGAGCAGGATTTTTCTTTGATGTGATAAGATTTTCACCATCATAGTACATTGAACGCTGATTGTTAATATCGTGGTTACCATTGATAACGAAAACAGGAATACCTGTTTCAGCCTCAAACTTTGCAAGTTTTTCTGCCTGTTCCTTATGAGCAGCATATTCAGCATTTCTTGTCAAGTCACCTGGCATAAGAACGAATTCAATTTCACCGTTCTTTGCCTTTAATGCAAGGTTAGCAAGTGCTGCATCAAGGATATTAGGTGCAAGACCTGTTGTTGAGTTGTTGAGTAACATCATATCAACAAACTCTTGTTTGTCTTCTGCTGTTTCGCCCATTGATGATTCTGCGAAATAGTGAGTGTCACTAAGGATAGCAAAATCCACAGTTTCTTTTGTTGAAGCGATTGCAGAGAATGGAATACCGACTGCAACGACAGCAACTGCGAGAATCACGCAAAGGACTTTTTTGAAAGTCTTTTTCATTTTCGTTTCCTCCTATTTTTTATTGAAAATAAAAATATTCACATAATTTTAACATATAAAAAAAGAAAATGCTACCCTTTTTGGTAACATTTTTCTCTAAATTTGTTAACTTTTTATTAACATTCTACTCAATATATAGTGTATTGAGTAGATTTTTTACTATCTGTTGTTGATGTCGGATACAATCTGACCGTCCTGAATACGGATTACTCGCTGTGCCTCGTTGGCAATTTCATTATCGTGAGTAATAAGGATAATTGTTCGTCCTTCTTCGTGTAATTCGTGAAGAATTTTCATAACCTCAACACCTGAATGTGAGTCAAGGTTACCTGTCGGCTCGTCAGCAAGAATAATAGGTGGACGCGCCGCAACTGCACGGGCAATCGCAACTCTCTGTTGCTGACCGCCTGACATCTGCTTGGGCAAATGGTCAAGTCTGTGAGAAAGTCCAACGCGGTTAAGGGCAGAAATGGCAAGCTCGTTGCGTTCATCCTTTTTCATACCGCGATAAACGAGAGGCAACTCAACATTTTCAACGGCAGTAAGGCTTGTGATAAGGTTAAAGCCTTGGAATATAAACCCGATTTCCTTGTTGCGGATTTCAGAAAGTTCATCATCAGTAAGTCCCTCAACATCCTTACCGTTAAGAAGGTATTTACCGCTTGTGGGAACATCAAGAAGACCCAGCATATTCATAAGAGTTGATTTACCCGAACCCGATTGACCGATAATAGCCACAAATTCACCGTGCTCAATGGTAAGGTTCACACCGTCAATGGCACGAACCTCGTTCTCACCGGGATTATAAATTTTATACATATCACGAATTTCAATTAAACTCATATTATCACCAATTAAATATTTTACTATTTTATTTCAATTAAATCAATAAACAATTTGTAAATAAAAATAATTATGCATTACGAATTACGCATTCAGCATTTCTTTAACAACTTCTCCTGCAATTATTAGTCCTGCTGTGCTTGGCACAAAACTGATGCTTGCGGGTGTGCGTTCACCGTCATTATGCGGGATTTCCGTTGAATAAAGCACCTTTAATTTCTTGACACCTCTTGATTTTAATTCTCTACGCATAACTCTGCAAAGGGGACAGGTGTCCGTCTTGTAAATATCCGTAATTTTAAATGCAGTGGGGTCCAATTTGTTGCCAGTACCCATAGAAGATATAATAGGTATATGCATTTCCTGTGATTTTATTGCCAAATCAATTTTTGCAGTAACATTGTCAATGGCATCTACTATATAATCGTATTGCGAAAGGTTGAACTCGTCTGCATTCTCGGGAAGATACATTTTAACGATTGAGGTTACTTCACATTCAGGATTGATGTCGAGAATTCGCTCTTTTGCCACATCAGCCTTGTTCTTGCCCACAGTTGAATGAAGTGCGTATAACTGACGATTGATATTTGTAATGTCAACTGTATCTTTGTCAACAACGGTCATTCTGCCGATACCACAACGAGCCAAAGCCTCGGCAACATAAGACCCAACACCGCCAAGACCAAAGATAATTACATTTTTGTTTTTGAGTTTTAGAAGATTGTCAGTACCAATCAATCTTTCAGTTCTTGCAAATTGTTCCATAAAATCACCAAATCAACCAAAATGGTTTGCTTTGTAGGGGACGATGCCCACATCGTCCCGCATAAAATTTAGATGAAGGTTAACGGGCGGATGTGGGCATCCGCCCCTACTAATTTTGTGTCATTCTGAGCGTAGCGAAGAATCTCTTTTTAATCAATATATCAACCAACAGAGATTCTTCGTCATTTCATTCCTCAGAATGACTTGTTACATTAAATTATACACTATTGAAAAATCCCCTGCAATAGTGTATAATATTTTTTTGGAAATTTTTATTAATTAAGGATGATAAAAAAATGAAACTTGGTATTGTTGGTTTACCTAATGTCGGTAAAAGTACACTTTTCAATGCGATTACAAATGCAGGTGCACAGTCTGCTAACTATGCTTTCTGCACAATCGAGCCTAATGTTGGCGTTGTTGCAGTTCCTGATTACAGAATTGATAAGCTTGCAGAAATGTATAATCCTGCAAAAATTACTCCTGCTACAATCGAATTCGTTGATATTGCAGGTCTTGTAAAGGGTGCATCAAAGGGCGAAGGTCTTGGAAATAAATTCCTTTCACATATTCGCGAGGTTGATGCAATTATCCACGTCGTTCGTTGCTTTGATAACGATGATATTATCCATGTTGAAGGTAGTATTGACCCACAGCGTGACATTGAAACAATAAACCTTGAGCTTATTCTCTCTGATGTTGAAATTCTTGACAGAAGAATTACAAAGGTTGAAAAGGATTTAAAGGGTGACAAATCACTCCAGAAAGAACTTGATTTCCTTAAAAGACTTCGTGGCGAATTGGAAAACGGTGTTAATGCCCGTGCAGTTGAAGCTGATGATGAAGAAAAGGAATTCCTTTCCGACGTTGCACTTCTTTCATCAAAGCCGGTTATTTATGCTTGTAATATGAGTGAAGAAGATTTCGCAAACGATATCCGTGGAAATGCCCGTTACAATGCAGTTTGTAAACTTGCAGAAGCAGAGGGTGCTGAAACACTTCCGATTTGTGCTGAACTTGAAGCACAGATTGCTGAACTTGACAAGGAAGAAAAAGAAATGTTCCTTGCTGATTTAGGTATCGAACAGGGCGGCCTTGACCTTCTCATTCAGCGTTCATACAATCTTTTGGGTCTTATTTCATATCTTACAGCAGGTCAGCCTGAAGTTCGTGCCTGGACAATCAAAAAAGGCACAAAAGCACCACAGGCAGCAGGTAAAATCCATACTGACTTTGAGCGTGGATTTATCCGTGCAGAGGTTATCCACTTTGACGACCTTATGGCAAACGGCACAATGCAGGCAGCAAAGGAAAAAGGCTTAGTCCGTAGTGAAGGTAAAGAGTATGTTATGAAAGATGGCGACATCGTTCTTTTCCGTTTTAATGTTTAAAAAATTGGTTCTTTTTCCGCAATACTTCGTGTCTTTCGGCTCGTGGTATACATGGATACAACTTCGCCTCTGCCACATTGTCTTGCGAAAAAATAACTCAATTTTGAATTGATGTTTAAAAGTGCAGGGTGCAAATCATTTTGCGCTTTGCACTTTGCGTTTTGCACTCTGCACTTAATTTGCGTTCGTAGCTCAGTTGGATAGAGCGTCAGACTCCGACTCTGAAGGCCGCTGGTTCGATTCCAGTCGAGCGCGCCAAAAAGCACCCTTGCGGTGCTTTTTTTATGTATAATGCTGTGATTTACAAATCAGAATTTGTCGGGATAACCAATTTGGTTTGTCATTCTGAGCGAAGCGAAGAATCTCCTTTGAAGTGTACAATAAAACCAACAAAGATTCTTCGTCGTTACACTCCTCAGAATGACCTATCATATACAATCGCAATGCAGTTCCAATATTATGCAGGCGTGGAAGCCTGCCACTACGCGATTGCGTTTTGCATTTTGCATTTACCCCTACAACCTCCACTTTACAACAATAAAAGGGTGATTGTGTATCACCCTTACGATAGTATTTCATCAATATCATAAATTTTACCTTCATATCTGTTATGGAGGTTTTTTTGTTGTGCTTGATTAACTGCAAACACCTGATTTGTGGAATAAAGAATTGCGATTTTTATGTTTTTATCCACATTTTCAATGAAATGCTTTTTAATTTGCTTATACAGAATGTCTTTTCTTTTGAGAATTTCAGGAATTTGCACCGATGAACTACACGAAAGCAAATCGCAGAGAATTTTTTCTCTTAAAATTTCCTTGTTACACTTATCACAAAAGTGATGATAAAGTTTTTCAGCATAGTCGCAAAGTCGCATTTTATTGCCGTCAACCGCATTACCGAAATCGTTAAAAACATCAAAAGGAGAAATGCCGATTTCATCTGTAAGATAGTCAAGAGTTAATAAAAATCTTCCGCTGTTATAAAGTCTGTCAACTGCGTCCTCGCACTTTTTAAGCATTTTTATTTCACTATTTGAAAGCCAAGGAGTTGATGTGACCTCATATGGTGGTTCGTCGTTAAATGTGCAAGGGTATTTTTCGCTGTTTTCACGCATATCCGCACCGTAAAGGAGCTTTAAAAATCCCATCTGGAGCATATGTGCTTTGAGCGAATAGCCAATATTGAAGCTGTTTTTAAAACTTTCAAGGCCTTCGCCCGTAAGCCCTGCAATAAGGTCAATGTGAATGTGCATATTGTTAAAGTTTATGAGTTTTTTGATATTTTGAGTAAGCTTTTTCGTGTCAGTTTTTCGGTTGATTGCTTTTAAGGTTTCCTCATTAAATGACTGCATACCGATTTCAAGCTGAACTGCACCATAAGGCATTGAGGACAAAATTTCAAGAGTGCTTTCCCTTAAAATATCTCCTGCAATTTCAAAGTGAAAACATACATTCTGTGGAATTTTCTTGCCATAATTTTCTTTAATAAAAGTAAGAATTTCATTTGCTCGTTTATAATCTGCGTTGAATGTGCGGTCAACAAATTTTACAGTCTGCGTACCGCTATTTGCAAGTTTTATTATGTCATTTTTCACTCTCTCCAAATCAAAGAAACGGAGAGGGGAGCATCTGCCCGAAAGGCAGAAGGCACAACGATAAGGACAGCCACGACTCGTTTCAATATATGAAATTCTGCCGTTTAAGTTTTCAAAAAATTCGTTACTAAAAGGTGATGGCGGAGTATCGGTATATTCCTTTTCGGGAATTGTGATGATTTCACCGTTTTTTCTGTATGAAAGACCTGAAACAACAGACAAATCACCATTCATATTGTCGAGAAAATTGGGAAAAGTCCATTCACCCTCACCTGAAAGCACAAAGTCAACAAAATCGTATTTCATTAAAACATCTTCCTGACGGTATGCTACCTCAGGACCGCCAAGCACAATTTTGCAATCGTGGTTTTCCTTTATAATACGACAAATTTCAAGGGTTTTCGTAATATTCCATATGTAACAGGAAAAAGACACAACATCAGGCTTTTCACTTATGATTTTGCGTGCAAAAGTTTCGACATCACCGTTGATTGTACTCTCCATAATAGAAATGTCATAAGTATTCTTTGAAAATTCACGGACTCCCGCCAAAAGACACCAAGGAGAAAGCGAAGCGTGAACATATTTTGAATTAAGACAAGAAATAATAACCTTCATATTTTCTCCTTTCGTGAAAAAAAGGGCGATTCGTGAATCGCCCCTACATTTTGCGCTTTGCACTTTGCATTTTGCATTTATTAATATCCAATTCCAAGTCCAACTAACAAAAGTAAACTTGTCACCACAAGAATTGCAATCTGAATTTTAAGTGACCATCTGAGCCATTTAACATAGCTTATGCCAACCATACCAAGGCTTATGAGAAGTACAGGGTTTGTCGGATAAAGCACATTTGAAAAACCGTCACCGAATGCGAATGCCACAATTGAAAGCTGTGATGAAATGTCAAAAATCTGTGCAAGTGGCACAATTAAAGGCATAAGCAAGAATGCTTTTGCTGAACCGGAGCTTATAAAGAAATTAAGACATAATACAATTAAGTATATGAAAAGAATAACTGCTTCTTTTGGAAGAGTCTGGGCAATTCCAACTGCTGCGTGAAGAAGTGAGTCAAGAATTTTACCCTCAACAAGAGTGTATTTGATTGAACTTGCCATTAAAATCATAGATACAGCAGGAAGAACTGTTGTGATTCCGTAGCCGAAATTTTTAAAGATTTCTTTGCCCTTCATTCCTGAAATGATAACAGAAGTAACACCTGCAATAAGGAACATGAATGCCACAATTATCATTGTGTAATCTTGTAAAAATGTTATGAAAACAGAACTAAGAACAACTATAATTCCGATACCGAGGATTGACGCGAATGTGACCAATGCTCTGTCCATTTTTTTGTTGTCAACAAAATCGTCGTGAACCTCAATCTGTTCAATAGGCTTTGCAATTTTTAGTGCGTGATGCTTTACAAAGAAATGAAGAAGTCCGTAAAGCACTACAAATGAAACAAGTCTGAACCATATTCCCGAGAACATTGGAAGTCCTGCAAGTTCTTGTGCAACGCCAACAGTAAAGGGGTTGCATACACCTGATGCAAAGCCACAGCCGACAGCAAGAAGGCTCATTCCAAGACCTGTAAGCTCGTCCCAGCCAAGTGCCACAGCGAGTCCTACAACGATTGGAACTAATGGTACACATTCTTCAAATGAGCCGATAAACGCACCCATTGACATAAAGAAAAGCATAACAAGTGACATAAGGTTGTATCTGTTCTGACCGAACTTATGTACAATCTTTTTAAGCATATATTCCATAAGTCCGCTTTTGTCAAGTGCTGTGAAAATTCCACCGATAACCAGTAGGAATATAATAACTGCAATAATTGCACCGCCACCGTCAGCACCAAGGACAAGGAAAGGGGAAAGGAGCCATTTTGTAAACGGTACTCCGCCCTCAACAAACTTAAAACTGTCTGTAACAATGGTTTCTGTTCCGTTTGCGTCAACAACTCGTGCGTATTCACCGCCGGGAATAATAAAGGTTGCCGTATAAGTTAAGCACATAAGTGCGAAAATGATTACGATAGCACCTATAAAGGATTTGGCACTTATTCCAAGTCCCTTTTTTTCGGTATTTGACATAAAATTATACCTCTTTGATTACATATTTATAGAAGTCAACAGCGGGAGCAAGAGTGTCGATATCAACATTTTCATCAATACCGTGAACACTGCCGTACTGCTGATTATCAATCTTGAAAGGAACAAAACGAAGACAGTTGTCACAAACTCTTGTGAAATATCTGCTGTCACTTGCACCATTCATAATATATGGTACAGGCTTATAATCAGGGAAAACAGTATTGACTGCTTTTTCAATAAACTTGAACTGTTCACCGTTAAAGTCACTTATACCTGATTCCATTCCGTCTTCTATGATTTCTGTTTCAATGTCATATTTCTTTGCAAGTGCTGTAATAGCATCAACACTTGACTTTTTGCCCTGATGATGTGAATAACGCATATTACCCACAACCCATGCTTCCTGCGGAATAACATTTGAGCCGTCGCTTCCCTTACTCATTGTAAATGCAAGAGTAGTACGGAGAAGTGCTGCACCTGATGGTGAAATCATTGGCATTACTTTTTCGAGAACAGGTTTGAATGCCTTTACATTTCCGCAAGCCATTTTCATAACACCACTCATTGTCGGTGCAAAACGAGAAAGCATTTCCTTGATTGTATCGGACATGTGAACATCAAAACATTCTGATTTTTCAGCCTCACACATAAACTTTGCAAGACGAACAAGTGGAGTGTTCTTACCCGGTGCAGATGCGTGACCACCGTTTGATTTTGCGATGAATTTAAGGTCCATATAACCCTTTTCGCCAACACCAATCATTGCGAATGTACCGTCAGCACCACCAATCGGGTCGTATAAAATCATACCGCCCTCATCAAGCACCATATAGAAATCCATATTTCTTTTTTGGAGTTCAAGTGACATTGCATTACCGCATTCGCCACCTGTTTCTTCAGTGCAAGTTGTTACAAAATATGTATCTCGTTTTGGAGTAAAGCCCTCTATGATAAGTTCTTCAGCAGCCTGAAGCATCATCCCGAGACCGCCCTTTGTATCAAGAGTGCCTCTGCCCCATACTCTGCCTTCTGCGATTTCACCTGAAAAAGGTGGGTATTTCCATTCGCCGCTTGCCTCAACAACATCATGGTGATTCATAAGCATAACAGGTTTTAATGACGGGTCTGTGCCTTTCCATTTAAGTAAAAGGCTACCGTCAAATTCTTCACATTCAACTGTATTGAAAAAGTTAGGGAAAGTTTCACGAAGTACCTTGTGAAATTCCAAAAATTTTGTAATATCCTTGTTTTCTCTTGATGAAATAGTTTCAACCTTAATAAGTTTTGAAAGTATTTCAGCATACTGCATACCGCGATTATCGCTCATTTTCCACATCTCCTAAAAATAATGATATATTATACCATATGATGTAAATAAAATAAAGTGGTTTATTAAATTTCTGTTGAAATGACATTTAGATTATAATTTGTCGGGGAGATAGGAATTTAAAATAGGAATAAAAACCTTGTAGGGTCGGGGCTTAAGTGCCCGACCGCGGATTTATCGGTTGACTACGGGCAGGCACGGAGACCTGCCCCTACAGCCAATCCCATTGGTTAATATTTATAATCGCGTCGCAGACCATTAATTACGAATTCCGAATTTCGCATTACGAATTATCCCCTACAACCTCCATTTAATTATCAGAATTAAATTTTATCAAAATATTATCATTATGTTGATTTTTTCCATATTGATGATATAATATATATTTAATAATGATTTTCTAGAAAGGACAAAAACATATGAAAATTACAAGAAAAATTGTTGCAGTTTTAATGTCTTTGGTTATTCTTTGCACTATGGCAATGCCTACTCTTGCAGCATCAGATAAAAGTATGAAATCTGTTGCACAATATACAGATATGCTTGAAGATGAGGGTTATGCTGCAATCACAACGGCAGAGGTTCTTGAAATGTTTAAGGCTGCTTCTGACTTTTTCCGTCTTATGACAGGTGACAGATTTCCAAGTGAAGAAAAACTTGACATTTCTTTTGACAAATTTTTAACTGATGCTAATCTTTATGTTTTACAGAATAGTGGCGTTGATGTGGAATCAATTCTCAGAAATCTTCCTCCTCTCAACAAATTTTCTACCCTTGTTATGGAAGCATTTGAAATTGACCCTGTGGCATTCAGAGAAGCTATGTTTGCTGAACGTGACAAACACGATGCAGAAGGTACAGGTTATGGTGTAATATATCACTTTTTAGGTTGCTATTTTAGTATTATCGACAAAATTGAATTGTTTGCTGAACCGACGGATGACCCGGCTGTTTATCAGGTTTGTTTTAATATAGTTTTTCTTGACGGCGAGTATGTAACTATCCATACAGGTATGTTCATCAATACTGAAACAGGCGAAATGTATAACAATGACGGTAAAGGTATGTTAGGACTCGGATTCAACTTCAATTTCAAGGAAATGATAATTTACACAGTTGTTGATGCGTGGACAAGAAACTTTGGCTTTGCAGTGCTTTATGACAATGTTGCAAATGCAGTAGGTATTTATGACTACGAAACACGCAGATACCATTTTGATTATGACGGACTTGAATGGATGATTCAGGTTTGGAAAGGCACATATTTCTATGTGACAAACGGTGCTGAGGTTGGTATCTACAACCGTGTTCCTGGTGAAGAAATGGGCACTTTCTATAACTGTGCAACTGATGACCAGATGATGGAAATGCAGATGAAACTTTCATATAAAGATAAAGTTCTTATAAACACTAAACCACAGGTACATTGGTGGCTTACAGGCTTTAATTTAAGCGGAACAGTTTATGAGCCTGCTTCACTTTCAATGGTTTATTCAATCAAATTCCCTAATACAACAATGCTTAAAGCATTTACAAATGCAGTTGATACGGAAGAACATCACGACACAACATACACAGTAAACGGTACAACAGTTACAGTTAATTGGTAAACAAAAAACTCCCTATATGGGAGTTTTTTAATGCGTGATTATACAAATTATAATTTGTCGAATTTATTTGGATTCGTGTTTTTGCCTCCCTCTGACGAGGGAGGTGGCATTTTCGCAAGAAAATGACGGAGGGAGAGATAGGTTTAACTGCTCACTAAATCTCTCCCTCAGTCTCGCATATGCTCGACCCAGCTAAGTCTCACCTGCCGGTTCGGTCGGTGCTTCTGCTTCGCAGAGGTGTCCACCGGACACCCGCACCTCGTCAGAGGGAGCCGAAATAACCACTTTACACTTTACTGACGATAGTCAGTAAGAAATTCCTTAAACGCATCCATAGCTTCGCCAAGGACACGGCGTCTTGGAAGATACACAATTCTTATGTGGTCTGGTGTCGGATAGTTAAAACCTTTACCGTGCATAAGAAGAACTTTCTTTTCTTTCAGGAAATCAAGAACGAGTTTTTCGTCGTCGTGAAGATTAAACTTTTTAGTATCAAGTTTCGGGAAAATATAGAATGCTGCCTTTGGCTTTACAACTGAAATTCCGTCGATTTCGCAAAGGGCATTATACACAAATTCTCTTTGTTCATAAATTCGACCACCCGGCAAAAGGAGTTCGTCAATACTCTGTACACCGCCGAGAGCAGTTTGCACAATACTCTGTGCAGGTACATTTGAACAAAGTCGCATTGATGAAAGGAGATTAAGTCCCTCAATATATCCCTTGATTTTCTTCTTGTCACCGCTTATTACCATCCAGCCCACTCTAAAGCCTGCAACTCTGTGGGACTTTGAAAGTCCGTTAAAGCTGACACAAGGTACATCAGGTGCAAGGGATGCAAGTGCTGTATGAGTAAGACCGTCCATAACAAGTCTGTCATAAATTTCGTCAGCAAAAAGAATAAGGTCATTCTGTCGTGCGATTTCAACAATTTCTTTTAAAATTTCGTCACTATACAATGCACCTGTGGGATTGTTAGGATTGATGATAACAATACCCTTTGTGTTCTTGGTAATCTTATTTTTAATATCGTCAATGTCAGGATTCCATTCGTTCTGCTCGTCACACAAATAGTGAACAGCTTTACCGCCTGCAAGTGTTACAGAAGCAGTCCAGAGGGGATAGTCAGGTGAGGGGACAAGGATTTCGTCATCGTTGTCTAAAAGTCCCTGCATTGACATTGTAATAAGTTCGCTGACACCGTTACCAAGATAGATGTCACCGATATCAACGCCCTTGATACCCTTGAGCTGACAATACTGCATTATGGCTTTTCTTGCAGAAAACATACCCTTTGAGTCGGAATAGCCTTCACATTCACGAAGATTGTACATCATATCACGGATAACCTCGTCAGGTGCTGCAAAGCCAAAAGGTGCAGGATTGCCGATGTTGAGTTTAAGGATTCGCTGACCTTCAGATTCCATTCGTACAGCCTCGTCCATAACAGGACCACGAATGTCATAACACACATTATCAAGTTTTGAGCTTTTGTTAAAAGTTTTCATTTTATATACCTCAATAATATTTTTGGTTCATTGTAAAAAAATATTCCCACCACTTACGCGATGGGAATTTCAGTAGTTTGTTAAAAAATTACTGCTCAACAGGATAAACGCTTACCTTTTTTCTGTCCTTGCCCATTCTTTCGAACTTAACCTTACCGTCGATAAGTGCGAAGAGAGAGTCATCAGAACCACGACCTACGTTGTTACCTGGGTGGATGTGAGTACCACGCTGTTTAACAAGGATGTTGCCTGCAAGAACGAACTGTCCGTCTGCACGCTTAACACCAAGACGCTTTGATTCTGAGTCACGGCCGTTCTTAGTTGAACCCATACCTTTTTTATGAGCAAATAACTGAATGTTGATTTTAAGCATCAAAAACACCTCTTTCAAGTTTCAAGTTGTTGGGATACTGACCTTGTAATTCACTTAAATGTAAATACAATCCGTCAGTAATCACTTTCGATTTACGAGCATCTTCAAAACTCATTTTAAGTTTTAGGTACCCGTCACGGACCTCTGCTTGGGGATTTAATTTCATAATTTCGATTATTGTGTTAGCCGCCATATAAACTGCTGAAGAAACTGCACTGCAGACAATGTCTGTACCATATTCTCCTGCACCGCTGTGACCACTTAACTCAAATGAAATTATCGTATCATCCGAAAACAGAAATTTTGCTGTTGTCATTATGCGTTAATACCGGTAATCTCAACCTTTGTATATGGCTGACGATGACCCTTCTTACGCTTTTCGTTCTTCTTTGGTTTGTAAGTAAATACTGTGATTTTCTTACCCTTACCATTCTTGAGAACCTTAGCAGTTACTGTTGCACCTTCAACATAAGGAGCACCTGCTTTAAGTCCGTCTTCTGAACCAACTGCGAGAACCTTGTCAAAAGTAATCTCTGCATCTGCTTCTACGTCAAGCTTTTCAATGAATACAACGTCGCCGTTCTGTACTTTGTACTGCTTGCCGCCTGTTACGATGATTGCGTACATTTTTCTAACCTACCTTAAATATAGACTCGCTATCGAGGGTGGAAAATTCACTTGCAGTATGCATTTAGACACACTACCCCCTAATATGCGGCTTAAATATGATAACAGAACAAGTGTCAAATGTCAAGCATTTTTTAAATTATGAATTCGTAATGCGTAATTCGGAATTAAATTGACCAATGAATTGGAGTTTGTAGGGGAGTTATAGTGGTTATGATACTTTCTCGGCTCCCCTGAAAGGGGAGCTGGGTATATTATCATTTGAAGTGCAACAGTAAAAAAATAAAGACAACATAGTTTCTTTAGTGTAAAATGTAAAGTGACCAAACAAAACGTTTTACAGGAG
>JAFQEE010000003.1 GCA_017399175.1 Clostridia bacterium | reverse complement strand
GTCTTTGAATTATGGTAACTTCCGTATTGCAAAAATTGACCTTGATGAACAAATTGTTGTTTCAAGAAAAATTTACAGAAGATAATTAAAAACTGTAAACAATCATCCCGAACGTTTTGTAAACAATCTAGGCTTGACAACGGAGACCTGCCCTTACAACCAATCCCATTGGCTAATATTTATAATTGTGTCGCAGACCCTTCATTTTGCACTCTGCATTCATCCGACAACCTCCAATTTGTCAATACAACTGAAAAATGTAACAGATTACACCATAAATTACTGCGGCAAAAATACCGTATGCGATTACGGGACCTGCGATTTTAAAAATATTTGCACCTGTTCCCATAACGATTCCTTCGGATTTGAATTCAAGGGCAGGGGAAACAACTGAATTTGCAAAACCCGTAATTGGCACAATAGTTCCTGCACCTGCGTGTTTTGCGATTTTGTCAAAAACACCTATACCCGTAAGAA
Source organism: Clostridia bacterium (assembly GCA_017399175.1). GTDB lineage: Bacteria > Bacillota > Clostridia > Oscillospirales > Acutalibacteraceae > Fimenecus. The sequence continues at coordinate 40,029 of JAFQEE010000003.1, read as the reverse complement.
TTGCAGCAATCACAATAAGGACAGCAGGGGTGAGTGCCTTGACGGCATCTTCGGAGAAATTCAGTTTTTCAAAACTCCAGTTAAGAAACTGACCGAATGTACAGATACCGCCACCAAATAGAAATGCTTTTATACAGTTTTTGATTTTTGGTGACGGTGGAGAGGCTTTATCCGCCATTTTGTTATACTCGTTATTTGTTGTGGACATAAAATCACTTCCAATCACATTTAGATTTCCCTTTAATAATGGTTTTATTACAAAGATTGAAAAGATAAGTAATTTGTGGTAAAATATAAATGACAAAATTCATAGGAGAAAACTTGTGAAGAATAGAATTTTTTATAAAATCTGTCGTGTTATCACGGTTGTTTTAGCTGTGTTGATTGTGTTTTTCAGCACAGATTTTGTTTTGAGTGAAATAACCGATAAATGGGCTTATGAAGATGCCATAGGTAACGACGAAAAGTGGGTTAAAATTACAGAAAAAATTGAAAATAATGTTCCGTTGACTGAAAATGATTATGAAGAAATTTTCCTGCAATCAGGACTTGGAAAACCTGCAGTTGATAAACTTTTAAATGACGGCAGACCTGACAAAATCGAGGAATACAGGGATTATTACCTGATGGATAAGGATTTTTATTGTTATCGCAAAGGTGTTTTTGCTTGTCACGAACATATAACGGATACAGACGGTGAAAACATTTACAATCCCGAATTTGCCGATTTGCAGAATGGTGATATTATAATTACTTTGAGTATTCATTCTCTTGGCTGGCGTCACGGTCACGCAACGATTATAACTGACGCTGAAAACGGAAAAGGTATTCAGGCTGTTATGGTTGGCGAAAAGTCAAACACATCATTTGTCGGTTCATGGACAAAATATCCGTTGGTGGCTGTTTTAAGGCCCAAAAATATAAGTGAAGATGTGCGAAATCAAGCAGGACAGTATGCAGAAGAAAACCTGAAAGGACTTTATTATTCACTTCTTGGCGGTATTTTTTCAGGCAGAAATCCCGATAAGCCTTTAAAGACAACACAATGTGCTCATCTTGTGTGGTATGCGTATTTAACTTGTGGTGTGGATATTGCTCCTGAATGTGGAAAAATCATCACTCCAAAGGACTTTTTGGAGAGTGAAAATCTTGAAATCGTACAGGTTTACGGCAATATAACAGACATTTGAATAATATGATTTAATTAGAGGCGATTTTGACGGACAAATCGTCTCTTTTTTGTTGATTTTCAAGGATTTTCTACTTGTATTATTAAGGTTTATTTGTTATAATAAATTATTAAAAAACTATTATCCATAACTATACTCAAAAGGGGTTCCAAAATGGATTTATTCAATGAAGAAAAAAAGAAAGATTTAATAATCGGTAGAAATGCCGTAACGGAACTGATTAAGTCAGGCCGCGAGATTGATACACTTTTTGTTCTTCGCGGAGAAAAAAGTGGTTCGGTTGGCAAAATTATCGGTCAATGCCGTGATAGGGGTGCCGTTGTAAAGGAAGTTGACAAGAAAAAACTTGACTTTATGTGCGGTCACAGTAATCATCAGGGTGTTGTGGCAATCTGTGCGGCTCATGATTATGCAACAGTTGAGGAAATTTTACAGGTTGCAGAGGAAAGAGGAGAAAAGCCATTTATTGTGGCTTGTGACGGAATTGAAGACCCGCATAACCTTGGTGCAATTATCCGTACAGCAGAAGCAGCGGGTGTTCACGGTATCATTATTCCGAAACGCAGAAGTGCATCACTTAACTACACGGTTGGCAAGACAAGTGCAGGTGCTCTTGAATATATGAAGGTTGCGCGTGTCAGTAATCTTGCTTCAACTCTTGATGAGTTAAAGGAAAAAGGATTGTGGGTTTACGGTGCTGATATGGACGGTGAGGATATCCGTTCAGTCAACCTTGACGGTGCAGTAGTTCTTGTAATCGGTTCAGAAGGTGACGGAATGAGCAGAATTGTCCGTGAAAAGTGTGATTTTATTGTGTCACTTAAAATGAAGGGACAAATCAATTCGCTCAACGCATCTGTTGCAGGTGGTATTTTAATGTACGAGTTTTCGTACAAACGATAAGACGGGAAGTCAAAATTATTTTCGGGGGTGAAATTTTATTATGTCAGATAAAATTTCAGATAGCTTGATTGATGAGATTCTTGATGATTTAAAGGCAAAAAATCTTAAAGATGATTCAGAGGAAATATATTCTATTGATGATATTGATTCGCTTCTTGCAGAAATAGGCGGAACGGACTTGGCTGTGGGTTCATACTCATCGGCTTATGGCTCTGTAACTTCAGATGAAAAGCCGGAAACAGCAAAGAATGAACGAGTTGCATCAACATTTACTTTTGATATGTCAAAGGTTCAGGATTTTGATGAGTTTGACGATGAAGAAGAAATTGTAGAACCTGTTAAGGAAGAAATTTCTGTTTCTGTTGATGATGACGGTCAATTAGGCTTTACCGATGATGTTATTGATGAAATTTTAGAAGATGTAAAAAGTTATAGCGATGAGGAAGAAGTAAAGCCTGTTACAGGTCAGATTTCCATTGAAAAAACAAGAATGTTTAACGAAGTTGACATTCGCGGTGCATATAATCCTAACATTTCACATAATCTTGGAAATAAGGTTGCAAGGGCAACAAGTGGTGATGCCCAACCTGTTTATTCAAGCACAATGGCTGACGAAAAGTACAGAAAGCACTTTATGAATAAGCCTGTTCAAAAGCTTGAAAACACAATGGAGCAGAGAGCCATCAGAATGCAACGCCCACAGGAAACTATTGAAACTCCCGGACTTGTTGTGAAAAGCGGTTCAGCAGAAGAAAGCACAGACGGAATAAGACCTGTACCAACAATTGTTCCTGCTGAATATGAGCTTGAACAGGAAAAAACAAGAGAAGATTTTGGCACTAAAGTTGTTCCACAGGAAAAAGCAGATAATCAGATTATGATTGATGGTTTCGACACGGACGAAGATATCATTATGCAGCAATCTGAAGAAGAGGCTGAAAAAGAACTTCGTGAAAACAGAAAAATTGCTGTTGACAAATTTGTCAACGGTGGAATGCAAATAAAGGAAAGAGTGGAATCTCCACCTATAAGAAGACGATATGAACGACAAAAGGTTTCCGTTGTCCGTGAGTATTTCGGACCAAGGGATAAGGACGCAGTTGAAAAAGTTTTCTCAATGGAGAAAAAATCAATTATTATAAAACTTGCTCTTGTATCGGGAATCTGTTTACTTATGACCATACTTTCATTTGTTGCAGGTATGGAAAACGGTAATTTTGAGATTTACGGTAACAATGAATATGTGTATGTTCTTGTGCAGTTGTTGTTGCTTGTTACAGCGAGTGCAATCAACTACAACTCATTCATCGAGGCATATAGAAACATAAAGAGCAAGGTTCTTAATGTGGATACTGTTGTTGCGGTTTCTGCAATTGCAGGATTTGTTCAGTGCTTTGTGGCTTTCTTCGCAGCAGACAGCATTGAATCTGTTGCAAGACTTACTGTGGGCGCCGCAGTTGTGCCTATGATTATGAAACTTGCGGGTGAATTTATCCGTTCCAAGAATGACAGCGAAAACTTTAATGTTATAACAAAAGATACTGAAAATTGTTACAGCGTTGAAAATATTGCAGATGAAGATACTGCAAATGAGATTGCAAGAGGTCTTATGCTTGGTAATCCTGAAATCAAGTATTCTGCAAAAATCGGTTTTCCACAGAAATTTGTGGAGCTTTCACGACTTGCAGAGGTTACAGGTCCTGTTTGTAAAATTACAATACCTGTAATGGCAGGTGTAGGACTTATTCTCGGTATTATTTCTATTATAAAAACAGGTAATTTCTTTGCAGGAATAAGCACTCTCACAGCAACACTTTTAATGACATTACCTTGTTCAGCAGGACTTTTGTCAGCAATAAATCTTCGTGCTACAAACAAGCTTATTAACGAGGATGGTGCTGTTATTAACGGTTACAGCGCAGTTGACGATGCTGTTAATACAAACGGTGTTATTATCGACGCTTGTGATGCTTTTGAACAGGGTGGATGCAACATCGAGGGTATGAAAACTTACCATAAGATGCGAATTGATGAGGCTATTCTTTATACTGCGTCAGTTGTTATTGCATCAGGCGGTGTTATGGCAGAGGTTTTTGACGGTGTTATTATCGGTAAACGCGAACTTTTGCTTCCTGTTGAGTCATTGGCGTACGAGGAAAAATTAGGTTGCTCATGCTGGATTCATAATCATAGAGTCCTTGTTGGTAACCGTGACCTTCTTGTGCATCACAATGTTGAAACACCTGATAAGGATTTGGAAGAAAAATTCAAATCAAACGGAAGAAATGTTATTTACCTTGCTATTGAAGGTAAGATTGCAGCGATGTTTGTTGTTGTTTATAAGGCAAATCAGGAAACAGCAAGATATCTTCGTGAACTTGAAAAAGACGGACTTACAATTTTCTTCCGAACATCTGATGCGAATATTACAGAAAAATTCCTTGAACGAGAATTCCAGTTACCATCAAATGTGGTTAAAATTATCAACCCTGTTGCGGGTGAAATGTTCTCAAAGGAAAAATCAAGAGTTGCTGACAGAAGTGATGCGAAAATCATTCATAACGGCAGTATCAAATCTATGTTGGCAGCACTTCACGGTACATTCATAATCAATAATTTTGTAAACTCATCAAGACTTATTCAGTTTATTGCATCAGGTATAGGTGCGATAATCATAGCCCTTTTCACATTTATGTCAGATATGGCACAAATCGGCGCATTACAGATAGGAATTTATCAGATTATATGGGCAGTTATACTTTCTGTCCCTGCACTTACACGAAAAAAGTAAAAACAGAGTAACTTTATTCAGGAGATGAACTTAGTGGCTGAATTTTGGGAATCAGTAAAAAATATTGCCTTGTGGCTTTGGGAGTTTGACCAGTTAAGATTTACTGTTGATGCTGTTGTAAAACTTTTAATTACAACACTTCTCAGCGGTTTTATCGGTTTTGAGCGTGAACATTCTCATCGTCCTGCAGGGTTCAGAACTCATATTCTTGTTGCTGTCGGTTCAGCTCTTGTTATGCTTACATCAGTATATATTTATAACGAACAGGGAATGACAGGCGATGTTACACGAATGAGCGCACAGGTGCTCAGCGGTATCGGTTTCCTTGGTGCGGGTACAATTCTTCGTGAGGGTTTCTCCGTTAAGGGACTTACAACTGCAGCATCTCTCTGGGCTGTTGCTTGTATCGGTATTGCAGTTGGTGCAGGTTTCTACGCAGGTGCCTTTGTTGCAACGATAGTTATATACCTTACACTTAACTCACTTAAAAGATTTATCGTGCGTGGTTCAGCAGGTAAACTTCTTTTTATCGAAATCAAGGATGTGGGAACACAGATTCCGCTTATCACAAAAACTATCAAACAATGTGGCGGTACAATTCATTCAATGGAAGTTGTTTATACAGAAACAAAGGATTTGAAATTCAAGCGTCGTAAGGATACATCTGTTATTAAAGTCCTTGTTTTCCCTAAAAATGATGATTCCCTTTCACTTATGACAACAACTATCAGAAGTATGGAAGATGTTGAGGATATTTATGTTGACTGATAAAATAACTCTTTTTGACGGTGAACATATTGAGGATTTAGGTGACGGTGTAGGAGTTGTGGTGTCGAAACAACATACTTTCGGTACAGATGCTATGCTTCTTGCGAATTTTGCCAATCCCAAAAGAAATGATGTTGCCTGTGATTTCGGTTCAGGTTGCGGAATTATTCCATTTCTCTGGCTTCGTGATAAAAAATGCTCAGAGATAACTGCAATTGAAATTCAGGAAACAGGCTGTAATCAGATGACTCGTTCACTCCTGCTCAACGAAACTGACAAAATTACCGTGCTTAACAGAGATTTAAAGAATATTGATGATTTAAAAGCAGGTAACTTTGATGTTGTTACAATGAATCCGCCATATAAAATCGAAAATGGCGGAATTAAAAATGACGAGGATTTTGCAACTATTGCACGACACGAAACTTTCTGTAATATGGACGATATTGCAAAAAGTGCATCACGACTTTTGCGGTTTGGCGGTAAACTTTGTATCTGTCAACGACCTGAAAGAGTTTTTGATGTTATGTATTCAATGCGTAAAAACGGAATTGAACCGAAAACTTTGCGTTTTGTTTCAAAAAAGGGAGATACCCAGCCTTGGCTTGTCTTGATTGAAGGTAAACGAGGTGCTAAAAACGGATTAAAAGTTCTGGGAAACCTCGTAGCATATAATAATGACGGTACTTTGACAGAGGAAATGCTGTCAATTACCGAAAAATACAGAAAATAAGGAGTGATACGGACAAATGAACGGAAAACTTTATGTTGTAGGAACACCAATCGGAAATTTGTCCGATTTTTCTCCACGAGCAAAAGAAATTTTAGCATATGTTGATTTTATTGCAGCAGAAGATACAAGAGTTACACAGAAATTACTCAATTTTTTTGATATAAAAAAACCGCTTGTAAGCTATTATGAGCATAACCGTCGTGAACGCGGTGAAATGATTGTTTCAAGACTGCTTAACGGTGAAATCTGTGCCATTGTGACAGACGCAGGTATGCCTTGTATTTCTGACCCTGGACAAGATTTAGTTTACCTTTGTCACGAAAAAGGAATTCCCGTTGAGTCAGTTCCCGGACCAACAGCCTTTGCAACAGCACTTGCAATCAGCGGTATGGAAAGCGGAAGATTCACTTTCGAAGGCTTTTTAAGTACAAACAAACCAAGTCGTAAAGAACATCTTGAAGAACTTAAAAATGAAACAAGGACAATGATTTTTTACGAAGCACCCCATAAATTAAAGGCAACACTTAAAGATATGTATGAATACTTCGGTGACCGTCAGATTGCTATCGTAAAAGAACTTACAAAAATTCACGAAACTGTTATGAGGACAAGCCTTAAAGGTGCTATTGATTATTTTGAAGTTGAAAATCCAAGAGGCGAGTATGTTCTGATACTGTCAGGTCAGGAAAAAGCAAAAGAAAAACAGCCCGTCACATTGGAACAGGCTGTGCTACTTGCAAAAGAACTTGTGGATAAAGGTGTAAGCGTTAATGAGGCGTCAAAGACGATAGCGGCTGAAACAGGAATTAAAAAAAGTCTTATTTATAAAGAATTACTTTGATACAACTTTGTATGCTCTTGTTACTTCCTTTTCGATTATTCGTGATGCTTCCCTTATGATTGTATCCATAGTTTTTGGGAGTTGTTCATTTCTTTTTGGTTTTGCATCACCATCAAAGACCAATGAATTTATAATATTGTCAATTGAAGTTGTGGAGAGATACGGTGCTAACTCTTTTCGTGCTAATTCGTGGTTAGGAACAGCACCTTGAGCAAGTGCGGTAAGATACACTTTATAAATAGTCAAAACATAAATTGTTCTGATTTTGCTTGAATAATTTCTTTTGTATGCACTGAGTCTGTCCATAAGATAGACGGATGAACGGAAAACCGTACTCATACGCATTTCGCTGTCCTGTGGGATTTCGTGCTCAACGAAAAGAGCGTCAGACATCATTCTGTTTTCAGTAAGTCCCAAAAGATAGTCGGTACTCACATCATAGAAAGTGGATGCACGGCATAAAAAATCAAGTCCGCATTCGCGGATTCCTTTTTCATAGTGTGAAAGCAAAGCCTGTGAAACACCTAATTCAATGGCAGCTTCTTTTTGGCTTAAATTTTTTTCTTTTCTCAATGACACAAGTCGTGTGGAAACAGATGTACTCATAAAAACATTCCTTATACTTAAAGTATAAAGATTATATAACATATTCAACAATTTGTATATTGTATTAATTTACAAATTTTGGGGAGAACAAATATGAAAACTTACCAAATTCATTTAATACGCCACGCTGTTACAAAGGGTAACCTTGAGGGCAGATATATCGGTCATACTGACGAGTCGGTTTGCGAAGAAGGTATGGCACAGTTAAAAGATATAATGGAAAACTACGGTGAATACCCGGAGGTTGATGCTGTTTTTTCAAGTCCGTTAAAAAGATGTATTGAAACTGCAAAAGTAATTTATCCTGATAAAAACCCTATTGTGCTTGATGATTTAAGAGAATACGATTTTGGTGAATTTGAGGGCAAAACAGCAGAAGAATTACAGGATGACGAAGATTTTGCTGAATGGCTCAGCGGTTCAAATCCTAACAAAGCAGCACCGTTTGGTGACAGTCAGGTGAGATTCAATTACAGAATATGTGATTGTTTTGAGAAAATAGTTGACGGTGTAATTAAGGCAGGGGTGAAAAATACAGCAGTTTTTACTCACGGCGGTGTTATAATGTCACTTATGCAGACCTATGCACTTCCTGAAGCACCTATGCACGAGTGGTTAACACCTTCTTGTTGTGGTTACACAATCCGTATTGATCCGTCAATCTGGTCACGAGGAATGAAGGTTGAAGCAATAGCAGAATGTCCCAGTCAGCCTGAAGTTTTTGAACACGAACTGTGGGATGTTTATGACCCTGAAAAGGACGAATTTGATGTTGCGTACTGGGAAAATGATGAGAATTTTCCTGATGAGCAATAAAAAATTCCCATAATAACTATAAAATTTACATTGAACGATAATTTTTTCAATGATAAAATAAATATAACGAAAACATAAGGAGGTAAAACTTATGAAAATGTCATTCCGTTGGTATGGCGAAAGTGACCCGATATCATTGCAATACATTCGCCAGATTCCAAATATGAAAAGTATAGTCAGTGCTGTTTATGATGTAAAACCGGGTGAGGTTTGGCCGGAAGAGTCAATCGAGAAAATGGTAAAACAGTGCGAAGAAAACGGTCTTGTTTTTGATGTTGTTGAATCAATTCCTGTGCACGAAAACATTAAACTTGGTAGAGATAATGTTGACGAGCTTTTAGAGGTTTATTGTGAAAACATTCGTCGTTGTGCTAAATATGGCGTTAAATGTGTAACATATAACTTTATGCCTGTTTTTGACTGGACTCGTACACAACTTGATAAAGAGGCAGAAGACGGTTCAACAAGTCTTGTTATGTATTGGGAGCAGATGAAAGGTCTTGACCCACTCAAGGATGATATTCATCTTCCCGGTTGGGATTCAAGTTATAGTCAGGAAGAAGTCCGAGAATTAATTTCTGCTTATGGTGAGCTTGGGGAAGAAGGACTTTGGAAAAACCTTGAAAAATTCCTTAAAAAGGTTATTCCTGTAGCTGAAGAGTGTGGCGTTAAAATGGCAATTCACCCTGATGACCCACCGTATCCGATTTTTGGTATTCCAAGAATTATCACTTGCGAGGAAAACATTGACAGAATGTTAGCCCTTGTTGATAGTGAGGCAAATAGTCTTTGTCTTTGTACCGGCTCATTAGGTTGTGCAAAGTCAAATGATGTAGTAAAAATGATTAGAAAATATAGTGCAATGAACCGAATTGCATTTATGCATATCAGAAACATTTTGATTATGGAAGACGGAAGCTTTGAAGAAAGCGGACATATTTCAAATTGTGGTAGTCTTGATATGTATGAGGTAGTTAAAGCACTTGTAGATACAGGTTTTGATGGTTATGTTCGTCCTGACCACGGCAGAATGATTTGGGGCGAAACAGGAAAACCGGGTTATGGTCTTTTTGACCGTGCACTTGGTGCAACATATATAAACGGCTTGTTTGAAGCAGTTGAGAAAGGAAGTAAGTAAAATGTTACACGAAAACTTGAAAGGTAGAGTAGCAGTTGTCACAGGCGGTGGCGGAGTGCTTTGCGGTGATTTTGCAAAAACTCTTGCAAAACAGGGTGTAAAGGTTGCTGTTCTTGACTTGAATGAAGAAGCTGCACAGAAGGTTGCTGATGAAATCGTGGCTGACGGTGGCTTAGCTATCGCAGTTGGCTGTAATGTTCTTGAAAAAGAGAGTATGGAGAAGGCAAGAGAAATCGTCAACGAAAAACTTGGTACTTGCGACATTCTTCTCAACGGTGCAGGCGGTAACAATCCAAAAGGCACAACAACAAAAGAAACTCTTGAAAAAATTGACCTTATAGAGAAAAATGACGATATCAAGACATTTTTTGACCTTGATGCAAGCGGAATTTCATTCGTATTCAACCTTAACTTTTTGGGAACACTTATTCCTACACAGGTTTTTGCCCGTGATATGGCAGAAAAAGAAAATACTTGCATTGTTATGGTAACATCAATGAATGCTTATCGTCCTCTTACAAAAATTCCTGCTTACTCAGCAGCAAAAGCAGCTGTTAAGAATTTTACAGAATTTATGGCTGTTCACTTTGCTGATGTCGGAATCCGAGTTAATGCTATTGCTCCGGGATTCTTCTCAACAAATCAGAATAAAACACTTCTCTGGAACGATGACGGAACACCTACTGCGAGAACAAACAAGATTCTGGGTGCTACTCCAATGAAGAGATTTGGTGAAGCACACGAACTTTCAGGTGCATTGTTGTTCCTTTGTGATGAAGCATATTCAAGTTTCATTACAGGTACAAGTATTTGCGTTGACGGCGGTTTCTCAGCTTACTCAGGTGTTTAATCGGAGGTACAATTATGAATTTGAATTTAAGAAAAAAAGAAGAATGTACATTTGATATGATTTCACTTGGTGAAATTATGCTTCGTCTTGACCCGGGTGAAGGCAGAATTAAAACTGCTCGTTCATTCCGTGCTTGGGAAGGCGGCGGTGAGTATAACGTTGCTCGTGGACTTCGTCGTTGCTTTGGTATGAAAACTGCAGTTGTAACAGCGTTTGCTGACAATGAAGTTGGTCGCCTTATCGAAGATTTCATTATGCAGGGTGGCGTTGACACATCACTTATCAAATGGGTTAAATATGACGGTATCGGCAGAACTGTAAGAAACGGTATTAACTTTACTGAACGCGGATTTGGTATTCGTGGTGCAGTTGGTGTTTCTGACCGTGGTAATACAGCGGTTTCTCAGCTTAAAGCAGGGGACATTGACTGGGATTATATTTTCGGCACTCTTGGTGTTCGTTGGCTTCACACAGGCGGTATTTTCGCAGCACTTTCAGAGTCAACTGCAGAAGTTGCTATCGAAGCTGTTAAAACTGCAAAGAAATATGGCACAATTGTTTCCTATGACCTTAACTATCGTCCATCACTCTGGAATGACATCGGTGGTAAGGAAAAAGCACAGGCTGTTAATAAGGAAATCGCAAAATATATTGATGTTATGATTGGTAACGAAGAAGATTTCACAGCTTGTCTTGGCTTTGAAATCGAAGGTAACGACGAAAACCTTAAAGAACTCAACATTGAGGGATATTACAAGATGCTCGAAGAAGTTGTTAAGGTTTATCCTAACTTCAAGGTAATTGCAACAACTCTCCGTACAGTTAAAACTGCAACAGTAAATGACTGGTCTGCAATCTGCTATGCAGATGGTAAGGTTTATAAAGGACTTGAACTTCCGGGACTTGAAATTCTTGACCGTGTTGGTGGTGGCGACTCATTCGCATCAGGTCTTATTTATGGTCTTATGACAACAGAAGATGCACAGACAGCAGTTAACTATGGTGTTGCTCACGGTGCACTTGCAATGACAACTCCGGGTGATACATCAATGGCATCACTCAAAGAGGTCGAAAATATTGTCAAAGGCTCAGGTGCTCGTGTACAGAGATAATATCAATCCGCTCCCTCTTTGAGGGAGCTGTCTGCGAAGCAGACTGAAGGAGTTTACGCTCCCTCTTTGAGGGAGCTGTCACCGTAAGGTGACTGAGGGAGTAAAATATGTCATTACCATATAACGGAAAATTAATTCCTTATGCTAAAGAACTTCGTAAAAATGCAACTCCTTGGGAGAAGAAGTTATGGTTTTATTTCTTGAAGGATTATGAAATTTGATTTCAACGACAAAAGGTAATTGACAATTTTATAGTTGATTTTTATTGTCATAAAGCAAAGTTAATTATCGAACTTGATGGTGGCGGTCATTTTATTGAAAAACAAATGAATTATGACTGCAAAAGGACTGAAATTTTAGAAGAAAATAATCTCAAGGTATTAAGATTTACAAATCTGGATATTGATGAGAATTTTTATAATGTTTGTACTGTTATTGATAATGAAGTGAAAATGAGAACAGATAACAAATAACTCCCTCCGTCAATGCAAAGGCGTTGACACCTCCCTCAAAGAGGGAGGAAAAATACATTGAATTTTTATATTTGGAGATGTGACTATGGATAAAGAAAAAATTATTACCCGAATTCAGGACTGCGGTATCGTAGCAGTTGTTCGTGCGGAAACAGTTGACCAGGCAATCAGAATTACTGATGCTTGTATCGAAGGTGGAGTTGCTGCTATCGAACTTACTTTCACAGTTCCACACGCGGATAAAGTTATCGAAGAACTTGCAAAGAGATATACTCCTGAAGAAATTATTCTTGGTGCAGGTACTGTTCTTGATGCAGCAACAGCAAGAATTGCTATGCTTTCAGGTGCAGAGTACATCGTAAGCCCTGCTCTTGATATTGAAACACTTAAACTTTGTAATCGTTACAGAGTTCCAATGATGCCTGGTATTATGACAGTTCGTGAAGGCTTACTTGCTATGGAAAACGGAGCAGACATTCTTAAAGTTTTCCCTGCAGACCTTTTCGGACCAAAGATTATCAAGGATATCAAAGGACCAATTCCATATGCTAAAATGATGCCAACAGGTGGCGTTGATGCTGATAATGTTGGTGAATGGATTAAAGCAGGTGCTGTGGCGGTTGGTGCAGGCTCATCACTTACAGCAGGTGCAAAGACAGGTGACTACAAGAAGATTACTGAAACAGGTAAACGCTTTGTAGAAAACATTAAACTTGCTCGTGCAGAACTTGCAGGCAAATAGAATAATAGTTGATTAAGGCAGGAAGAAATTCCTGTCTTTTTATTGACACAAAATAAGAAAATGTTTAAAATCTTTTAAAAACTATTCATAATGAGTTCATTTTTAAGGATAATAATGGTAACATAAAGATTTTAGGAGGCTGATTTTGTGAAAAAAATAGTTTCTTATTTTTTGGTGTGCGTCCTTTTGTTGACTATTTGTTTTACAGGGTGCAAAAAAGAAGATACCGTTCAGATTGAGGGCACAAAAATCAATTTATCTGATAACGAAATAATTGTTGATGGTGAAAAAATAACCAACGATATAGAAAAAGCAGTATATTCAGCGGATGATATTGTATTTTATCTTGCAGGACAGGACTTCACTTACGGTGAAGGTGAAGAAAATGAGGGGCACGAACAATCCGAAGCAGACTTGCACACGGTTGTTCATATTACAAAACCGGGTAGATATGTGTTGAGCGGTAAACTTTCTGCAGGACAAGTGGCTGTTGACCTTGGCGAAGATGCAGAAACAAATCCTGATGCAGTTGTTACTCTTATTTTAAATGATGTTGATATTACCTGTTCGGTTGCTCCTGCAATCATTTTCTATAATGTGTATGAATGTGGCAGTACTGATGAGGAAACTGCAACAAAAGATGTTGACACAAGTAAAGCGGGTGCAAATGTTATTATTGCAGACGGCACAACAAATAATATTGAAGGTTCTCATGTTGCAAAAATTTATAAATCATACGAATTAAGTGAAGATGGTACAGAGGTTGTTGACAGTAAAAAACTCCACAAATATGATGCAGCCTTTTATTCGAAGAAATCAATGAATGTTTCAGGCGGAGAAAAAGGCGACGGAATTCTTCGCATTACTGCAGACAACGAAGGACTTGATAGTGAACTACACCTTACAATCAATGGTGGTAATATTAGCATTATATCAGGTAATGATGGAATAAATACCAATGAAGATAATGTGTCTGTAACAACAATTAATGGAGGACTTTTGAATATTCTTGTTACAGGTAGTACAGGTGAGGGTGACGGAATTGACTCTAACGGATGGCTTGTAATCAACGGAGGTTCGGTGAATTGTTGTGCTTGTGCTGTAAGCGGTGATGCAGGCATTGACTCTGACAAAGGCATTTATATAAATGGCGGTTCGGTTATGGCATCGGGAAATATGCTTGACAGGATTGCAGGTGGTGACCAGACTTATGCAGTTTTCACTTTCGATTCAAAACAGTCAGGGGACAGCACATATACATTGAAATGGTCTGATGGAACAGAAATTGATGAATATAAACCTATAAACGATTTCACATATCTTTTAGTTGCAGGTGATTATCTTACAGAAGGTGAATACTCATTGTGGAACGGAGATTCTGTTATCAGCGTTGCAACAATGAAACAGGGTAGTGGACAGATGCCAAGACCTGAATTTTCTGAGGATATGACAATGCCTGAAGAAATGGAAAACCCTGAAAACATAGGTGAAAGACCTGAAAAACCGGATGATTTTGAGCCACCAAAAGATATGGAAAATATGATACCACCTGAAAATATGGGTGAAAGACCTGAAATGCCTGAAAATATGACTCCTCCTGACGGTCTTATGGGCGGTAAAAATCCTATGAATGGAAACATAATTTCTGAAAATTTGTCATCAACCTTTACAATAACTAAGGGTGGAAATCAGTTCTATTGTGTTACAACAACAGAAGAATAAATCAAAAAACGCTTGGAGAGTCAACTCTAAGCGTTTTCTTTATGTATAATATAATTTACTACACTGTTATCATTATTATTTCCAATGATAATATCTGCAATTTCTTTTACTTGTGGTACTGCATTCTGGACTGCAACAGCAACATCAGCATCCTTGAGCATTATAATATCGTTAAGGTTATCACCGAATGCGGTAATATAATCTGTACCCACAATTTCTTTAACTTCCTTTGCTCCGTTTGCCTTTGATGCTGTGTGCGAATAAATTTCAATAAGCCAGTCATCAGAATAACTGTCTTTGTAATATGCAAAGTCAATTTCGGGAATATCCTTTAATTTTTCAACAACATCATCAAGGAATTCAGGCAAAGCATAGTAATTGACATAAACAGGATGCTGACTTTTTTCTATAATAGTCAAATCATCGGTCTGTGTAAATCTGCCATCAAGCAAATCGACTCTCTCGTCATAAAATTCTTTCATTCCATCGTTGTCAAATTCTGTGTATTTGATAGAGAGTTTATAATCATCACTATACAAAAACATAAAAGGATGGAGATTTTTCTCATAAAACAGGTCAAGAATTTTTTGCAATACTGAATGCTCAATTTCGTGATATTTTACAGCTTTTTTTGTTTCTGTGTCATAGACAAAAACACCATTCATAAGCACAATTGGTGCAGCAAAATGAACTCCCTCAAGAATAGGCATGGCACTAATCATACTTCTTGCTGTTGCAACGGAAAAAGGAATACCTTTATTGTAAAATTCATTTAGTTTTTCTTTTGTGAACTCACTCATTTTGCCATTACTCTGCAAAAGAGTACCATCCATATCACTGATATAAAGTGTTTTCATAAAAACCTCTTAAAAAGTCAATTAGTGTCATACTGAGAAACGAATGTGACGAAGTATCTCAGCAGAGATTCTTCGCTTTGCTCAGAATGACACTAAATTAATTGTTATTGAAGTAACGAAACTACAAGGTCGCCCATTTCGGATGTTGTAACCTTCTTAAATCCTTCTTCGTAGATATCAGGAGTACGAGCAACTTTGAGTGCTTCGTTAACTGCATCTTCGATTGATTTTGCAGCATCTTTTTCATCAAACGAATACTGGAGCATCATTGCTGCTGAAAGGATTGTTGCAAGTGGGTTTGCTTTCTGCTGACCTGCAATATCAGGTGCAGAGCCGTGAATAGGCTCATAAAGTCCCATTTTACCTGTTGCCAATGAAGCAGATGCCAGCATACCGATTGAACCTGAAATCATAGATGCCTCGTCAGAAAGAATGTCACCGAAAATGTTTGATGTAACGATAACATCGAACTGACCAGGATTTCTTACCAACTGCATTGCACAGTTGTCAACATACATATGATTGAGTTCAACTTCAGGATATTCAGCTGACATCTTAATAACAGTTTCTCTCCAGAGTCTTGAACTTTCAAGAACGTTTGCCTTGTCAACGCTTGTGAGTTTTTTATTTCTTTTCATAGCCATTTCAAAAGCCGTTCTTGCAATTCTTTCAATTTCAGGAACAGAATACATTTCTGTATCGTAAGCAGCAGGGTTACCGTCAACCTCTTTTCTACCTCTTTCACCGAAGTAGATACCGCCTGTAAGTTCACGGACAATCATAATGTCAAGACCGTCACCGATAATGCTGTCCTTGATAGGTGATGCAGATTTAAGTGGTTCAAAAATCTTTGCAGGACGGAGATTTGCATAAAGTCCTAATGCACCACGAATGCCTAAAAGACCTGCTTCGGGACGCTGTTTACCGGGGAGAGTGTCCCATTTAGGGCCACCGACTGCACCAAGGAAAACACAGTCAGCATTTTTGCAAGCATCAACTGTTTCCTGTGGAAGCGGTTCGCCTGTTGCGTCAATAGCACAGCCACCCATAAGCTTATAATCATAATTGAATTTAAAACCGTATTTTTCACCTGTTGCATCAAGGACTTTAAGAGCCTCGTCAACGATTTCAGGGCCGATTCCGTCACCTTTTAATACTACAATGTTATAATTTTTCATATTACTTTTCCTCTCTAACTACATTTGGCATACAGCGGTTAACTGCACAAAGAATACCCTTGATAGATGCATAGTTGATGTTGTGTGAAATACCAATACCGAAAACATCCTTGCCCTGTGGGTCTGTGATGTGGATATAGCTGACAGCCTTTGAGTCTGAACCAACTGAGAATGCGTGTTCAGAGTAGTCAATGAAGTGATAATCACCAAGACCGATGGAGTTCATAGCCTGACAGAACGCACCGATAGGACCCGAAGCAATTCCTTCAATCTGTTGTGGTTCGTTACCGTTGTACTGAATTGTACCGATAAAGTGAACTCGTGACTGTTCTTCACCGTGTTCTCTTTCTTCAAAGAACTTGTAACTGAGCAATTTGTAAGGGCCTGTAACATTGAGATATTCCTGCTGGAAAAGTGAATAAACTTCTTCTTTCTGGAGTTCTTTTCCTTTTTCGTCGCAAACCTTCTGAACAATCTTTGAAAATTCAGGATGCATAGCCTTTGGCATCTTGTAACCGTACTCTGCCATAATGTATGCAACGCCACCCTTACCTGACTGGCTGTTGATACGAATAATTGGTTCATATTCACGACCAACATCGGCAGGGTCGATAGGTAAGTATGGAACTTCCCAGTATTCTGTACCGCTTGTACGCATATATTCCTTGCCTTTGTTAATCGCATCCTGATGTGAACCTGAGAATGCTGTGAAAACAAGCTCGCCACCGTAGGGCTTTCTTGGGTCAACAGGCATTTTTGTAGTACGCTCAAACATTTCCTTGATTTCGTTCATATTAGAAAAATCAAGTCCCGGGTCAATGCCCTGTGTGTACATATTGAGAGCAAGTGTAACAATGTCAACATTACCTGTTCTTTCACCGTTACCGAAAAGAGTACCCTCAATTCTGTCAGCGCCCGCTAAAAGACCAAGTTCAGCAGCAGCAACAGCAGTGCCTCTGTCGTTGTGTGGATGTAAACTGATAATTGCATTTTCACGATTCTTAAGTTTACGACAGAAATATTCAATCTGGTCAGCGTGACCGTTAGGTGTGCTACCTTCAACAGTTGCAGGAAGATTAAGAATAATCTTGTTATTTTCGTTAATATCAAGTGCTTCCATAACCTTTTCACAGATAAGAACAGCGTTGTCCATTTCTGTACCTGAAAAGCTTTCAGGTGAATATTCATAACGGATATTAACATCTTTCTGTGATTTCAATTCGTCAGTAAGTTGCTTGATAAGTTCAGCACCTTTAACAGCAATATCAATAACACCGTCCATATCCTTTTTGAAAACAACTTTTCTCTGGAGAGTTGAAGTTGAGTTATAGAAATGGATGATTACATTTTTAGCACCGTCAATAGCTTCAAATGTCTTTCTGATAAGGTGTTCACGGCTCTGCACAAGTACTTGAATTGTAACATCATCAGGAATAAGATTCTTTTCAATAAGTGTACGAAGAATTTCGTATTCAGTTTCGGATGCTGACGGGAAACCAACTTCGATTTCCTTGAATCCGATTTTAACAAGAGTTTTGAAATATTCGATTTTTTCCTGAAGATTCATTGGGTCAATAAGTGCCTGATTACCGTCACGAAGGTCAACGGAGCACCATATTGGTGGCTTTTCAATGGTTTTTGACGGCCACTGTCTGTCGGGAATATTGATTGGTTCAAATGGGATGTATTTCTGGCATCCTTGTTTCATAAAATCTACCTCCAAATAAAAAATCGCCCCACTATCAAAGTTAGTTGATAGGGACGATGGAAAAATTCTACCGTGGTACCACCCTAATTCATCGGTAAAAACCGACCTTAGCGACTTCTGACAAAGTCCGACTTGATAACGGGGTCAACCGTCACAGGCTATGATTTCACCTGTGCAACTCCGAAATGAGTTATACACATAAGCACTGTGTTGCCTTTCACCAAACGGCAACTCTCTGAAAGCGAGTGAGTTATGTCTTGTTTTCTTCACTGTTTTTGATAGGGGCTATTTGATTTGTGTTATATTTTATAGTATTTTTCTCGTTTTGTCAATATACAAATATAAGGTTAGAATTCAACGAAATAGAGATTGTTTGTTGTTCATATAATGGTTAACCACTATAGTATGATTATGTTTAAAGATAAACATATTTGTAGTTTTTATGAATAGTCTTGAAAAATTTGTCAAAAAATGTTAATATTTTAACATAAAAGGGAAAAATGTTCATTTTTAAAGAAAATATGGGGTGAAATTATGGAAAACAAAAAATTGAAGTATCCTATAATTTTCGTCCACGGTATGTTCGGTTGGGGTGAAAATGAGGGTATAAACAAGAAAATGCCATATTGGGGAGCAACAACAGGCAGTTTGACAGATTTTCTTAACGAAAAAGGTTATGAATGTTATGCTGCGTCGGTTGGACCTATTTCATCTGCGTGGGACCAGGCTTGTCAGCTTTATGCTCAGCTTATGGGTACGACGGTTGACTATGGTGAAGCTCACGCTCAGCGTCACGACCATAAACGGTATGGCAGAACATATGAAAAGCCGCTTTTTGAGGGCTGGAGCAAAGAGAAAAAAGTTCATCTTATCGGTCACAGTTTCGGTGGACTTTGCATTCGTGTTCTCTCACATCTTCTTACGTATGGTGACCCAAGAGAAGTTGCTGTAACAGGTGAAGAAACATCTGAGCTTTTCAAGGGCGGTCACGCAGATTTGATTTACAGCCTTAGTGCGATTTGTTCTCCATTGGGAGTGGTTGATACTTTTGAGGTAGCAGAAAAATATAAATTGTTGCGACCGATAAAGGCGGGAACAGTGTTCTATTCCTGTGCAATGGGGCGTTCACCATTGAACGGAACAGCGGTTGACTTCCATTTAGAGCATTTCGGACTTACAAATACACCCGGACAAAAGGATACAGAGTCAGGTCATCAGGCACGAAAACTTGCGAGAAAACAGTACAAGGAAACTGATGATAACATTGTTTTTGGACTTTCACCAAAAGGGATTACAAAACTCAATGATATGGTGGAAATTGTACCGAGTATTTATTATTTCTCATTCCCGTTCAATGCAGTTGAATATGACGAAAACAAGAAAAAGGAAATGGCAAGAAAAACTGACCTTCCTTTAATGCATTTAACATCATTCCTTTTGCTTCACAATTCAAGACAAAAGGGTATTGATAACAGTGGCGGTAATGACGGTCTTGTTGATGTTATTGCTGCTTGTTCTCCACCTGATGAACCGAGTGTTCAATATTCTGAGGGCATGGATTACGAACCGGGAATATGGAATGTTATGCCTGTTCGTGCAGGTGACCACGGCACAGCAATTGGATTGATGGCGGATAAAGACGAAACACAAAATTTCTATCTCAGTATTATGGAACTTTTAAACGGAATTGAGTCAAAAGAACAGTAAAGTAAAAATTACTGTTGATTTTGATATGGAAAAATGATTTAATATATGTATATTGTTTTTAGGAGATGAATGATATGGACTTTAAAGAAAGCACAGGCTTATACCTGATTGCCGGTGGCGTTATTCTTTTTGTTCTTTTGCAGTCTGTTTTCTTCCTTGTTAAGGCTTGGAAACAAGGCGAAAAATTAGGAATTGACAAGAAAAAATTGCGTGATGCTGTTACATCAAGTGCTGTTTTCACAATTCCGTCAGCATTATCAGTTCTTGCTACGGTTATTGTGTTGGCACCATCATTGGGCTTGGTAATCCCTTGGGTAAGATTGTCTGTTCTCGGCAACTTGTTGTACGAAACAAAAGCAGCAGGTGACGCTATGACTGCATTCGGTCAGGAGGGTGGTATCTCATCAGTAATTACTGACCCTGAAGTTTTTGCAGGCGTTGCTTGGGTTATGACTCTCGGTATTTGTTTCTCACTTGTTCTGTTACCTTTTGTTGCAAAACCTTTGCATAGAAAGATGCTTAATTTAGGTAAGAAAGACGAGGCAAAAGAGGAAACAACAGAAAAGAAATCAGGCGGTATTGCAGGCTTTATTGACCTTTTGACTCCTGCTGTATTTATCGGTCTTATCGGTGCATTCGTTGCTCGTGCTATTGCAGGTAAGGGTAAGCCTGAAACATTCGGTGACGGTGCAGGTGTGTTATCTGTAATCACATTGGTTGTTGCAGTTGGTGCATCTTTGATTCTTGAATTCGTTGCAAAGAAATTTAAACTTACTTGGCTTGAACCGTTTGTTATGCCTATTGGTATGATTATTGCAATGGTGGTTGCAGTTGTTGCATACAACGTTTTACCACCTGAACTTGCTGTTTTGGAATGGAGGGGTTAATTTATGAAAAAGACTAATAAAGCAGAAAGAACATATTTTGACCGTGTCCATGCGTGGGGTAGAATTTCAAGTATTACAGCTCTTTGTATACTTATTATGTTCCCGCTTTCAATTTGCTTGTACTTAGGTGTGTGGCCATCTTTAAGCGGTGTTATGAGTGGACTTATGAAACTTATTCCGCTTTACTGGTCACTTGCGGTTATTGAAGTTTTGGTTTACACACCAATGCTTGGTGCAGGTGGTACATATCTTTCATTCGTGACAGGAAATATTACAAACCTTAAACTTCCTTGCGCAATCAGCTCTATGGAAAATGCGAAGGTAAAGGCAAACAGCGAGGAAGGGGAAGTTATTTCAACAATTGCTATTGCAACATCTTCTATCGTTACAACAATTATTATTGCAATCGGCGTATTGGTGTTCAAACCTTTCCTTCCTGCATTTACAAACAGCGAACTTTTAATGCCTGCTTTCAAACAGGTTCAGCCTGCACTTTTCGGTGCATTGGCAGCAGGATATTTCTCAAAGCATTGGAAGATTTCAATTTTCCCAATCCTTATTATGCTTGTTGTTTTACTTTTTGCTCCGACTTTGGACGCAGGAACTCTTCTTTTCCCAGGTATTATCGCATCTGTACTCGGTGCGTTCGCTATGTGGAAACTCAAATGGGTTAAATAAATTGCAACCCGATTTATTCAGCGGTTACTAAAAAACCAATTGTTTTAACAGTCCGTTTACAATGGTGTGAGCGGACTGTTTTTTTGTTATTTTGTACAGAAAAACACTTCTATTTTTTACCTGTAAAACATTGATTTTATGCGTGTAAAGTGATACAATAAATTGATTATAACAAAATGGATTGGAGTGTGCTTTTATGGCTTTAGTTCCAATGAAACAATTGCTCGATTATGCCGAAAAAAACAACATTGCAGTTGGTGCATTCAGTGTTGGCAATATGGAAATGGTTATGGGTGCTGTGGCTGCTGCCGAAGAACTCAATATGCCCATAATTCTTCAGATTGCAGAGTGCAGACTTAAAAATTCACCACTTGAACTTATGGGACCAATGATGGTGTCTGCTGCAAAGAATTCCAAAGTCGATATTGCAGTACATCTTGACCACGGTCTTAAAGTTGAAACTGTACAGAAAGCTCTTGAACTTGGATTTACTTCTGTAATGTTTGACGGTTCAACACTTCCGCTTGAAGAAAATATCCGTACAGTAAAACAGGTTCGTCAGATGGCTGACAAATACGGTGCGACAGTTGAGGCTGAACTTGGTGTTGTTGGCGGGAATGAGGGTGATGGTGCAGCACACGAAATTCAGTGTACAAACCCTGACGATGCAAAACTTTTCTGTGATGAAACAGGAGTTGACGCATTGGCTGTGGCAATCGGTAACGCACACGGAAATTATCCTGTATTACCAAGTCTTCGTTATGATGTTCTTGACGACATTAACAAGATTGTTGACACACCGCTTGTTCTTCACGGCGGAACGGGAATTTCAGACGAAATGTTCCAACAGACAATTATGCTAGGTGTGCGAAAAATCAATATTGCAACTGCAAGTTTTGATAACCTTGCAAAACACGCTCTTGAATACTGTAAACCTCTTGAAAAGGCTAATTACTTTGAATTAAGCCACGCAGAGGTTGTGGGTGTATATGAAAATGTAAAAAGACACATTAAAGTGTTCAGCTTTATGGAATAATTAAGGAGTTGTAATTATGAAATATATTGAATTTGATAACAGCAAGGAATTTGACTTAATCCTTTTGGGACGTGTGGCAGTTGACCTTAACCCTGTTGACTATTATTGTCCACTTAATGAAAGCACAACATTCAAAAGATATCTTGGCGGTTCACCGGCAAATATCGCAGTAGGTCTTGCTCGTCTTGGTAAAAAATGCGGATTTTTCGCACGAGTTTCTGATGACCAGCTTGGCACTTTTGTAACTGACTATTTTGACAACGAGGGCATTGATACATCTCACATCAAGCGTTGCGAAAATGGTGAAAAAATCGGTCTTACATTTACTGAAATCAAGTCAGAAACAGAAAGCTCAATCGTTATGTACCGTAATGAAGCAGCTGACTTAAAGTTAGATGTCAAAGACATCGACGAAGATTATATCAACAGGGCAAAGGCAATCTTGATTTCGGGCACAGCACTTGCCGAAAGTCCGTCAAGAGAAGCAGCACTCAAAGCAGTTGCTCTTGCAAAGAAAAACGGTGTGCCGATTATTTTTGACATTGACTATCGTGCATACAACTGGAAAAACAGCGACGAAATCGCAATTTACTATTCTTCAGTTGCTCGTGAAGCAGATATTATTCTCGGTTCTCGTGAAGAATACGACCTTACAGAAAAATTCATTAAGCCTGGTATGACTGACAAGGAAACAGCAGCATACTGGCACGGACAGAATGCAAAAATTGTAATTATTAAACACGGTAAAGAGGGCTCAACAGCATACACAAACGATGGCGAAAGTTATTCAATCAAGCCATTCCCTGTAAAACTTCTCAAATCATTCGGTGGCGGTGACGGATACGCATCTGCTTTCCTTTACGGTATTTTTGAAGGCTGGGAAATCATTGATGCTCTTGAATTTGGTTCAGCTTCTGCTGCTATGCTTGTAGCAAGTCACGCTTGTTCACAGGATATGCCAACAGTTGAGGCTGTTAAGGAATTTATCAAAAAAGAAAAAGAAGAATATGGTGAGTTAATCGCAAGAGTGTAAATAATGTAGGGGACGATGCCCACATCGTCCCGTAAAAATCGGTGAACAAAAATGATTAAGAAATTACTAAAAAACAAAGCAGTTAAGGGGATGATTATTGCGGTGCTCTGTGCTTGTTTGATAGGTGGGGTAGCCGTTGTCGGTATAAATGCCTATATGATTTCTTATGTGAATGATTACATTTTAACTGTTGATGATTTGAAAAATGACAGTTTTGATTGTGTAATGGTACTTGGTGCAGGACTCTGGGACGGTGAGCCGTCACCAATGCTTCAGGAAAGACTTGATTTCGGTCTTATGGCTTACGAAACAGGTTGTACCGATAAACTTCTTATGAGTGGTGACCATGGTCGTGAAGAATACGATGAGGTCAATAAAATGAAGGATGTCGCAATCGAAAACGGTGTTCCTGCCGATAACATCTTTATGGACCACGCAGGTTTCTCAACTTATGAATCAATGTATCGTGCTCGTGATGTTTTTCAGGTTGAAAAAATGGTGATTGTAACACAGAAATACCACTTGTACCGTGCTGTTTATAATGCGAGAAAATTGGGAATTGATGCTTATGGTTTCGCCGCAGACGAACTTCGTTATCCGATTTACAACGATATCCGTGAGGTATTGGCAAGAACAAAAGATTTCTTCTATTGCATAGTACAGCCTGAACCGACATATTTAGGTGAAAAAATTCCGATTTATGCTAACGGTTCACTAACGGATGATAAAGTCAGAGTGTAAATGTGTAGGGGCTGACGACCTCGGCAGCCCGAAATAAGCTAAAATGAAACTAACGGGACGCCGAGTCGTCGTCCCCTACAACAAACCAAATTGGTTATAGTGTAGGGAGGGGGCTTGCTCCCGCCGAAAATAAGGTGACATATATGTACGAAAATCCAAATTTTAATGAAAACAACGAAAAAATCCTTTGTGAAATGGGTGGCAAAAATGCCGAAATGCTTATGAACATCAAAACAAAGGTGTTAAAAGCAGGTGAATCTGTTACAGTTTGTGACGAGAATAACGAAACTGCAATCCTCTTGCTTTCAGGTGATGTTGAGTATTCATTTGATGGTAAAACAGAAAAAGCAAAAAGAGAAAATCAGTTTGTTGACAGACCATACTGTGTTCATTTCTCAAAAAATAATGAAGTAACAGTTACTGCAAATGCAGATTCCCGAATTCTTATTCAGCAGACAGATAACGAAAATGATTTTGGTTATGTTTGGTACAGTCCTGAAAATGTAATTCTTCAAGAATTCGGTAAAGACCAGTGGAACGGTACTGCACACAGACAGGTGCTTACACTTTTCGATTACGAAAATGCACCATATTCAAATATGGTTTTAGGTGAAGTAATCCACAAACCGGGTTGTTGGTCAAGTTACCCACCACACTACCACCCACAGCCTGAAGTTTATTACTATGAATTTGATAAACCACAGGGCTTTGGTGTAGGATTTAACGGTGATGATTGCTATAAGGTGGAGGACCAAGGTGTTCTTTGCATTACACCAATGAAAACACATCAGCAGGTTGCTGCTCCCGGTTACTCAATGTGCTATGTGTGGATGATTAGACATCTTCCCAATGACCCTTGGATTAAAACACGAATTGACGACCCTAAACATAAGTGGTTGTTAGATGTATAAATAAACTACCTTTTTAACAGGAGATGATATTATGGCAAAAATGACAATGGCTCAGGCACTTGTTAAGTTCCTTGATAATCAGTATGTGTCTTTTGACGGAGTTGAAACAAAATTCGTTGACGGAATTTTCACAGTTTTCGGTCACGGTATTGTTTTAGGTCTTGGTGAAGCACTTGATTCTGACAAGGGCGGACTTAAAGTTTATCAGGGTAAGAACGAGCAAGGTATGGCTCATGTTGCAACAGCCTTTGCAAAGATGAACAACAGACGAAAAATTATCGCATGTGCATCTTCAATCGGTCCCGGTGCTGCTAATATGATTACTGCGGCAGCAACTGCAACAGTTAATAATGTACCACTTCTTTTATTTCCTGCTGACACTTTCTCAACTCGTCAGCCCGACCCTGTTCTTCAGCAATTTGAACAGGAAAATTCACTTGCTACAACAACAAACGATGCTTATAAGGCAGTTACAAGATATTGGGACAGAATTACTCGTCCTGAACAGCTTATGTCAGCAATGATAAATGCAATGAGAGCACTTACAGATACTGCAAACGCAGGTGCAGTTGCAATTTGTCTTTGTCAGGATGTTGAGGGTGAAAGTTATGATTACCCTGATTCATTCTTCCAGAAGCGTGTACATAAAATTGTTCGTATGCCTGTGGCAACAGAAGAACTTGAGGATGTTGTAAATGCAGTTAAGCATGCTAAAAAACCGCTTGTAATCTGTGGTGGAGGTGTTCGTTATTCAGAAGCAGGCGAAGCACTTGAAAAATTCTGTGCAGAATTCAACATTCCTTTCGCAGAAACACAAAGTGGTAAAACTGCTTGCCTTTCATCAGATAAATATAACCTTGGTGGTCTTGGTGTTACAGGTAACTCCGCAGGTAATGTAATGGCAAAGGATGCAGACGTTGTTATCGGTATCGGTACTCGTTTCTCTGACTTTACAACTGCTTCAAAGTCCCTTTTCAAAGATGATGTTAAGATGGTAACAATCAACACATCTCGTTTTGATGCATACAAACTTGATGCTGTTAAAATGGTTGCTGATGCTAAACTTGGTATTCTCGCTCTTGGTGATGAACTCCGTAAAGCAGGTTACAAATCAGCATACACAACTGAAATCCAAGATGCAAAAGCTGATTGGGACAAGGAAATGGAATTCCTTGCAAATTACAGCTATGACGAAAACTTTAAGCCTTTGATTGCTGCTCGTGATGAAAAGACAATTCCTGAGTTCGTTGAGAAAATCGGCGGTGTGATTACACAGACAGCAGCACTTGCTATGATTAGAAAACTCATTCCTGCAGATGCTCTTTGCACAGGTGCAGCAGGTTCACTTCCTGGATGTCTTCAGAGAATGTGGACTTCTGACAAGCGTTATTCATACAATATGGAATACGGTTATTCATGTATGGGTTATGAAATCGCAGGTGCACTTGGTAGCAAGATGGCTCATCCTGAATGTGAATCATATGCAATGTGCGGTGACGGTAGTTACCTTATGCTCCATTCTGAACTTGTAACATCAATTCAGGAAAACAAGAAAATCAATGTTCTTCTTTTCGATAACAGCGGTTTCGGTTGCATTAACAACCTTCAGATGTCAAACGGCATCGGTAATCTTGCAACAGAATTCCGTTACAGAAACGAAAATGGTGAACTTTTAGGTGACCTTATTCCTATTGACTTTGCTATGGCTGCTGCAGCATACGGTTGTAAGACATATACAGCAAAAACAATGGAAGAACTCGAATTCGCTCTTATCGATTCACAAAAACAGACAGTTTCAACACTTATTGATATTAAAGTGCTTCCAAAATCAATGACTGACGGTTACGGTGCTTGGTGGCATACAGGTGTTCCATCTGTTTCAACAAATGAAAAAGTAAATAACGCCTTCTTAGAGAAGGAAGAAAATAAAAATAAAGCAAGGAGATATTAATATGCTCGACAAGTCAAAAGTTAAACTCGGTATTGCACCTATCGCATGGACAAATGACGATATGCCTGACCTTGGTGCAGAAAACACATTTGAACAGTGTATTTCAGAAATGGCACTTGCAGGTTTCACAGGTTGTGAAGTTGGTAACAAGTACCCGAGAGATACAAAGGTTCTTAAAAAAGCACTTAAACTTCGCGGTATGCAGATTTGCAACGCTTGGTTCTCAAGTTTTCTTATCACAAAGCCTTACGAAGAAGTTGAAAAGGATTTTATCGAGCATATCACTTTCCTTAAAGAAATGGGTGCAAAAGTTGTTGGTATCTCTGAACAGGGACATTCAATTCAGGGTACAGACCTTTCAATTTTCGATGACAAATATGTTATGAATGACGAAGAATGGGATATGCTCTGCACAGGTATCAACAAGCTTGGTAAAGTTGCAAAGGATATGGGTATCCAGCTTTGCTTCCACCATCATATGGGTACGGTTGTTCAGACTGCAGCAGAAATTGACAGAATGATGGAAAACACAGACCCTGAACTTTTCGGTCTTCTTTTTGATACAGGTCACCTTGCATACTGTGGTGAAGATTATATGGCAGTTCTCAAGAAATATGCAAAGAGAATCCGTCACGTACATCTCAAGGATATCCGTCCTGATGTTGTGGCAAAAGTTAAGGCAGAAAAAATGAGTTTCTTACAGGGTGTTCGTGCCGGTGCATTCACAGTTCCGGGTGACGGCGTAATCGATTTTAAACCTGTATTCGATGTTCTTGAAGAAACAGGATACGAAGGATATGTTCTTGTTGAGGCTGAACAGGACCCTGCAATCGCAAATCCATTTGAATATGCAGTCAAAGCTCGTAAATATATTGCAGAAGTATCTGGCTTATAATTTAATTTGAATATGTTATTCTGAACATAGTGACGCGTAGTGGCAGGCTTCCACGCCTGCATTGTCATTCTGAGCGTAGCGAAGAATCTCTTGTTAATGAGATAATAGGAGTTGAGAGATTCTTCGTCGTTACACTCCTCAGAATGACACCAATAAAACAATTAAATCCAATAAGGAGAAATAACAATGGCAGTAGAAAAATTACAATATTTTGTGAACGGTCAGTTCAAGGACTCAAAAACTGATGTTTGGTATGACCTTCACAATCCAAGTACAGGTGAAGTTGTAGGACAGGCACCTTGCTGTACAAATGATGAAGTTCTTGAAGCAATCGCAGCAGCAAAGGCTGCATTCCCGGGTTGGAGTGCAACTCCTGCAATCAAGAGAGCACAGATTCTTTATAAAATCCGCGAACTTATCATCCGTGATATGGAAGAACTCACAATGTGCGTTGCTTGTGAAAACGGTAAAGTATGGGGCGAAGCAGAAGGCGACGTTCTCAAGGCAAAAGAAGGCACAGAACTTGCAACTCAGGTTCCTTCACTTATGATGGGTGAAAGCCTTATGGACGCATCAAAAGGTTATGACACAGTTAAATATCGTGAACCGCTTGGTGTTTTCGCAGGTATCGTTCCCGTTAACTTCCCTGCAATGATTCCATTCGGTTGGATGGCTCCTGTTTGTATTGCAACAGGTAACACAATGGTTCTCAAAGCAGCATCTCTTACACCAAAAACAGCTATGAAACTTGCTGCTATCTATAAAGAAGCAGGAGTTCCTGACGGTGTTATCAATGTTATTACTTGTTCAAGAAACGAAGTTAACACAATTCTTGACCACCCTGATGTTAAGGGTATCACATTCGTAGGCTCAACTCCTGTTGGTCTTAAGATTTATTCTCGTGCAGCAGCGGCTGGCAAGCGTTGTCAGGCTCTTACACAGGCAAAGAACCATGCTCTTGTTATGGCTGACGCAGCACTTGAAAGAACAGTAGCAGGTGTTATTAACTCTGCTTACGGTTGTGCAGGTCAGCGTTGTATGGCTCTTACTTGCTGTGTTGTTGAAGAAGCAATCGCTGACAAGTTTGTTGCTGAACTCGTTAAACAGGCATCAAAAATCAAGGTTGGCCCATCATGGGAAAAAGATTCAAAGCTTGGCCCAATTACATATAAGAAGCACTACGAAGAAGTTCTTGCTGATATCCAGAAGGGTGTTGACGAAGGTGCTGAACTCGTTCTTGACGGTCGTGGTGTTAAGGTGGAAGGTTATGAAAACGGTTACTTTGTTGGCCCTACAATCTTCGACAAGGTTACACCTGAAATGACAATCGGTCAGGAAGAAGTTTTCGGACCTGTTCTTTGCATCAAGCGTTGTAAGACATTTGAAGAAGGCCTTAAG
Source organism: Clostridia bacterium (assembly GCA_017399175.1). Lineage (GTDB taxonomy): Bacteria > Bacillota > Clostridia > Oscillospirales > Acutalibacteraceae > Fimenecus. The sequence continues at coordinate 10,364 of JAFQEE010000003.1, read as the reverse complement.
ATTATGAATAGTAACCCTTATGCAAATGGTTCTGTTATCTATACACAGAGTGGTTACTTTGCTCGTGAATTCGCTCGTCACACAGACGGTGGTATGGTTGGTATCAATGTTGGTATTCCTGTACCTGTTGGTTTCTTCCCATTCTCAGGTCACAAGCAGTCATTCTTCGGTGACCTTCATTGTTTAGGTAAAGACGCATACCGTTTCTACACAGAATCAAAGTCAGTTACAACCCACTGGTTCGATGAAGAGGAAAAATCAAATACTGCAGTTAGTACATGGGACGGAACAATATAAATAACATAAGGAGAAATTATTATGCTTAAAATCGGTATTATCGGTGCTGGCCGTATTGGTAAAGTTCACCTTGAATCAATTTCATATCACGTAAAGGGTGCTGAAGTTGTTGCAATCGCAGACCCATTTATGAATGACGAAACAAAGGCTTTCTGTGAAGGCTTTGGTGTGGAAAAAATTTACACAGATTACACAAAAATTATTGAAGATAAGGACATTGATGCAGTTCTTGTTTGTTCATCAACTGACACTCACGCTCCGATTTCTATTGAAGCAATCAATGCAGGCAAACACGTTTTCTGTGAAAAACCACTTGCAAACACAGTTGACAAGATTCTTGAAATTGCAGATGCTCTTAAAGCTCATCCTGAATGCAAATTCCAGGTAGGTTTCAATCGTCGTTTTGACCATAACTTTGCAGCAGTTCGCAAGGCTTATGATGAAGGCAAAATCGGTGAAGCACAGATTCTTAAAATTACATCTCGTGACCCACAGGCACCACCTGTTGGCTACTGTGCAGCAAGCATCTTCCTTGATATGACAATCCACGATTTTGATATGGCTTGCTTCCTTACAAACAGTGATGTTGAAGAACTTTATGTTTATGCAGATGCTCTTATCAATCCTGGTATCCGTGAATACGGTGATTTCGATACAGCAATCATCTCAATGAAAATGGCTAATGGTGCTCTTGCAGTTATCGACAACTCCCGTCAGGCTATGTATGGTTATGACCAGAGGGCAGAACTTTTCGGTTCAAAGGGTATGGTTGCAACTGCTAACGATACACTTTCAACTGCAGTTATCGCAGATGCTAACGGTGTAACAGGTGAAAAACCACTCTATTTCTTCCTTGAAAGATATATGGGCTCATTCGCAGAAGAAGTTAGACAGTTTGTTGACTGTTGTGTAAACGACAAGGAAACTCCTGTTGGCATTCACGCAGGTTTACAGTCAGTTAAGATTGCTCTTGCTGCTGAAAAATCAGCAAATGAAGGCAGACCTGTTAAACTCGCAGAAATTCAGTAAAATAAAATTTGTGTTTCCGTATCCGCTCCCTCTTAGAGGGAGCTGTCACGCAAGGCGTGACTGAGGGAGTAAACAGAAACAACAACAAACTCCCTCCGTCATTTTCTTGCGAAAATGCCACCTCCCTCGTGGAGGGAGGGGAAAGGAATGAAAATTTATGTCTATAGAAAAAGGCAGAGAATATTTCCGTCAATTCGGTATGGAAGACAGAGTACAAGAGTTCGAGGTTTCAAGTGCAACAGTTGAACTTGCAGCACAGGCACTTGGTGTTGAGGGTGCAAGAATTGCAAAAACTCTTTCATTTATGGTGGGTGAACAGCCAATCCTTATTCTTATGGCAGGGGATGTCAAGGTTGATAACTCAAAATACAAAGGATTTTTCCACACAAAAGCAAAAATGATGTCACCTGAACAGTTGGAAGAATATGTAGGTCATCAGATTGGCGGAGTTTGTCCTTTCGGTATTAAAGACGGTGTGGATGTTTACCTTGATGAATCAATGAAAAGATTCGAAACAGTTTTCCCTGCAGTAGGTGGCAGTAATAGTGCAATCGAACTCACAATTCCCGAACTGGAAAAATACTCAAACTATAAAGAATGGGTAGATGTATCAAAACCTATTGAATAGTGCAAAATGCAAAACGCAAAGTGCAAAATTAAAGGACGATTCGTTACGAACCGTCCTTTTCTCTTTGCCTCCCTCTGACGAGGGAGGTGGCATTTTCGCAAGAAAATGACGGAGGGAGAGATAGGCTAATACGCAGACTCAATCTCTCCCTCAGTCTCACTATCGTTCGACAGCTCCCTCGTCAGAGGGAGCCGCATTTTTATCAGTTTATTCTACAACAAAAATTGCTTTTTGATTATCCCAGAAATCTGTTTCATATTCAATTTCAATTTTTTCTGCATCTTTAGGAACTTCAAAATAAACTTTTCCAGATGTGCTTCTACCTGCTGAAAGTGTTGCAGAAATGCCGTCATCTTCATAATGTGACTCCATAGCAACATCATCAGCATAGCAATTAAATTCAAAATATGAAATATATGCATCGGAATCGGCAATGTTTTTTGCAGCCAAGTCAATATAAATGTACTTATAACCATCTTTAGGTGGTGAATATTGTGAATATCCTTTATGCTCGCCACATTCATTATAAGTAATTTCAAGATTTGAAGTTTTAAGAACATCGCCAACTTTAACAGTAACATTACCATTTGATGTTGCTGTATCATTTGCTGTTGTGCCTTCACCTTGAGATACTGTTGCGGAATCGTCGTCGCTACTACCAACTGCAAACAATGCAAAGGTAGCAAGAACAAGAATTGCCATAAGAACTGATAAGATTTTTTTCATTTTAAAAAACTCCTTTTTATTATTATAACGGCAAGGGAAATTGCCGAAATTTCTAAAATAATATCCCATATATCAAATGTTCCGTTTATTATTTGAACTGCTTGTAAGACTTCAATGCTAACAGCAAATAAAATTGATAAAACACTTGTCACTCTCAATGGTTTGGTGAAAGGCTTAAAACAAAAGTAAAGAGAAAATGTTAGTGAATAAGCCCATAAAATATCACAAGCCCAACAAGTGACAAAGTGATAGATAATGTTATCGAAATATAAATAGGGCAGAGATAAACCCAAATAATTTTCAAAAATAGAGTTAATATACGTGTTCCTATAACAAAACAGATATATAACAAGTCCAATAAAAAGTGGAATAATTATATTTGCATATAAAAAAAGATTTTTCTTTTTCAAAATTAGAAATCCTTTGTCACAATTTGTTGTCTTATGGCAATTCTACCGCAAATTGCAGTAAATGTCAATACTGCATTTTGTTGTAGCATATACTATACATAGGTGATGATAATGTATAGGCGAATTCGTGATTTGCGTGAAGACAACGATTTAACACAAAAACAAATGGCACAAATATTAAATTGTTCACAACAGGTGTACAGCAATTATGAATTAGGACAGCGTGATATTCCAACATCAATTTTAATTTCGTTAGCAAAATATTATAAAACATCAACAGATTATATTTTAGGATTAACTGATAAAAAATGACCTCTCAAGATTTTAACTTGGGAGGTTGTTTCATTCTTGTCAAGAAAGGTAAAAGTGACAGACAAATTGGAGTTTGTCGAACTGAATGCAGAATGCAAAATGCTGAATGCAGAATGAAGGGTCTGCGACGCGATTATAATCCCCCCTTCCGTCACTCGCTTTGCTCGTGCCACCTTCCCCTCCAGGGGGAAGGCCAAAAATAGGCTCCCCACTTGATGGGGAGCTGTCACCGAAAGGTGACTGAGGGGCCCGATAAATTATGATTTGCTTGATATGGTTGTAAAACTCTGCGTATTATATGTAATGTCAAAAAATCATCGATATATTTGTTTATTTCTCTCATTTACTTGGTTAAAGAAAAAGTTTATAATTATAATGTGTAATTCTATTTAAATTCAGGGAGTGAAGAATTTGTACGGACTTATAGAACATACAGACGAAATAAACCGACTTTTGGCACGATACGGTGTTAAGTTTGGTATTTACAAAAACAATGTATTCAATGAGCGTCTTTTTCCGTTTGATGCAGTACCTCGTATAATCTCAAAAGACGAGTTTGACTACCTCGAAAGAGGTCTTAAACAGCGAGTAAAGGCTTTGAATATTTTCTTGAAAGATATTTATACAAAAAAGCAAATTATAAAGGATAAGATTATTCCTGAAGAATTTGTTTATGGTGCAGCAGGATATATGATGGAATGTGAGGGTGCAGTACCGCCAAAAGATGTTTTTGCTCATATTTCAGGTATTGACCTTGTTCAGGGTAATGATATGCGTTGGTATGTACTTGAAGATAATCTTCGTGTGCCATCAGGTGCGTCTTATCCTATGATTGCAAGGGAACTTTGCCGACGAGCTAGTCCTGACACCTTCCGTGCAAATACTGTTGTTGATAATCGTAATTACGGTGATTTACTTCGTGATGCACTCGACTATGTTAACACAGGCGGTATAAATGTAGTGCTTACTCCCGGACGATTTAACTCAGCATTCTTTGAACATTCATATCTTGCAGAAAAAACAGGTGCAGTTTTTGCAATGCCACAGGATTTGTTTGTTGAGGGTAATGTTCTTTATTATAATGAGTATTCAGGTAGCAGAAAACGAGTTGGTGCAGTTTATCGCAGAATAAATGATGACTTTATGGACCCAATGACATTCCGTGCTGACTCACTTCTTGGTGTTCCACATATTATGGATGCTTACAGAGCGGGTAATGTGGCTCTTGTCAATGCACCGGGTAACAGCGTTGCCGATGATAAGGGAATTTACTATTATGTTCCTGCTATGATTAAGTATTATCTTGGTGAAGAACCGATTTTGTCAAATGCACCGACATATTTGCCATTTTATCCCGATGATATGAAATATGTTCTTGATAATATTCAGAAGCTCGTTATCAAGGATGTTGCTGAATCAGGTGGCTATGGTGTTGTTTTCGGTAGTGAATTGTCTTTGGAAAAGGTTTATGAATTAAAGAAACTTATACAGAAAGAAGCAAGACGATTTATTGCACAGGAAGTAATTCAATTCAATGACCTTAAAGTTGTTGAAAACGGTGCATGGACAGAGCGAAAAGCAGATTTACGAGCATTTGTGCTTACAGGTGAAGAACCTGTTGTATGGAAAAGCGGTCTTACTCGTTTTTCAAAAGATGCAAATTCATTCGTAGTTAATTCATCACAGGGAGGAGGCTTTAAAGACACATGGGTGTTATCTCGATAAAATCAAGTGATAATCTTTTCTGGCTTGGTCGATATGTTGAACGAGTTTTTACTACTCTTAAAGCTTTCACCGAGTGTTATGACATTATGATTGATGTTAATGACGAGGAATACATAAATTTCTGTCGCCGACTTGGAATTGCCAACAATTACTCTTGTCGTCAGGAGTTTATAAGTTCATTCCTTTTTGATTCCAATGACCCTGCGTCAATTTATTCAAGCCTTCTTCACGCTTATGACAATGCCGTTGAAATGCGAAATGTAATCAGTTCGGAAACACTTGCGTATCTTCAGCTTGCGGTCGATATTATGGAAAAAAGCAGTAGCAGTAATGCACCGCTTCTTAAAGTTCAGGAGGTAACTGACTGGATTTTTGCGTTCTGGGGAAGTGCTGATGATAATATTGAAGCAGAGGTTTCAAGAAATATTTTAAAATTCGGCAGAAGTGTAGAAAGACTTGATTTGTACACAAGACTTGATTATCCTGTGGAATTATTGAGAAAAGAATTCTCAATTATGCTCAATCGTCTTTACAAGGTGGGTATCGACTTTAATTCTCATTCTATTGAACGACTTTCAAGAATGATTCTTGAAGAAGAGGACTATACACCATACAGAATTTCAATTCAGAACGAATTGTCACAATTATTTGTAACAGGAGTGATATAAAATGGCAGTATTGGATTTTACATATAATATGTCAATCAAGTTTTCACTTCCTGTGGTAAAACATTGTTATACGCTTCGTTGCATACCTCTTGAATGTGAAAATCAGCATATCGAGGATATTAAGGTGACAGTTTTTCCTGAAAACGAACTGACATATTCAAGTGACGGATTCGGCAATATTCTTGTGACAGACAGAATTGTGACAATGCACAATGAATTTACGGTTGATGTATCGGGAACAGTAACAACAGGGGCACACATAACTCCTGAAAGTGACCTTAATCCTGTTTACAGATACCCTACTAACTACACAAAATGTGGTGCAGAACTTAACAGAATGTTTGACCGTATTCAGATTGGCATTTCTAACGACGCAGTTGACACAGCACTTAAATTCACAAGAGCAATTCGTGCGAATATTGTTTATAAATCGGGTTCAACAAGTGTTATTACAACAGCAGAAGAAGCACTTTTGAATGGTGCAGGTGTTTGTCAGGATTATTCTCATATTCTGTTGGCACTTTTGCGAAAAGCAGGAATTCCTTGTCGCTATGTTGTTGGTATGATGGTTGGTGAGGGTGAAACTCACGCTTGGGTTGAGGTTTATCATAATGGTAGCTGGCACGGTGTTGACCCTACAAACAATCGACTTGCTGACGAAAATTATATTATTATCAGTCGTGGCAGAGATTTTGCCGATTGTGGTATTAACCGTGGCCTTTTGACCGGTGGCGGAATGCAGACACAGACAGTGGGATTAAAGGTAACAAAAAGGTAGTTTTTTATGGATATTGGTTTATCTTCGGCTTGTTTTTATCCTCTTGAAACAGAAAAATCTATTGTAAGAGCAGGGGAAACAGGTGTAAAAACAATTGAAATATTTATGAATGCCGATTCAGAGTTCGAACCTGCATTTGTAAAGAATATGGCAGACATCTGCAATTACTATGGTATGAAAGTTTCTTCTGTTCATACTATGGGTTCATTTACCGAGTCATATCATCTTTTCAGCTCATACAAAAGACGATTTTTTGAGGCAAAGGATACATCTTTCAAACGCCATTTTGATGTTATGCACACTCTTGGTGCAAAGCATTTGGTGCTTCACGGCATAAAAAAACCCGGCAGTATTCCCGATGAAGAGTATTTTGACCGATTTGGTGAATTGACTTTAATGGGAAAAGCAGAGGGACTTTTGGTCTGTCAGGAAAATGTTGTTCATTATCGTAGCGAAAATCCTGATTTTCTCGCTTCTATGGGTGAATATATCGGTGATGATTTCAATATGGTTTTTGATATCAAGCAATCAATAAGAACGGGATTAAATCCTTATGAGTTTGCGGAAAAACTTCATAAATATATCCGTCATATTCACATAAGTGACCATAATGATGAATTTGATTGTATTGTTCCTTGTAAAAACGGTGTTTTTGATTTCAAAAAGTTTTTCGATTTGATGAAATCATTGGGTTATACCGGTGATTTTATCGTTGAATTGTACGAAAATGGCTTCGAAAAAGATAAAGAACTGACTTTTGCCATTGAAAAACTTAAAAAATTACTATAAAACCTTTACATTGTGGTCTAAAGTATGGTAAAATACCATATATAGATTAAGTTGGTGAAGATAATCCAAAACAGCCTTAAAACGATAATTTTTAAGTCTTTTTGATGCTTCACCCTCGAAAGGCACCCGCCTTCCATCGTTCTCAGCAACCAAAAATCCAATAAAAATTCTTCGTTTTAAGGTCGAAGATTTTTTGGATAGCAGATTTTTGTCAAGCTGAGGCACAAAACGCAGTAAATCCTTACGGATTTACGAGTATTTTAACAATAGATTGGCGAAAATATGTATTCAAAAAACTATTTTGGATTATCTTCGCCAACTTAAAGGAAGTGTTCTTATGAAATGTCCTTTTTGCGGTTTTGAAGAAAGTAAAGTAATTGATTCTCGTCCAACAGACGAAGGCGAAAAAATTCGTCGCAGACGCGAATGCATCAAGTGTGCAAAAAGATTTACCACTTATGAAATTATCGAAAATGTACCAATTGTTGTTGTGAAAAAAGACAAGAATCGTGAAGTTTTTGACCGTAGTAAACTTATTAAGGGTATGCTTACAGCATGTGAAAAGCGTCCTGTTTCAATTGAAACTATTGAAAGAGCAGTTACTGAAATCGAAACAACATTACAGAATTCCCTTGACCGCGAGGTTACAAGTGTTCATATTGGTGAACTTGTAATGGAAAAACTTAAGGAAATTGATGAGGTTGCTTATGTTCGTTTTGCTTCTGTTTACAAGCAATTCAAGGATGTCAACGCATTTATGGAGGAACTTTCTAAATTCCTTGACAAGAAATAAGGATAATATATTAATAAAAATGGGGACTTGTGCAAAGTGTTAAAAATGCGCAGGTCCTTTTTGTATGATTTTAATGGTTGGAATTTATTTACAAAGTGTTGAATTATTGATATAATTTATCTATAAAATTTTGAAAAGGGGTATCTTTATGAAAAAGATGAGAAAAGCCATGGCAGTTATGCTGGCATTAGTTATTACATTGTCATGTGTATCTGTTCTTGGCTATTCAGCAAAACAGGAATATGTTCCTACAATTATCATTCCGGGACTTTTCCAGTGCGAAACTTATTCTTATGAAAATGGTGAAATTGCTTGTGATGCTAACGGCACACCTCTTGCAGCACCATTCTATGTATCAATCGGAGAAAAAGAAATTACCGACATTGTTACAAAAGCACTTCTTCCTATTACAAAAATGTTTATTACACAGGAAGATAAAGATGGTTTAGCGGCTAAAGAAGTTTCAAAGATTCTTGCAGGAATTCTTATGGGTAAACAGCGTTCAGATGCTAACGGTGAATTTATTGACGATGTTCGTCCGCAGGTTTACGAGGGTAGTTTTGCAACACTTACAGATTCTCAGAGAGAGCATGTTCTCAGAAATTTCCCTGTTGAAGAGTTCTTCGATATTGCAGGTGAAGAAAACCTTTATGTTTTCAACTATGTTTCAACAGGCAATATGATTCAGACATCAAAAGATCTTTATGATTATATTCAGTTCGTTAAGAAGGATACAGGGGCTGAAAAGGTTAACCTTATTCCTGTAAGCCAGGGCGGTTCAATCACAAACGGTCTTATGAAATATTATGACGAGCAGAATATCTCACTTTCAAGAGATATCAACAGAATCGTATTTGCTGTTCCTGCACTTGACGGTGCAGCACTTCTTGGTGACTGCTACAGATATGGTTTCAACAAGAACAGTGAAGCTCTTTACACAACAGCAATGCCATCAGTTATCGGTTACGAAAACTATCTTGGTTATATTATCAATATTGCTATGAGACTTATGCCAAAGGCTGATATTGATGTTCTTCTTGATGAAATTGCAAGCGCAATGGTTAATGATTATCTCAGATATTCAACACTTCTTTGGGGTCTTATTCCATCAGGTGACTATCCTGCTTGTCGTGAAAAGTACCTTATGGGTGACGATATGAAAGAAATCCGCAGACAGGCTGACTGGTACTACGATGCACAGCTTAAGTCTGAGGATTATATTCTCGAAGCAATTGAAGATGGTGTTAAGGTATTTGACATCGTTGATACAAATGTTGAACTCTATCAGCTTGCAGTTTCACACGACAAACAGAATTGTGACGGTATCATCCATGTTGATTCAACATCAATGGGTGCATATAGTGTGAATGTAGGAACAAAGCTTCCTGAAAACTATGTTGCATCACGCAATAACTGTACTGACCCTAAGAATCATGACCATACTGACCCTGAAGGTATTATGGATGTTTGCTCAGGTCTTCTTCCTGAACACACATTCTATTTCAGCGGACAGAACCACGCAACAACAGCATCAAACGATGTTATTATGACTCTTATCATTCAGCTTCTTACTGATGAAGGTTTCACAAGTGTTCATTCATACCCTGATAAGTTCCCACAGTTCAACTACGGCAGAGAAACAAAGACATTAAGAGAAGATGTTGATTATATGAGAGATTACGATACAAGTACTCTTACTGCTGAAGATGCAAAAGAACTCAGTGAAGCAATCGCACAGGTTGACGAAATGCTTAAAAATAAAGTTGTTGATACTGAAGAATTCAAGGCAGCAAATGACCGTTTCTATGATATCTTTAACAAGATTACAAGCGGTGATTCAGCTAAGACAATGAAAGGTATTACTCGCGCACTTTACATTATCACAAGAACAATAAGTGATGTTCTCTACTTCATCTATGGTGATAAGGCATTCAGCGAAATGGCACTTAAACCAATTCTTGACGCATTGTTCAGATAATTACAAATAAAAGAATTAAGGACCTGCAGAAATGCAGGTCCTTTTTACATGGTCTTTAGCAAAGATATAATCCCCCGGTTCTACCGGGGGATAAAAAAGCTTTAGTAAAAATAAAACGTGGCGAGCAATGGCAAGCCACGAAAAGCAGTAGAGAAAAGATTAACCTCCAAGTATAATAGTGATGGTTTGGCATCCGCATTACTAAAATACAAGGAGGTTAAAAACATGTTT
>JAFQEE010000002.1 GCA_017399175.1 Clostridia bacterium | reverse complement strand
GTCAGAGGGAGGCGTTATAATCGCGTCGCAGACACTCGCCTACCGGCTCAGACAGTGCTTCTGCTTCGCAGAGGTGTCCACCGGACACCCGCACCCCTTAATTCCGAATTACGAATTACGCATTACGAATTATCCTTACAACCTCCAATTTATCTTTGCAGATATTCGTAAAAATTTAACCAATCGAAGAAAAATACCCTCCATATATAGGGCGGAAAACGCAAATCGTCCCGGGAAAAGCGGGACGATTTTATAAAAACGGCAAAATGTTTACAAAAAGTTCACATTTGGGCGATTTTTTCAGGGTTGACAGTAGTTAAAAAAGGTATATAATATAAGATATATAACTGGTTATTTAATAACTGGTTATACATTTTCTGCAGAACAAAAAGAGAAGTGAAAAAATGAAAGAAAAAGTTAAAAAATTAGATAAAGAATTTAAAAAGTATCATTTTCTTCACCGTGAGATAATTGATGCAAAATTTCGTGAATATGGATTGGGATTTGGACAGCCACCCATACTTAAGTTTTTAAGTGACCACGAAAATGTAACACAGAAAGAAATTGCGGAACACCTGAATATTACTCAGCCTGCCGTCGCGAAGGCATTGAAAAAATTGGAGGAGTCAGGGTTTATTATCCGTCTTGAAAACAAAAAGGATACTCGTTGTCATAAGTTAAAGCTTACTAAAAAAGGTAAGGAGATTGTTGGCTTTGCCGATAATTACTTTTTGAATATTGACAATATAACTTATACTGGATTTACGGATGACGAGATAGAACTTTTATCATCCTTCGTCAAAAGAATGAATAATAATCTGATAAGTTTCAGCAAAAAGGAGGATACAAATGTTTAAGCTTTTAAGATATGCAAAAAAGTATATACTTCCCGCAATTATGTCACCGATTCTTATGATTGGTGAGGTTGTGCTGGAACTTATGATTCCGCTTGTTATGGCGGATATTGTCAATCTTGTTCAGGCAGAGGGCGGAATGTCTGATGACAGTATGAACGAGATTTTAAAGCTGGGACTTAAAATGCTTTTATATGCACTCGGTTCACTTTTCTGCGGTGCTGTTGCTGCACGAATGGCTGCTGTTGCAGGTATGGGATTCGGTGCAACTCTCCGTGAAGCAATTATGGGCAAAATTCAGCGTTTTTCATTCTCAAATATTGACAAATTTTCAACTGCATCACTTATTACACGAATCACAACTGATGTAAACTCTGTTCAGAACACATTTGTTATGATGATAAGAATGATGTTCCGTGCTCCCGTTATGCTTGTTGTGGCACTTGTAATCACAATTACAATGAGTCCTGAAATTTCAAAGGCATTTGCGGTGTCACTTCCGCTTATTGCAATTATTCTTATAATTTTTGCACCTATTGCATTAAAGAGATTTAAGAAAATGCTTGAAATGTTTGACGGATTTAATGCATCAATTCAGGAAAATCTTACAAATATCCGTGTTGTAAAGGCATTTGTCCGTTCAGAACACGAAAAGAAAAAATTCAAAAAAGCAAATGACGAGCTTATGGGTGCGGCATTCCATGCTGAAAAGCTTATGATTCTCGGTCAGCCTGCATTTATGATGATTATGTATGGCACAATTCTTGCAATTCTTGTTATTGCGGCAAAGGCAATTTCGGCTGAAACTTTGCTTATTGGTGATTTCTCTGCTATCTTCACATACATTATGCAGATTCTTATGAATTTCCTTATGGTTGTTTTTCTTATTGCACAGTTCTTTATGTCACAGGCAAGTGCAAAGCGTATCCTTGAAGTAATTGAGGAAGTTCCGAGTATCCGTGATGATAACGCAACACAGAATGTTGTAAAAGACGGTTCAATCGAATTCCAGAATGTTACTTTCCGTTATGAGGGTGCAGCACTTCCAACGATTAACAACGCAAGTTTTAAAATTAACAGTGGTGAAATGGTTGGTATTATCGGTGCAACAGGTAGTGCTAAATCAAGCCTTGTTCAGCTGATTCCAAGACTTTATGATGTAACCGAAGGTAAAGTCAAAGTTGGCGGTGTGGATGTGAAGGATTATAAAATCCACGCACTTCGTGAAGCAGTCAGTATGGTGCTTCAGAAGAATGTCCTTTTCTCAGGTACAATCGCAGAAAATCTCCGTTGGGGTAACAAAAATGCAACTGACGAAGAACTTGTGGCTGCCTGTGAAATTGCAGATGCACACTCCTTTATTTCATCATTCCCTGACGGATATAACACAGATTTGAGTCAGGGCGGTGTGAATGTTTCAGGCGGACAGAAGCAAAGACTTTGTATCGCTCGTGCAATTCTTAAAAAGCCGAAAATTCTTATCCTTGATGACTCAACAAGTGCTGTTGACACATTTACTGATTCGAAAATTCGTACAGGACTTCGTTCTTGTATTCCACAAACAACAAAGATTATTATTGCTCAACGAATTTCATCTGTTGCCGATTGCGACAAGATTATCATTCTTGAAGAAGGCAGAATTAACGATATCGGTACACACGAGGAATTACTCCAGCGTAACGACATTTACAAAGATATTTATGAATCACAGCAAAAGGGCAGTGACGATTTTGATGCAGTAGGAGGTGGAGAATAATGGCAGGACCAATGGGTGGTGGCCCGGGTAACCGTGGCAGAGGCAGACCTGTGCAGAAACCTAAAAACACAAAGGGTACAATCCGCAGACTTATGGGATATATTCTCAAACAAAAAGGTTTATTCTTCGGAATGCTTCTCTTTGCGGCAATAAATTCAATCGCAACTGTGTCAGGCTCATTATTCATCAAGCCTATTATTGACGATTTCCTTACTCAGCTTATCGGTAAAAATTTTGAAGGCCCACTTGTTACAGAGTTTTTCAAAATGTTGGGCATAATGGCATGTGTTTTCTTTGGTGGTGCTATTGCATCTTACGGACAGTCAAAATGCTCCGTATGGCTCACACAGAAAACTCTTAACAAGCTTCGTAAGGATTTGTTCGATTCACTTGCTGACTTACCAATCAGTTTCTTTGATTCACGACCAAACGGTGAAATTATGAGCCGTTTCACAAATGACGTTGAAACACTTCGTATGTTCATAAGCCAAGGACTTACACAGTTTATTTCATCGGGTGTTATGATTGTGGGCTCGTTCATCATTATGCTTTCTCTTAGTTGGCAGATGACTCTTGTGGTTATCGCAATGGTATGCGTAATGGTTTTCGTTACAAAAACTCTTGGCAAAAAGAGTGCTTTCTTCTTTAAAAAACAGCAGGAGCAGTTAGGTTCTGTAAACGGTTATATCGAAGAAATCATTGAGGGACAAAAGGTGGTTCAGGTGTTTAACCACGAGGAAGAGGTTATTGCTCATTTTGGCGATGTGAACGAAAATCTTCGTAGGGCTGCAACAAGTGCAAATACTTTTGCAAGTATGTTAGGCCCTATTATGAACAACCTTTCTCATATAACTTATGCACTTACTGCTGCTATGGGTGGACTTTTGGCACTCAAAGGTACAATGTCACCGGGTGAAATCGTGGCATTCTTACAGTATATCCGTAGTTTTACACAACCGATTTCAAATATCACACAGCAGTTCAACAACGCATTTATGGCACTTGCAGGTGCTGAAAGAATTTTTGAAATTATTGACCAGAAGCCTGAAATCGACGAGGGTTATGTAATGCTTGTGAATGCAACAGTTGACAATAACGGAAATATCCACGAAACTGAAAAACATACAGGTATCTGGGCTTGGAAACATACTCACGGTGACGGAAGTATCACTTATACTCGCCTTGCAGGTGACATTGTATTTGAAGATGTTACATTCGGTTACACAGACGAAAAAACAGTTCTTCACGATGTTTCTTTGTATGCAAAACCGGGACAGAAAATCGCTTTCGTCGGCTCAACGGGTGCAGGTAAGACAACAATCACAAACCTTATTAACCGTTTTTATGAAATTCAGGACGGTAAAATCCGTTATGACGGAATAAATATCAAGAAAATCAAAAAAGACGATTTGCGTCGTTCACTCGGCATTGTTCTTCAGGATACAAACCTTTTCACAGGAACGATTGAAGATAATATCCGTTACGGTAATCTTACGGCAACTCACGAGCAGATTGTTGAGGCAGCAAAACTTGCAAATGCTCATTCGTTCATCACACACCTTCCTGACGGATATGATACAATGCTTACAGGTGACGGTTCAAACCTTTCACAAGGACAACGACAACTTATAGCAATCGCTCGTGCTGCTGTTGCTGACCCACCTGTGCTCATTCTTGACGAAGCAACAAGTTCAATCGACACAAGAACTGAAAAACTCATTGAGCAGGGTATGGATAAACTTATGAGTGGCAGAACAGTTTTCGTTATTGCTCACCGTCTTTCAACTGTTCGTAATGCAAATGCAATTATGGTTCTTGAAAACGGAAGAATCATTGAGCGTGGCGACCACGACGATTTGATTGAACAAAAGGGAAAATATTATCAACTTTATACAGGTAATTTCTCGGAAAATTGATTCTTTTTCCGCAATCCGTCCTTGCTCTCAACTCGCGGTATACCTGATACAGCGACCTTTCCGCGAGATTGTCTTGCGAAAAAATAATTCAATTTATTTTGGTGGCAATACCTTAAAATTAAATAAACTACGGTAGGGCGGGGTCTTGACCCCGCCGTTGTCATTTTAATATGTAATTTTAAATAGTGTCATTCTGAGCGTTAGCGAAGAATCTCTTTCATAGGTTACAATAAAAAGCAACAGAGATTCTTCGTCACTTCGTTCCTCAGAATGACTTTTATTTTTTTGTTTTTAATCTTTTTTGTCAATTTTTGTAACAAACTGCACAAATGCTTGTAATGAAATTTGTTAACAAATTGAACATTTTGTGCAAAAATCACTTGAAATCGTTTTTTTGAAGTGTTAGAATATATGTGTATAAGTATAATTGCGAGGTGATGAAAGTGGCGGAAGTTCAAAATAACAATTATGAAGCTCAGGTGCCTGTGTATTTGTTTCACCAAGGGAACAATGCCCGTGCTTATGAGTATATGGGGGCGCATCGTGTTGATGATAACACGGTAGTTTTCCGAACATGGGCACCGAATGCAACTGCTGTCAGCGTTTGCGGTGATTTCAACGGTTGGAACGATACTGCAGATATGGCAGAGCGAATTACTGCAGGCGGTATCTGGGAAGTTTATGTAAAAAATGTAAAAGTCTACGATTCATATAAATTCTGTATCACAACTACTGACGGCAGAAAACTTATGAAAAGTGACCCTTACGGTTATCATATGGAAACCCGTCCTGATAATGCCACAAAGTATTATGAGCTGGGTTCATATAAGTGGACTGACCATAAATGGGAAAAGGCTAAAAGAGAAAAAGCACAGTATGACAGACCTGTAAATATTTATGAGGTGCATTTTGGCTCGTGGAAACAGTATGAAGACGGTAACTTCTATTCATACCGCAAAATGGCCGATGAGCTTATCCCGTATGTTAAGGAAATGGGATATACTCACATTGAGTTTATGCCACTTACCGAATATCCGTTTGACGGTTCGTGGGGTTATCAGGTTACAGGCTATTTCGCAGCAACATCACGATATGGCACACCTGACGATTTGATGTATCTTATTGATATGTGTCATAAAAATGAAATTGGTGTAATTCTTGACTGGGTACCTGCTCATTTCCCGAAGGATGCCAACGGACTTTATGAGTTTGACGGTACTGCTTGTTATGAATATGCAGATGTACGAAAAGGCGAACATCTTGAATGGGGAACAAAGGTATTTGACTTCGGCAGAAACGAAGTTCAGTCTTTCCTTATTTCAAGTGCTATGTTCTGGCTTGACAAATACCACATTGACGGACTCCGTGTTGACGCTGTTGCTTCAATGCTCTATCTTGACTACGGTCGTGACGACGGTCATTGGATTGCAAACAAAGACGGTGGTAACGAAAATCTTGAAACAATAGATTTCCTTAACAAACTCAGTATGAATGTGTTCCGTGATTATCACGGCAGTTTGCTCATAGCAGAAGAAAGTACAGCGTGGCCAATGGTTACAAAGCCTGTTTATATGGGTGGTCTTGGATTTAACTATAAGTGGAATATGGGTTGGATGAATGATATTCTTCGATATTTCTCAATGGACCCTCTTTACAGAAAAGGCAATCACGGTTGTATTACATTCTCATTCTTCTATGCATTTTCAGAGAATTTTATATTGCCGATTTCACATGACGAGGTTGTTCACGGTAAATGCTCACTTATTAATAAAATGCCGGGTACTTATGAAGAAAAGTTTGCGGGTGTTCGTGCATTTATGGGTTATATGATGGCTCATCCCGGTAAGAAACTTATGTTTATGGGTAGTGAATTCGGTCAGTTTATTGAGTGGAATTACAAGCAGGGACTTGATTGGTTGCTCCTCGATTATGATGCACATAAGCAGTTGCAGACATATTTTAAAGAGCTTAACCATTTCTATAAGGACAATGCTCCACTCTGGCAGGTTGACCATTCTTGGGAAGGCTTCTCGTGGATAAGTGCGGACGACAACGACAATTCAGTAATTTCATTCCGCAGAATTGACGAAAAGGGTAAGGAAATTATTGCAATCTGTAACTTTACTCCTGTCGCAAGGGATAATTACAAAATCGGTGTTCCACAGAAAGGCAACTACAAAATTGTGTTTAATTCTGACGACACAAAATATGGCGGAACAGGAAAAGCACAACCTGAAAAAATAAAGGCAGAAAAAACAGGAATGCACGGATTTGAACAGAGTATTTCTGTTGATTTACCACCAATGTCAACAATCTATCTTAAAAAGACAAGATAATATATCAACATCCAATTAAGGAGGAATAAATATGGCAAGAAAACAGGAATGTATTGCAATGCTTCTTGCAGGCGGTCAGGGAAGCCGTCTTGGAATTCTCACAAAGAACATTGCAAAACCTGCCGTACCATACGGAGGTAAATACAGAATTATCGACTTCCCACTTTCAAACTGTGTAAATTCAGGCATTTCAACTGTCGGTGTTTTAACACAGTATCAGCCTCTTGAACTTAACGACTACATAGGCAACGGTCAGGCTTGGGACTTGGACCGCGCTAACGGTGGTGTTCACATTCTTTCACCTTATCAGCAGATTAAGGGCACAGAATGGTACAAGGGTACAGCAAATGCTATTTATCAGAATATTAATTTCATCGACCGTTATGACCCTGAATATGTTGTAATTCTTTCAGGTGACCATATCTATAAGATGGACTATAACAAGATGCTCGAATATCACAAGGAAAAGGGTGCATCTTGTACAATCGCTATGCTTGAGGTTTCTTGGGAAGAAGCAAGCCGTTTCGGACTTATGATTCTCAATGACGACAATTCAATCAGCGAATTTGAAGAAAAACCAAAGAATCCGAGAAGTAATAAGGCATCAATGGGTGTTTATGTATTTACTTGGAGCAAACTCCGTCAGTATCTTATTGATGATGAGGCTGACCCAGAGTCAAGTAACGACTTTGGTAAAAATGTTATTCCAAAGATGCACGCTGACGGTGAGCCAATGTACGCATATCTCTTCGACGGATACTGGAAAGATGTTGGTACAATCGACAGCTTATGGGAAGCAAACCTTGACTTGCTTAATCCAAAAGTTCCGCTTGATTTGTCAGATACAAGCTGGAAAATCTATGCAAAAACACCTGTAAGCCCACCACATTACATTTCTGTTGACGCGACAGTTCAGAATTCAATGGTTTCAGAAGGCTCAAGAGTTTTCGGTAATGTTGACTATTCAATCCTTTTCAATAATGTTACTGTTGAAGAGGGTGCAGATGTTAAATACTCAATCGTAATGCCGGGCACAGTTATTAAAAAGGGTGCAGTTGTTCAGTATTCAATCGTTGCTGAAAATGCAGTGATTGAATCAGGTGCAGTAGTAGGTGCAAGTCCTGAAGACTGTGCAAACCGTGATGACTGGGGCGTTGCAGTTGTCGGTGCAGGCGTTACAATCGGTGAAGGTCAGTCAGTTGCACCAAAAACACAGGTTAGTGAAGATGTAGTAAAGGAGGCAAAATAAGATGACAGGTAAGAATATAGTTGGCATTATCTTCTCAAATGCCTATGATGAATGTATCAGTGAACTTACAGGAATTCGTACAATGGGTTCTGTTCCTTTTGCTTGCCGTTACCGTCTTATTGACTTTGCTCTTTCAAATATGGTAAACAGCGGTATCGAAAAAGTCGGCGTACTTACAAAGAGTAATTATCAGTCACTTATGGACCACGTTGGTACAGGTAAACCTTGGGATTTGTCCCGTAAAAATGACGGTCTTTTCATTCTTCCTCCTTTCTCAACAAACGAAACAGGCGGAAACCGTGACAAGCTCACATCATTAAAGGGTATTATGGGATTCATCAGCCGTGCTGACGAAGAATATGTTCTTCTCTCTGACTGTAATGTTGTTCTCAATCTTGATATTGAAGCACTTATGGATTACCACACAGCAAAAAATGCTGATATGACAATCGTTTACAAAAACGGTAAAGTTCCTGCTCTTAAAGATGTTATTGTCCTCGATATGAACGACGACGGTAAGGCAGAAAAAGTTACACTTTCTCCTGTAACAGAAGAAAATGTAAACTTCTCACTCAATGTGATTTTGATGAAAAAAGCACTTCTTGAAAGACTTATCAATGAAGCAATCAGCCTTAATCATAAGGATTTTGAAACAGACCTTGTTCAGGGTAATGTTGATAAACTCAATATTTATGGCTTTGAAGCAACAGGCTATTCAGCAGTAATCGAGTCAATGGCAAGTTATTTCAAGACAAATATGGAACTTCTTAATCCGGATAACTGCGACGACCTTTTCAACAACGACAGACCTGTTTACACAAAGGTTCGTGACGATATGCCTGCGATTTACGGTCTTGGTTCAAGTGTGAAAAATTCACTTATTGCTGACGGATGTATTATCGACGGTACAGTTGAAAATTCAATTCTTTTCCGTGGTGTTCGAGTTGAAAAAGGTGCAGTTGTCAAAAACTCTATCGTTATGCAGGACGGTTTTGTGGCACAGAACTCAACTCTCAACTGTGTGGTAGTTGACAAGAGCGTTGTTATCACACCAAATAAGACTCTCTCCGGTGCAGAAAGTTATCCGGTTTATATCGGTAAAGAAATTGTGATATAAATGCAGTCTTTTTGCGAATTTTCACTTTTTCACCCTTGACTTACACGCGTAAGCCTGCGGTCTCAAAAGCAAAAATTCATCAAAAATCCAAGCATTTATAATGAGATGTGTGGGGGCTGGCGTCCTCGATGACCCGCGTAGTGGCAGGCTTCCACGCCTGCAATGTCATTCTGAGGAGTGTAACGACGAAGAATCTCTGTTAGTTTATATATTACTTTTGGAGAGATTCTTCGCTACGCTCAGAATGACTTATCAAATAAATTGAAAGGAAAAACATATGAAAGTTTTATACGTTTCAAGTGAGGCACTTCCCTTTAAAGCAAGTGGTGGTCTTGGTGATGTGGCAGGTAGTTTGCCACAAGCACTTCGCAAAAGACTTATCGGTGCAAGAGTTGTAATGCCTCTTTATGACACAATCAGTCAGGAACTCAAAGATACAATGAAATTTGTAACAAGTATTTCAGTTCCTGTTGCGTGGAGAGGACAGTACTGCGGTGTTTTTGAAGCAAAAGCAGGCGGAGTAATCTACTATCTTCTCGACAATCAGTATTATTTCAAGCGTGACGGTCTTTATGGCTATTATGACGATGCAGAACGTTTTGCATTCTTTGCTCGTGCTGTTCTTGAAATCATTCCACATATCGGCTTTAAGCCTGATATCATCCATTGTAACGACTGGCAGTCAGCATTGACTCCTGTTTATTACAACACACTTTATGCTCAAAGACCTGGTTATGAAAACATCAAAACAGTTTTCACAATTCATAATATTCAGTATCAGGGCACTTATGGTATGGACCTTTTAGGGGACGTTGTCGGTCTTCCTGAAAGTGCAGCATCACTTCTTGAATATGACGGTGACTGCAACTTTATGAAAGGTGCTATTGAATGTGCTGACAGAGTTACAACTGTTTCTCCATCTTATGCTAACGAAATTCTTGACCCTTGGTATTCACACGGTCTTGACCCGATTCTTAATCAGCGTTCATGGAAATTAAGTGGTATTCTCAATGGTATCGACACAATTCTTTATAACCCTGAAACTGATAAGGATATCGAAGTTAACTACACAGCAGAAGACTTCCAAGACAAGAAAAAGATTAACAAGGCAAAATTACAGGAATATTTCTCACTTCCTGTAAGAGAAGATGTACCAATGATTGGTATGGTTACCCGTCTTGTGGGTCACAAAGGTCTTGACCTTGTTAAAGCAGTTCTTGAGGAATTGCTTGCAACAACTGATGTTCAGTTTGTAGTTCTCGGTTCAGGTGAATGGCAGTACGAAAGCTTCTTTAAGGAAATGGCTGACAAATATCCTGACAAAATGGGACTTAAAATCGGCTTTATCCCATCACTTTCAAAGAAGATTTATGCAGGTTGTGACTTGTTCCTGATGCCAAGTAAGAGTGAGCCTTGCGGACTTTCACAGATGATTTCACTTCGTTACGGTACAATTCCGATTGTCCGTGAAACAGGCGGTCTTCGTGACAGTATCAAGGATTCAGGCGACAACGAGGGCAACGGTTTCACATTCTCGACATACAACGCACACGATATGCTCTATACAATCAGACGAGCAATCGAGGGTTACAGCAATAAAGAGGGCTGGAACATTCTCGTTAAACGAGCAATGGAATGTGACAACAGCTGGGGCAAATCAGCAAACGAATACATTCGTCTTTATAAGGAAATACTTAAGGGATAAAATTGAATATATAAGATTATGGCGGAGCATCAACTCCGCCTTTTCTATGGAATTAATTATAATTTATCGGGATAACCAATTAAATATGTCATTCTGAGCGTAGCGAAGAATCTCTGTCCTATTTCAATAGACCCTTCACTGCGTTCAGGGTGACCGAAACTTGAGATTCTTCGTCGTTACACTCCTCAGAATGACCTATTCTTTATAACCGCGTCGCAGATACTCGCCCGTCGGCTCAGACAGCGCTAATTCAGCGTCCACCGGACGCTCACGCCCCTTCATTCTGCGCTTTGCGCTTTGCATTTGCATTTCCTCGACAAACTCCAATTTACCCCTGTCAGAATTTATTGTACCCCCTGTCAGAAATTATTGTACTCCCTGTCAGAAATTAATACCCACCGTGTCAGAATTTGAGACCTATAAATAATATATATAAATAAAAAAATAAATAATTATTATAAATAATGCAACGAAAATTCAGAAATAGTTAACCGGTTATCTATTTTTATTTTTTTGCGGTTTTGTAGTTAATAAACATCTAAAAATACGCTTAATTGTGAACATTTTGTAAATTTTCTGCCGATTTTACAAAATTGTCCCGCATTTCCCGGGACGAAATTTGATTTTCGCCCTATATATGGGAGGTATTTTTTTATGAACAATGATTATTTTATTATTTTACCGTTAAATTTGGTCTATGAAGAAAAGTATGCAAGTCTTTCTGCAAATGCAATAATTCTTTATTGTCTTTTTCTTAACAGAACCAAATTTTCAATGCAGAACAAAAATTTCAAGGATGAAAAGGGCGTGTTTATTTATTATTCAACAAAGCAAATGGCAACTCACCTCAGGTGCAGCGTAAATTCAGCGAAAAAAACATTACGCGAGCTCGAAAAAGCAGCGCTTATCAAAAAGGAATATCAACAGAACGGTCTGCCGATTAAAATTTATGTTAATGACATCCGTTCAGGAAAATGCGACACACATTTTCATCAAAAAGAAGTCAGCTTTGATATTGAATTAGCAGAAAAAAGAGCTCGTGAACTTTCAGTTGATTGGGGGACAAAGAAAAATAAACGACGAAAAAGAACGGAATCTTCCTCGTCGTTTTAATATATATGTTAATGTTACTTCGCTTTAATTTTAATAATTTTGTTATATCCCATACCGCGAATGCAGGTCGGAATACCAACAGTTTTAAGGTATGCACCACTCTTTTTATAGTCGCGACCGTTGAGGTTGAATGTGTAAATCTTATTGTCGTCAAGACCTTCGAAAAGAAGCGGAATTTCCTTTTTCATAAAGCTTGTACCGGCAGATGCCAAGAATGCCACAGCCTCGTTTTTGTCTTCACTTACATAAAGGTTAAAGAGAATTTCGTCTTTTTTCGCATCAAGAATTCGATAAAGGTCACCGAATTGCACAAGATGTCGGATTTCCTTGTAGAGAGTAACATTCTTTTTGCCGATTTCGAGCTCATCTTTACTGTACTTTGTAAGGTTTCCGCCAACGCCAAGTGAACCCTGCATAGCAATATTGAAACGGAAATCAAGACTCATAGGTGAGTTGTACCAGTTAATGTCAGTAACCCAAGCACGCATAGCCTTTGTAGGGCGAAGATATGTAAACCATTTCTGCATTGTCATTCTGTCAATAGAGTCGGTGTTGTCGCTTGTCCACACTTGGTCAAAGTGGAGTAATGCACCGTAGTCACTTCGTCCGCCACCTGATGAACAACTTTCAATAGCAACATCAGGGTGCTTTTCTTTAAGTCGGTCAACAATGTCATAAACTGCCTGTGTGTGCTTGTACCACAAATCCTGCGGACAATCGAGATTTTGGGCACCTGTTTCGGACAACGGTCTGTTCATATCCCATTTAATGTATTTGATGTTGTGATTTGTGAGCATCTCGTCCATACAGTTGAAAATGTATTCCTGAACATCTTCTCGTGTCATATTAAGCACCAACTGATGACGGAGAGTGTGTGCAGTTCTTGTGTCATAGTGATATGCCCATTCAGGGTGCTTGCGGAATAAATCGGAGTCAGGATTTACCATTTCAGGCTCAAACCAAAGGCCAAAATCCATTCCAAGTTTGTTGACATTTTTAATGAGTTCGTCAATGCCTTTCGGGAATTTCTTTTTGTTTACAAACCAGTCGCCAAGACCTGCTCTGTCGTGATTTCTTTCACCAAACCAACCGTCATCCATAACGAAAAGTTCAACACCCATCTTGGCAGCAAGCTTTGCAAGTGCTGTCTGATGCTTGCAGTTAACATCAAATTCAGTTGCTTCCCATGAGTTGTAAAGAACGGGAAGAATTTTGTCACTAAACTGCTTCGGAAGAACATTGTTAATGGCAAATCGGTTCATCTGTCGGCTCATTTCACCAAAACCCTTTTGTGAATAACCGCAGAAAACCATAGGAGTTACGAATGTTTCCTTTGCCTTTAAAATGTGCTTGAAATCAAAATCGTTAAGTCCAAGGCTCACTCTTGTTGTATAGAAAAGGTCGCGAGTGCAAAGGACTTTGAAATTACCGCTATATGCAAGTGTGCCGAAATACACATCACCCTGCTTTTCGTCAGCATTCTGATATGCTATGAAATACGGTGATTGATTATGTCCCGATGTACCGCGTTTACTGTCGAAAACGAGAGCACCACCCGGGAGTGTTGACTCTGTTTCAACATATTCGCCACCCCAACTGCCATTTGTGTTTTTGATGGTGTAAGGGTTAACAGACGGAAGTGTCAATTCAGCAGAAAACATTCGGTCAACTGTAATGTCCTCATCACCTGTGTTTGTGATTTC
Organism: Clostridia bacterium; assembly: GCA_017399175.1. Taxonomy (GTDB): domain Bacteria; phylum Bacillota; class Clostridia; order Oscillospirales; family Acutalibacteraceae; genus Fimenecus. The sequence continues at coordinate 26,220 of JAFQEE010000002.1, read as the reverse complement.
AGCCCAACGGGTAATGATGTCGTCATTGTCCTGAATTCTGTATTTTAAGGCAACCTGTAAAGGATAAACCTTGTCCTTTAATGTGACGGTAAGAAGATTGTTATCTGCTTCTGCACCCACGAATTCCAACTCGATTTCACGGCAGTTGTCAGGAAATTGCACCTTTAAATTGCTTTCGCGGTACATTATTCCACCGAAAACGCTGTATTCCTGCTTTGCCATATCAAGGCTTGTGTGATTTGAGTTTTCGTCCCAGATGTCCTTTAACTCGTAATCGTTTATGTTACACTTTTTGCCCCAATGAATGTGACGGTTATTGCCACGATTGTCAACACCCAACACATAGTGTGAGTTCTTTGTTTCAAGGACAAAAATATTGTTGTCAAGTATATGTATTGCCATAATATTTCCCCCAATTTTATGCCTTCCCTCAAGGAGAAGCCTTGAGTTAAGTATAGCAAGAAAACAGGGCAAATGCAATACAACATAAGTGAATTTGATATGCAAATTATAATTTGTCGAACACAATAACCAATTAAGCAGGTCATTCTGAGCGTAGCGAAGAATCTCTCCAACGGTTACATATCAACCGACAGAGATTCTTCGTCACTTCGTTCCTCAGAATGACAAATAAAATTGGTTGTTTCGTAGGGGCTGACGGGTCTCACCTGCCGGTTCGGTCGGTGCTTCTGCTTTGCAGAGGTGTCCACCGGACACCCGCACCCTCGGCAGCCCGAAATAAGTGAACGGATAAATTAAAAACGGGACGCCGAGTCGACGTCCCCTACAAGATAACCATATTGGTTAATATTTATAATTGCAACGCAGTTCTGACACTTTGCACTTTGCGCTTTGCATTTTGCACTTACAAAATTATACACAAAAGTCCGTTACAGCCTTCGTTGATAACTCGTTCCAATGTTTCCTGGAATTTCATTCGGGCATCTGTCGGCATATGATAGAGTTTATTGCGAAGACCTTCGTTGACAAGTTCGTTAAGAGATTTGCCGAAGATGTTGGACTCCCATATTTTTCGTGGGTCATCTTCAAAACCGTCAAGAAGATATTTCACAAGTTCTTCCGACTGACTTTCACTACCCACAATCGGTGCGACTTCTGTCTTGATGTCTGCTCTCATCATATGGATTGACGGTGCAGATGCACAAAGTCGCACACCGTATCTTCCACCTTGTTTCACAATTTCAGGTTCTTCAAGAGTTAATTCGTTGATTGTGGGCATAACGATTCCGTAACCCGTTGTTTGAACTTCGTCAAGGGCGGATTTTATTCTTGTGTATTCATCCTTGATTTCAGAAAGTTCTTTCATACAGGAAAGGAGTCCTTGCTCGTTTTCAACGGAAATTCCTGTTGATTCCTCAATGATTTTATAGAACAGATTGTTATTCATATTGACAGAAATCCACGCACTGCCAACGCTTAAATCCATTGAAGAAAGCTTCGCGTCAGTAATGTGCTCACATTCGCAGAGTGTGTCCGTCATTGTGCTGATGTCACGCACATAGTTAATGTCCTGAATTGACTTCATAACACTCTTGTATGTGGTGGTTTTAAGCCAATGGTCCTCGGGAAGATTGACTAACCATTGTGGCAAATCAACACCGATTTCCTTGACAGGGAATTCAAAAAGAATCTGTGTAATAATTTCCTTGATTTCAGTTTCCGTAAGGTCAAGACAGTTGACAGGCATAACGGGTACTTTGTATTTTGCTGAAAGTTGATTTGAAAGATTTCTTGATTGCTCGCTGTCAGGGTGCATACAGTTGAGAAGCACCACAAAAGGCTTATTAAGTTCCTTTAATTCGTCAATTACTCGTTCTTCTGCTTCTTCGTATTCATCTCTCGGAATATCACTTATGCTACCGTCAGTTGTGACCACAAGACCGATTGTGGAATGCTCCGTAATAACCTTTTTTGTACCGATTTCAGCCGCCATATTAAAAGGAATTTCACTTTCATACCAAGGAGTACGCACCATTCTCGGCTGGTCACCCTCAATGTATCCCAAGGATGCAGGAACAATATATCCAACACAGTCAATCATTCTTACATTGAAACTTGCGTTGTCAGGGAGAGTGATTTTAACTGCGTTTTCAGGAATAAATTTCGGCTCGGTGGTCATAATAGTTTTTCCTGCTGACGATTGTGGCAGTTCGTCGTTTGCTCTTTGTCTTAAAGCATTGTCCTCAATATTCGGAAGAACAACCGTGTCCATAAATCGTTTGATAAAGGTTGATTTTCCCGTTCTTACAGGCCCTACAACACCGATATAAATGTCACCGCCTGTTCGTGTAGCAATATTCTCATAAACACTTGAATTACTCATTTTTGTCACCCCTTTACATTTTTGGAATAAGCAGTTTGCATTTTTCTTTGACAGTTGGCTCTGTCAGGTGGTTTTCTCGCATAACTGCATCAACTGTTGTGTTGTATTTTTCTGCGATATCCCAGACCGCTTCACCCGTATCTGCAAAATAGATGGTAAGTGATGCTGTTCGTATTGTCTTAACTCGTTCTTTGTTGACTGAAAGCAGAGTTGTAATCAGCTTTTCTTTTTCACAGAAAATGAAAGCGTTTATATCAATTTCAACTCGTACATCAAGTTTGTTATCGCTGTTTAAAACATAACTGAATGCAGTAACACTACAATGTGGTGTGCAGGTGAGAATGGCATTTTCAACCGTTAACGGTTTGCTGTATTCAAAGGGGAATTCCCTTTGTGCATAACAGATTTCGCCCTTTGCATCTTCATAAATAATGTCTGCCGTGACCTGACCGTTGACTGCACAGGCTGATTCCGTAACTGAAAAGCCTGATGTAATGTCGGTGCAGATAAATGAAAGAATTTTGCTGACACCTGTTGAGTTAAGGTCTGCAACACCGCGACAGAGATGATTGTCGCTGAATTTGTCGTGAAGTGAAGATATATAAACCACAGATTTATTTATATCTGTTTCATATTGAGTTGAATATGCATCCTTTACGCAGGTAATCTGTCGTGTTTCGTAGCCTTTGACAGAGATGTTAAGACTTGCAGAAATATCAATAAGATTTTTATCCCCTGAAAGGTCAAATCGTGGTTTGATTTCAAGGTCGCATATGGTAAGAAAAGCATCAATCTGACATTTTTCCGTAATATCAGGTGCTTCGATAATCTGATTTATGTTAATAACATTTTCAAGTGTATGTACCGTATGAGTTTCTGTTCCCGTGAAGGCTGTATGAACGAGTAACTGACCTTTCAAGAATAACTTATCCGATACGATTTTAAGTTCTTCGATTGTGGTCCAGCCACAGGAGGAAATCACAGCCCCCATTGGCTCGGAAAGATTGCCTGCATCACAGGTTTCGCTTATGTTGAAAATCTTTTCAACCACAGCAACAAGGTCACAGATTTCATTAGTTTCGTTTTTAATCACAATTCCGTCACCTTTAGCATCCGACACAGGCTCAATACACTTTTTGCCGCTTGATTTTGCGAAAATGGTAACAGCACCGTGCACTTCGAAATTGCGTTGTCCCGATACACGGTAATTCACATAATCAGTTTTAGCGCCTACAAAGATTTCGCTTGGGTTAACTGTTGACCTGACTTCAATTTGCTTTGCAAACTGAATGTTTTGCTCAAAACAATGAAGCGTACCCTGTTCACTCACATAAATTGTCCGCACAGTGCATACGCAGTCAGCGGTGATTCTGTCACCGTTAAGCTGGTGTGATTTTACACCGGGAATGCAGTAGCATCGCAGAATTTTCACAATGTCCGGTAAATATTCGGGTAGTGTAATCTGACAGTCAACAGCGTGCTCGCTGTTACCTTGAATTCCTGTTTCGCAAAGGGATATTTTTTCTTTTAAAATATTGAAATCCATTATTCTCGCTCCTTTTTTCGCCTGTTGTTTCAATTAAGTTTATGCAACCCGAAATTAAAATATTATTTTAAATGAAAAGTCATTCTGAGGAGTGAAACGACGAAGAATCTCTGTTGGTAAATATGTCACCTAAGTAGAGATTCTTCGCTACGCTCAGAATGACACTAAAAAATATAAGTCACCCTGAACGCAGTGAAGGGTCTATTGAAATAGGGCAGAGATTCTTCGCTACGCTCAGAATGACTGACCGATTTGGTTGGTCACTTTGCATTTTGCGCTTTCCATTTTGCATTTTTCTTACGATAACTGTTGAAAAATATATGCGTTTGTGGTAGAATAGTACGAATAATTTAGAGTGGAAAGGTATGTTTTTATGTCAGGACATTCAAAATGGAGTACAATCAAAAGAAAGAAAGAAAAAACAGATAACGCGAGAGCGAAAGTTTTCACAAAAATCGGCCGTGAAATCGCTGTTGCAGTTAAGGCAGGCGGACCGGACCCTGCAGGTAACTCAAAGCTCAAGGACGTAATCGCAAAGGCTAAGGCTGCAAATATGCCGAACGATAACATTGAAAGAGTTATCAAAAAGGCTGCAGGTGAAGGCAGTGGTGAAAACTACGATGAAATCGTTTACGAAGGCTATGGCCCATCAGGTATCGCAATCATCGTTGAAACACTTACAGATAACCGCAACAGAACAGCAGCAGATGTTCGTCACTATTTCGATAAATTCGGTGGAAATATGGGACAGAGCGGTTGCGTTTCATTTATGTTCAGCCGTCAGGGTGTAATTCTTTTCGAAAAAGAAGGCATTGACGAAGACCAACTTATGGAAGATGCACTTGAAGCAGGTGCAGTTGACTTTATTGCAGAAGACGAAATCTATGATGTTCGCACAGAAGCAAACGATATGGGTGCAGTTCGTGACGACCTTGAAGCAAAGGGTTACAAATTCGTTTCAGCAGAAGTTGAATATGTTCCAAGCACATATACAACTCTCACAAACCCGGATGACATCAAGAATATGGGCAGAATGCTCGAAATGTTTGATGAAAATGATGATGTACAAAACGTATATCATAACTGGGAAAACGAAGACGATTACGAAGGATAATTGCGGTATTTTGGCGCCTTTTCGCTTTTGCGGTCTCGACTTATCCGCATAAGCCTTCGCCCTTAAAAGCAAAAATCCATTCAAAATCCAAGCAATTCTCCGTGATATAAAATAGTTGAAAGTAAAACTACATCTATTTTATCTGCAATTCTCAAATACAAATGTCATTCTGAGGAGCAAAGCGACGAAGAATCTCATCAAACTTATGGTCACCCTGAACGCAGTGAAGGGTCTATTAAAATGGTAAAGAGATTCTTCACTTCGTTCAGAATGACAAGCCAATATGGTTGTTCATTTTGCACTTTGCGATTTGCATTTTGCATTATTAAATGGTGTTTTATGAAACAGTATGATTACCTGATAGTGGGTGCGGGACTTTTTGGTGCTGTGTTTGCTCACGAAGCGACAAAACGAGGTAAAAAGTGCCTTGTAATTGAAAAAAGAAATCATACGGGTGGTAATATCTATTGCGAAAAAGTGGCGGATATTACCGTTCACAAGTACGGTGCACATATTTTCCATACAAGCAATAAAAAAGTGTGGGATTATGTGAATTCGTTTTGTGAATTCAATGGTTTTATAAACACACCAATGGCAAATTATGAAGGCAAGCTTTACAACCTGCCGTTCAATATGAACACTTTTTCACAGATTTTCGGTGTAACAACTCCTGAAGAGGCAAAGGCAGTAATTGAAGAACAGCGTGCTGAAATTAAGGGAGAACCCAAAAATCTTGAAGAACAGGCAATCAGCCTTGTTGGTCGTGAAATTTACACAAAACTCGTCAAGGGCTACACAGAAAAACAGTGGGGACGCGATTGTAAGGATTTACCTGCATTTATTATCAAGCGTCTGCCTGTCCGTTACACCTATGACAACAACTATTTCAATGACACTTATCAGGGCATTCCTGTCGGTGGCTACAATGTGATTATTGACAAACTCCTTGATGGTGTTGAAGTTCGTCTTAATACAGATTTTCTCGAAAACCGAGAAGAATTTCTGTCACTTGCCGAAAAGATTGTCTATACAGGCACAATCGACAGTTACTTTGACTATTCTCTCGGTGAACTTGATTATCGCAGTTTGAGATTTGAAACAGAAACTTTGGATATTAAGGAATTTCAGCCTGTTGCTGTTGTCAATTACAACGAAAGACAAGTGCCTTATACTCGTATTATTGAGCACAAGCATTTTGAGTTCGGTAATCAGCCGAAAACAGTTATAACCCGTGAATATCCTGCCGATTGGAAAAAAGGTGATGAGCCTTATTATCCCGTTAATGATGACAGAAATAATTCACTTTATGAACAGTACAAACAACTTGCCGACAATGAGAAAAATGTCATATTCGGCGGTCGTTTAGGTCAGTATAAATATTACGATATGGATAAATGCATCGAGTCTGCATTGGCTCTTTGTGAGGAGGAATTGGGTAATGAGTGATATCAAAATCACAGCCATAATGCCGGTCTATAACGTCCAGAATTTCATAGGAAAATGTATCGAAAGCATACAAGCACAGACTTTAACCGAATGGGAATTGATTGCTGTTGACGACGGTTCGCCTGACAATAGCGGTGCAATTTGTGATGCTTATGCTTTAAAGGACAGCAGAATTACCGTTATCCATAAGGAAAACGGCGGTGCACCGTCTGCTCGTAATACTGCAATTCCAAAGGCTCGTGGTGAATACCTTTATTTCGTGGATTCCGATGACTGGGCAGAGCCCACAATGTTCGAAGATATGTACAAAATGGCGAAAAAAAATAACGCTCAACTCGTCGTTGCAGGGTACTATATCGACACTTATTATTCCGATACAGAATTTTATACACAAGAGCAGACTTTACCTACAAAGGAGTTTTCTTCACAAAGGGAATTCCGTGAGTATGCTCACAAAATGTTTGATAAAAACTTACTCTATACACCTTGGAACAAGCTTTTCGAAAGAAAGTATGTAATGGATAATGACATTCGTTTTAAAAACACATTCTGGGACGATTTTCCATTCAACCTTGATGTTGTTCGTGATGTGGAACGAGTAGTTTTAATGGAAGATAAATATTACCACTTTATGCGTGCTCGTTCTGACAGCGAAACTGCAAAATACAGAAGTGATATGTACGCAAAAAGAGAAGAAGAACACGGCTGGATGCTTGATTTGTATAAGCATTGGAATGTTCATTCCGAAGAAAGCCGTGAAATGATTTACCGCCGTTATATTGAACGCGTGGTAGGTTGTATTGAAAATGTAACTAATTCTGCTTGCACTCTTTCATTTAAAGAGAAAATGCAGGAGATTAAAAATATAATTACAAGTGACAATGTACGAAAATCACTTAAAATTGCAAAACCAAATTCACTTGTAATGAAGCTTATGCTTATTCCGATTAAACTTAAATTCACATTTTTAACTTACCTTGAAGGCACATTTATTTCAAAGGTGAAATCAGGAAATGTGAAATTATTTGCCAAGTTAAAGGCTAACAGATAAGAGGGACAGAAAATGTCGTTAAAAGATAAAAAGTTATTCTTGCTTGATATGGACGGAACAATCTATGAGGGTGCTCGTCTTTTCGAATGTGTCAATGAATTTTTAGCACATATCGAGTCTGTTGGCGGACAGTATGTATTTATCACAAACAACTCGTCCCGTTCGGTCAAGGATTATGTTATTAAACTTTCAAATATGGGAATAAAGGTGACTGAGGATAATTTCTTCACATCTTCCCAAGCAACAGCACTTTATCTCAACAAGCATTTCCCGAATAAGAAAATATATTGTATGGGAACTGCTTCAATGATTGCTGAAATGGAAAAATACGGTGTCAATATCACAACCGAGGCAGACGAAGATACTGACTGTATCTGCGTTGGTTATGATACTGAACTTACATATAAAAAGTTGTGGGATGTGTCATATCTCTTACAGACTAAAAAGGATATTCCATATATCGCAACAAATCCTGACAGAGGTTGTCCTACTGAATTTGGTCTTGTGCCTGATTGTTTCGCAATGTGCGAGGCTATAAATTATGCAACAAACCGCAGACCACTTTATATAGGAAAACCCGACGGATTTATGATTGATTTCTCTGTTGAGCGTTCCGATTTCACAAAAGAAGAAACTGTTGTAATCGGTGACAGACTTTATACTGATATTGCGTCAGGATATAATGCAGGTGTTGACACAATCTGCGTGTTAAGTGGCGAAAGTACAGTGGACGACATCGAAAACAGCGAAATCAAACCAACTTATGTCCGTCAGGATATTAAAGAAATACTTAAAGAATTGCAGGAGTGAGACTTATGGATTTTGATGCATTTGATGCGGGAATTGAACTCGGCGGACTCCGCAACCGTGATGATATAAGACTTCTTGTCTGTTATCTTCTTAAAAGTATTGATGCACCTATGACACGACAGATGCTCAACGATGCTATGCAGGAGGACGGCCTTGCAAACTTTTTTGAAGTTGGTCAGGCAATCGAAGAACTTTTAAAAACAGGCAATATTACAGCCGATATTCTCGATGACGAAGAAGTCATTTCAGTTACAGAAAAGGGCAGGGATGCTGCTGAACTTTTACAGACAAGCCTTCCTCGTACTGTTCGTGAAAAAGCAGTTAATTCTGCAATCCGCCTTACAACAAAAGCAAAAATTGAACGCGAAAATAAAATTGAAGTCAAAAAGGAAGACGACGGTGGCTACACAATCACATTCACCCTTTTTGACCGTGATACAGAAATGATGAAACTGTCAATTTATGTCGTTGATAGCCTTCAATTAGAAACAGTAAAACAAAATTTCATAAACGACCCTGTAAAGGTTTACTCCAGTATCATAACTTCACTTACAGTGTAAAGACAACTTAGTTAGGAGGTCATTCTGAGCGTAGCGAAGAATCTCTTTTTAGAAAACAGATAACTAAAATTATAGGTCATTCTGAGCGTAGCGAAGAATCTCAAAAAATGTATTATGTATATATTTTAACTAACAAAACAAACAAAGTAATGTATATCGGTGTTACAAATGACATAACTCGCCGCGTTTATGAACACAGAAATCATCTTGTTGAAGGGTTTACTTCAAAATATAATGTGACAAAACTTGTTTATGTTGAAACAGCAAAAGATGTTCGAGATGCTATTCAACGAGAAAAACAGCTAAAGGGTTGGGTTAGAGCAAAGAAAAACGCTTTAGTCGAGTCCGTGAATCCACAATGGAAAGATTTATGGGATGAAATAGTATAGATTTTTGATAAGAAAACTAATATTATAAGTCATTCTGAGGAACGGAGTGACGAAGAATCTATGTTGGTTTTATATTTTACTTTGGGAGAGATTCTTCGCTACGCTCAGAATGACACAAAAAATATAAGTCACCCTGAACGAAGTGAAGGGTCTCGTCGTTGAGATTCTTCGCTATGCTCAGAATGACATCAAACAACTTACCAAAGCAAAAGTCACCCTGAGTGAAACGAAGGGTCTACTAAAATGATAGTAGAGATTCTTCGCTACGCTCAGAATGACACTAAATAAGTAAATAATGTTTAAGGAGAATATATATGTCCAAGGAACTTGAAAAACAGTATAATCCTAAAAATGTTGAAGACAGGATATACAAAGACTGGCTTTCCAACAAATATTTCCACGCAAAGCGTGAAGAAGGTAAAAAGACTTACACTATTGTAATTCCGCCACCAAATATTACAGGTCAGCTTCATATGGGCCACGCTCTTGATAACACATTACAGGATATTCTTATCCGTTATCACAGAATGGCAGGTTATGACACACTCTGGTTACCGGGTACTGACCACGCATCAATTGCAACTGAGGCAAAAATCGTTGAAACAATGCGTAAGGAAGGTATCACTAAAGAAGATTTAGGTCGTGATGGCTTCTTAGAAAGAGCTTGGGACTGGAAAAAACAGTACGGTGGCAGAATTATCGAACAGTTAAAGAAACTCGGTTCATCCTGCGACTGGGACAGAGAAAGATTTACTCTTGACGAGGGTTGCAGTAAGGCTGTTAACGAGGTTTTCTGTCGTCTTTATGAAAAAGATTTGATTTATCGCGGTAACCGTATGGTTAACTGGTGCCCTTGCTGTAACACATCAATTTCTGATGCAGAAGTTGAATACGAAGAACAGGACGGTAGTTTCTGGCATCTTCTTTACACAGTTAAGGAAACAGGCGAAAAACTTGAACTTGCTACAACTCGTCCTGAAACAATGCTTGGTGACACAGCGGTTGCTATCAATGTGGCTGACGAAAGATACAAGCATCTTCACGGTTGTCACGTTATCTTGCCTTTACTTAACAAGGAAATTCCAATCGTTTGTGACGAACATGCAGATATGACAAAGGGTACAGGTGTTGTTAAAATCACTCCTGCTCACGACCCTAACGACTTTGAGGTTGGTCAGAGAAACAACCTTCCTATCGTTCGTACATTTACTTATGATGGTCATCTTACAGGTGCAGAGGACAAGAGAATTGCCGACGAGCTTATCGCAAGCGGTCGTGCTACTGAAAATGAGCCTGAGGTTCTTGACTGTGGTAAGTATGCAGGTATGACAACAATGGAAGCAAGAAAAGCAATCCTTGAGGACCTTAAAGCAGGCGGATATCTCAAGGAAGTTGAACCTCGTAAGCACGAAGTTGGTACTTGCTATCGTTGTCATAACACTATTGAACCAATGGTTTCAAAACAGTGGTTCGTTCGTATGGTTCCGCTTGCAAAACCTGCTATTGAAGCAGTAGAAAAAGGCGAAACAAAGTTCATTCCTGAACGCTTTACAAAGAACTATCTTAACTGGATGAACGGTACTCGTGACTGGTGTATTTCTCGTCAGTTATGGTGGGGACACAGAATTCCTGCTTGGTACTGTGACGATTGTGGCGAAACAGTTGTTACAAAAGATGCGATTTGCACTTGTCCAAAGTGTAACAGTAAAAATATTCATCAGGACGAAGATACTCTTGATACTTGGTTCTCATCAGCACTTTGGCCATTCTCAACACTCGGTTGGCCTGAACAGACAGAAGACCTTAAACACTACTACCCAACAAATACACTTGTAACAGGTTACGATATCATCGGTTTCTGGGTTTCTCGTATGATTTTCTCTGCTCTTGAATACACAGGACAAGTTCCGTTTGACACAGTTCTTATTCACGGTCTTGTTCGTGATGCACAGGGTAGAAAGATGTCAAAATCTCTTGGCAACGGTATCGACCCACTTGAAATTATCGACCAGTATGGTGCTGACGCATTAAGATTTACTCTTGCAACAGGTAACAGCCCGGGAAATGATATGCGTTTCTCTGACGAAAAGGTTGAAGCAAGTCGTAACTTTGCTAATAAGATTTGGAATGCAGCTCGTTTCATCCTTATGAACCTTGATGAAAACGAATATGCACCTTATGTTCCAAAGAACCTTGCTATCGAAGATAAATGGATTTTAAGTAAGTATAATGACCTTGTTAAGGATGTTACAGATTCACTTGAAAAGTTCGAACTCGGACTTGCTGTACAGAAACTTTATGACTTTATCTGGGATGTATTCTGCGACTGGTACATTGAAATCGCAAAAATTCGTCTTAATGGTGAATGTGCTACTGCAAAGGCTACTGTTAAAGCAGTTCTCGTTTATGTAATGTCAAATACACTCAAACTCTTACATCCGTTTATGCCATTTATCACAGAAGAAATCTGGCAGACACTTCCACACGATGGCGATTCAATTATGATTTCAGAGTGGCCAGTATTTACTGATGACCTTTCATTCAAGGCTGACGAGGCAGAAATGGAAAGAGTTATGACGGCAATTAAGGCTGTTCGTAACCGCCGTGCAGAAATGAATGTACCACCATCAAAGAAAGCAAAGATTTTCATTGAAACATCATATGAAAACACATTCTCTGAGGGTGCAAACTTCTTCGTAAGACTCGCATCAGCAAGTGATGTTCAGCTCGTTAAGGGCTATGAAAATGACGAGGCAGTTGCAATTATCACAGAAGACGCAAGACTCTTTATTCCACTTGACGAACTCGTTGACTTCAAGGCAGAACTCGAAAGACTCGAAAAAGAAAAAGCAGGTGTGCTTAAAGAAATCGCATTTGTTTCAGGCAAACTCAACAACGAAAAATTTGTCGCAAAAGCACCTGAAGCACTTGTTAACGAACAACGCGAAAAACTCGCAAAGTATAACGAAAAACTCAATATGCTTGAAGAAAGTATCGCAAAAATAGCAAATAAATAAAATTGATTCTTTTTCCACAATACCGCGTGTCTATCGGCTCGCGGTATTTTTATACAGCTTCGCCTCCGACACATTGTCTTGCGAAAAAATAATTCAATTTTATAGTGGTACAATTTGCTTTTGTGTTAGCTTTGGTAGGGTGGGGGTCTTGACCCCACCGTTTTATTTGGCAGAATCTCCGTTGGTTGATATGTTAACTGTTGGAGAGATTCTTCGCTACGCTCAGAATGACATACAAATTGGAGTTTGTAGGGGATGAATAATGAAATATTGCTACGCAATATGAAGTAATCTTCGATTATGAAGTATTTATCGTTGACAAATATGAAGTAAAGCAAATCCTTAATATGCCGTAAGGCATACTTCATAGCGTAAGCTACTTCATATCCGTCAGGATACTTCATAAATCCGCAAGGATTTACTTTATTGTGGCTTCGCCACATATCCCGATAAATTATAATTTGATTTTGCAACAAAAAAGGAACTCCTAATTTGGAGTTCCTTAATTCTTTTATGTATTAAATTATTCCTTAATCATCAATGACTTAACGATTGCAGTCATTTCTTCTTTACCATAGATTACAGGAACAGGGTAAAGTGGGTTACCTTCTTTAAGAGCACGCTCAACGATTGTCGGGATGTCCTCTTCCTTAATCTGTGTAAAGCCCTTTGGAATATTCATTCTTTCGTTCATAGCATAGATTTCAGCGATAAATGCCTTTGCTTTTGCTTCTTCGCTGTCACCTTTGATACCAACGATATCAGCAAGTTTTGCAAGTGGTGTGTAAACTGCACTGCCATAGCTTTCAAGCACAACAGGGAGAATAACAGCGTTTGCAAGACCATGAGGAAGTCCGTAGAAACCGCCAAGGTTATGTGCAATTGCGTGAACATAACCGACATAAGCACGGGTAAATGCCATACCTGCGTTATATGATGCTAAAAGCATCTGATTTCTTGCTTCAACATTCTTACCGTCGTTGTAAACTGTTTCAAGGTTTTCAAAAATCATCTTTGTTGCCTTTTCAGCAAACTTGATTGTTGAAGGAACATTACTGTTACCGATATATGCTTCAACAGCGTGAGTAAGAGCATCCATACCTGTTGTTGATGTGATGTGTGGAGGAAGACCAACTGTAAGTTCAGGGTCAAACACAACATAAGGAGGACGAAGAACAGAGTCGTTACAAGCGTATTTTTCGTGTGTTTTTGGGTTAGAAACAACCGCTGCAAGTGTACATTCTGAACCTGTACCTGCTGTTGTAGGAACTGCAAAGAACGGAGGAAGTTTCTTACCGATTTTCATAATACCGCGCATTTTTTCAATTGGCTGATTTGGTTTAACAACTCTTGCCGCTGCAATCTTTGCACAGTCCATTGGTGAACCGCCACCGAATGCGATAATACCCTGACAACCGTTGTCAAGATACATCTGTCTTGCAGTTTCAATGTTGTCAATGGTTGGGTTTGGCTGAACACCGTCAAATACTGTGTATTTAACACCAGCCTTATCCAATTCTTCATAAAGTGAGTTAAGAAGTCCAAGAGAAGTAAGTCCCTTATCAGTTACGATAAGAACATTGTCAACGCCCTTGCTCTTAACGAATGCAGGAAGCTTTTTGATACTTCCGGGACCTGTAAGCATTTCAGGTTCACCCCAAGGTAAGAAGAACTCAACGAACATAATTACCTTCTGATAAACTCGGCAGAATGCTTTAAAAAATACGTTTGCCATAAAAAATCATTCCCTTTCATTTTTGGTGAGGGAAATCGAGTATTTTTATACCCCAATACTCAATTCCAACAACCCTAATATATTGCTATCCGAAAAATCGGAAATAAGCACTAATTGACACTATTAACATTTTAAACCATTTTGTTAAATATTTCAATAGCCGATTTGCTGTCTGCATCAATTTGTGCTTTTAATTCGTCCTTTGAGTTGAACTTTTTTTCTGCACGAATAAAATCAATAAGTTCAACGCGGATTTTCTGGTAATACAAATCACCGTCAAACCCTAAAATACAAGTTTCAGAAAGGACCTTGTCACCACCGATTGTGGGATGACAACCGAAATTTGTAACTGACGGATAAATTTTACCGTCAACTGTTGATTGCGAAGCATAAACACCGTGTTTAAGGTTAATAAACCCTGTTGGAAAATGCTGATTGATTGTAGGAAAGCCTAAAATCTTTTTGCCGATTTTGTTCCCCTCAACCACAAGAAAATCATATGAGAAATTTCGTCCGAGCATCTCGTTGGCAATTCTAATATCACCATTCGCCAGAGCCTCACGAATTCTTGTGGCACTAATCATTTCGCCCTTATACATTGTGCTTTTTGCCATGCGATAAACAACACCGTATTTTTCACATAATTCGCATAAAATTTTACTGTTACCGCCACCGTCTTTACCAAAAAGAAAGTTTTCACCACATACAACAGCACCAACATTGTGCCGAGTTATAAGAATGTCACGCAAAAATTCTTCGGGAGAAAGGTTGCGGATTTCCTGGAAACTTATATGAACGGGTAAAACACCGTTTTGTTTTGCAAGAATTTCCTTGTCCTCCGGTGTTATAAGCAGGGGAGGTGCAAAGCCTTTAAGTACGGATTGGGGATGTGTATCAAACATAAGCATAGCAGGGACAAAGCCCTCCAATGCAAATGTCTTTGCTTCATTCAGCACATTAAGGTGACCACGATGTAACCCATCGAAAGTACCAAGTGCCAATGCAAGTTTATTCATTCTTTTACCAGCACCCTTCTGACTGTAAGGTCGCCTTTTTCTGTATGTATTTCCCCAAGACCTAAAAATTCACGATCAGGGGAGTAAACACGGTAAATTCCAACAGGAAAGTCACCGTGTAAGCGTTCATAACCCAAAGTACCACCGTTCTGAAAACGGTTTGCCTGTGGTTTTGAAACACATATTTCAGGATAACTCATAAGTGCAGTTTCAACTGGTGTAATGACTTCATCAACTCTGTTTTCACTTACAAGTTTTTCTAATTCTTCGAGAGTAACTGACTTTTCAATAGAAAATCCGTTGGCCTCAGTTCTGCGAAGTGATGTCATAACAGCACCACAGCCCAACTCTCGACCTATATCATCACAAAGTGAACGGATATATGTACCTGCCGAGCAGGTCACATCCATAGAAAATTCAGTTCCGTTAAAATCATAGATTTTTAAATTCTCAATGGTGATTTTTCTGCTTTCACGCTCGATTTCAATGCCTTTTCGTGCCAAATCGTAAAGTCGTTCACCCTCTTTTTTTAGTGCCGAGTACATTGGTGGTGTCTGCATTATTTCACCTTTATAATTTTCTGCCACAGAAAGCAACTGCTCCAATGTAACATCAACTTCACTTTCCGATAAAACTTCACCTGTAATGTCAAGTGTGTCAGTTGTGATGCCGAGTTTCACCCTTGCGGTATAACTTTTCCTGTGTTCGGGCAACAGTTCAATAAATCGTGTACAATGTCCCAACATAATAACAAGCACACCGGTAGCCATAGGGTCCAGCGTTCCTGTATGACCTGCTTTTTTGACACCAAGAATTCTTGAGGCTCTTTTAACAGCCATAAATGATGTCATATCGCAGGGCTTGTCAAGACAAATTATACCTGTCATTTTAAAATACCTTCTTTATAATAACTTTCACGAAGTGAAAATACCACTCGAATGAACTGTGTTACAATCACAAATGATAGACAAATTGGAGATTGTTGGGCAAGTGCAGAATGCAGAATGTCGGAACTGCGTTGCGATTGTAAAATATTAACCAATATGGTTGGAATGTAGGGGCAGGTCTCTGTGCCTGCCCGTAGTCAACCGATAAATCCGCGGTCGGGCACGGAGACCCGACCCTACAAGGCGACCGATTTGGTGTGTTGTAGCCGTTGTCGGTTTGTATGTTGCTTTTCGGCGGGGTCAAGACCCCGCCCTACCGGTCACAAATTAATTTCGTATCCCATTGACAAATTATTCAAAACAATCTGCAATCTTTGAGAGCAACTGAATTTTCACTTTATCCAATGAACAATCAAATTCACAACCAGCCGCACGATTATGACCGCCACCACCAAAGTGTGAACAGATTTTTGCTGCATCAAAGGGCTCAACAGTACGAAGTGAAACCTTGTACTTACCGTTAGTCTGCTCACGGATGGTAACACCCACTTTTACACCCTCGATTTTGCGAGGGATAGATGCAATTCCGTCACATTCGCTCTCATCTGAACCGCTTTCCTTGAACATTTCCTGTGTGATTATCATAATTGCACATTTTCCGTTGAAATGTGATTCAATGGATGCAACTGCCATCTGCTCAAGCTTTATATATGAAAGTGTTCTTGTTTCAAACATAAGACGGTTGATAAGTGTGTAGTCGGCACCCTTTTCCATAACCTCAGCAGCAATTCTGTGAACTGTCGGTGTTGTGTTTGAGAACATAAAGCAACCCGTGTCAGTTGCAAGTCCTGTATAAACACAGTTAGCGATTTCAGGAGTTATTTCAACTCCCAATTCACAAATAACCTCGTAAATTACAACTGCAGCGGCTGCTCTGTCCTCTAAAAGAAGATTTTCTGCATATTCTCGGTTTGACATATGGTGGTCAATACATAAGAACACATTGTCACCGTATTTTGCCTCAAATTCTTCACCAAGAAGCTTTTTGTCAGCCACATCAACTGCAATAATTTTATCAAATTTTATTTCGCTGTTGTCGAGATTCTGCCACAAATATGAAAATTTGTCAGCCATTTCGTCATTACAGCGAACCATAGACTTTTTACCCAACAAATCCAGTGCTCTTTTAAGTGCAAAGGCACTGCCAAGAGTATCACCATCAGGGTTGCGATGCGAAAGGATAAGATAATTATCAAATTCCTTTAAGAGTGACACGCACTCCATAACATCTATCATTTTCATTTTTATTCCTCGTCGGAAGCCTCAACTGTGCTTTCGATTTTCTTAAATATTTCCATACCGTGCTCTACGGAATCGTCGGCAATAAATTTAAGCTCAGGAGTTTTCCTCAGGTGCAATTTACTGCCAACCTCTCGTCTGATAAGACCTGTTGCGGATGTAAGTCCCTTAACTGCCTCTTTTGCATCGTCAATGCCACTCATTGAACTTACATAAACCTTTGCGAATGAAAGGTCAGAACTTACATCAACACGAACAACAGTAAGAATTTTATCTCTTACTCTCGGGTCTTTTAATTCACGGATAACGGCAACGATTTCTCGTTTAATATCTTCCGATACTCTACCTACTCTGTATCCTGCCATTAGTCTCTGTATTCCTCCATAATAAAGGCTTCAAAAATGTCGCCTTCCTTAACGTCATTGAACTTGTTAAGACCGATACCGCATTCGTATCCTGAAGCCACTTCCTTAACGTCATCCTTAAATCGTTTAAGTGAAGAAATTGAATCTTCAGCAATAACAATACCGTCACGAACAACACGAATCTGTGCGTTTCTCTGAACCTTACCGTTAAGAACATAAGAACCTGCGATTGTACCTGCAGAAGAAAGCTTGAATACGTTACGAACTTCAATTCTACCAAGTAATACTTCACGGAATTTAGGTGCAAGCATACCCTTCATAGCATCTTCAATTTCTTCGATACAGTCATAGATGATACGATACATTCTCATATCAACACCGTCACGCTCTGCAATTTCAGTAGCAACAGGGTCAGGACGAACATTGAAACCAACGATAATAGCATTTGATGCGTTTGCAAGCATAATATCTGATTCGCTTACTGCACCAACACCGCCGTGGATAACCTTAACCTGAACTTCCTCGTTAGAAAGTTTTTCAAGATTCTGCTTAACTGCTTCAACTGAACCCTGAACGTCAGCCTTAACGATAATGTTAAGAGTCTTGATTTTACCTGCATTGATTGATGAGAACAAGTTATCAAGAGTAACCTTCTGGTACTGATTGAACTGTTCTTCCTTCTTTTCCTGCTTTCTCTTTTCAACAAGCTCACGAGCAAGTCTTTCGTCAGAAACAGCATTGAAGATGTCACCTGACTGTGGAACTTCGTCAAGACCCATAATTTCAACAGGAACTGATGGACCTGCTTCTTTAAGTGCACGGTGCTTGTCGTCAACCATAACACGAACACGACCAACTGCTGTACCTGCAACAACGATATCACCTGAATGAAGTGTACCGTTCTGAACAAGAAGTGTAGCAACAGGGCCCTTACCTTTATCAAGACGAGCTTCGATAACGATACCCTTAGCCGCTCTGTTAGGATTAGCCTTGAGTTCTCTCATTTCTGCTGTGAGAAGAACATTTTCAAGGAGTTTATCAATATTCATATGTGTTTTTGCAGAAACAGGAACACAGATAACATCGCCACCCCATTCTTCAGGAACAAGACCGTGTTCAGTTAACTGCTGCATAATCTTGTCAACAGTTGTACCCGGTTTATCCATTTTGTTAATAGCAACGATAATGTCAACTTCAGCAGCCTTTGCGTGGTTAATAGCCTCAATAGTCTGTGGCATAATACCGTCGTCAGCAGCAACAACAAGGATTGCAACGTCAGTAGCCTGAGCACCACGAGCACGCATTGAAGTAAATGCTGCGTGACCAGGTGTGTCAAGGAATGTGATGTACTGACCGTTAAGGTTTACTCTGTAAGCACCGATGTGCTGAGTAATACCACCTGCTTCAGTAGCAGTAACATTTGTGTTCTTAATTGCGTCAAGAAGAGATGTCTTACCATGGTCAACGTGTCCCATAACAACTACAACAGGGTCACGGGTTACAAGGTTTTCTTCATCGTCTTCTGAGTCATCAATAATTCTTTCTTCGATTGTAACAACAACTTCACGGTTAACTTTTGCACCGAGTTCAGTTGCTACGATTTCAGCAGTATCATAGTCGATAACTTCGTTAACAGAAGCCATCATACCAAGAGTAAAGAGTTTTTTGATAACTTCAGCAGCAGTCATTTTAAGACGAGATGCAAGTTCACCGACTGTGATTTCGTCACCAACTGTGATTACAGGTGGTTTCTTTGCTCTTTCTGCTGCAATTCTCTTAAGTCTTTCTGCTTCTGTTTCCTTTTTGCCACTTCTCATACCCTGTTTGCGGTACTGCTGGCTCTTTTGCTTAAGCTTCTGCTTTTTCACCATGTTATCACTCTGGTGAGCGTTAGCAGGAGCAATATTTTCATATTTTTCGTTGTATTTTTCAGCATCAAAGGAGTTTGCTCTTGTATCAATATGACGCATTTCACCTTTTGTACGAGCCTGTAAAGGTTTGTTCTGGTCCTTTTCCTTTTTCTTTGGCTGTGCATTCTGGTTAGCAGGAGCATTCTTCTGTGGTTCGTTTGCTTTCTGCTCCTTTTTGTCCTTTGCAGTAGCCTTATTGTCTTTTTTCTGTTCTGCTTTTGGTTCAGCTTTTGGCTTTTCCTGTGGAGCAGCGCTGAAATATTCATCAAAACTCTTTACTGAATTTTCCTTTGTGATTACATCAAAGATAAAATCAAGTTCTTTTTCTTCAAGAGCTGTCTGTGATTTCTTTTCACTTTCGAAATACTGTGAAATTTTTTCTATAATAAATTTGCTTGGGATATTAAAGTCTTTGGCAACTTCGTGCACTTTGTACTTTTTAATCATTTACATAACCTCCCGTTATAATTTCTGCCATTCTTTCTGCGAATGAGCTGTCGTCAATTGAAATAACTCCTGCACGAGCATTAATGCAAAGTGAAAGTTCTTTCATATCAAATGATACATCTATATATTTAATATTTCTGTTATCATAAGAACATTCATCCTGCATTTCTCTTTTAAGTCTTTCTGAAGTGTCGCAACAGGTGATAACCAACTTCGCTTTTCTTTTTTTGATTGAAGTGATTACTGCGTCGTGTCCTAACGACATTTTTCCTGCACGACGGCACAATCCCAAAAGTCCGCTTAATTTTTCGTTAATCATTGTTTTTAATCTGTTCCTCCAGACTGTCATAAACGGTGTCAGGTATAGTCATTTCAAATGTTCTGTCGATTCTGCGTGATTTTCTCACTTTTCGGAGACATTCCAAATCGTTACAGATATATGCACCTCTGCCTGATGCTTTGCCTTTAAGGTCAAGGCTTATTTCACCCTCAGGACTTCTGACGATTCTGATGAGCTCATTTTTAGGCTTTTGTTCATTACAACCGTTACATCTTCGCATTGGAATTTTTTTCTGCTTCACGACTTCATCTCCTTTTATCTTAATAGTGATTAGCCCTCGTAGAAACCGCTTTCAGGCTTAATGTCGATTTTCCAGCCTGTAAGCTTAGCAGCAAGCTTTGCATTCAAGCCCTTGTTGCCGATAGCGAGAGATAACTGGTGGTCAGGAACTGTAACCTGACATGATTTTGCATCTGCGTCAATAATTTCAACTTCGAGTACGTTTGCAGGAGCAAGCGCAGCAGCAATAAACTGTGCAGGGTCTTCGTTGTATTTCACAATGTCAATCTTTTCGCCGCCAAGAACCTCAACAATGTTGTTAACACGAGCACCACGCTGACCGATACATGAACCGATTGGGTCAACATTTTCGTCTGCACTGCTAACAGCCATCTTTGTTCTGATACCTGCTTCACGGGAAACAGAGTGAATTGTAACGATACCCTCTGAAATTTCAGGAACTTCCTGTTCAAAAAGTCTTTTTACAAGACCTGAATGAGTTCTTGAAATCATAATGCTTGGTCCGCGAGTTGTTTCTTTAACATCGCTGATGTAAACCTTGATAAGCTGTCCTTCTGTGAATGTTTCACCGGGAACCTGTTCACCCTTCGGAAGAACTGCTGTGCCCTTACCGATTTCAAGTGTAACATTTCCTGTAACAGGGTCGATTCTGCTTACCTTTGCAGTAACAAGGTCTTTTGTCTTTGACTGGAAATCTTTAATAACCTGACCGCGTTCAGCATCCTTGATACCCTGACGGATAACATGCTTTGCTGTCTGTGCAGCAATTCGACCGAACTTCATTGTGTCAAGGTCGATTTCAAGAGTTTCGCCAGCCTTTGCGTCTGCACGATATTCAAGTGCATCTTCAACAAGGATATCTGTATCCCAATCTTCAAGCTCATCAACAATGTTAAGGTGAACATAAACTCTCATTGTACGAGCTTCAGGGTCGATGTCACAAGAAACAACGTCCTTGTTATTATAGTCTTTTCTAACAGCCTTTACGATAGCTTCGCTGATTTTGTCATAAAGGTAATCAGCCTGAATACCTGTTTCCTTTTCCATCAGCGCAACTGCTTCAAAAAAATTCTTATTCATTTTCTATAAAACCTCCTGCTTTCATTCGTCAATGCTTCCGATTCCACCGAAATCGTCAGCCTTAATCCATGATGCTTCTTTCTTTAATATGTTCATTTCAGTTTCCTCATCAATAGCGATTGTGACACTATCATTATCATAGTCAATAAGAATACCCTTGTATTCTCGTTTGCCTTCAAAAGCCTTGATAAGTCGTACCTGAATTTTTTCACCTAAATAGCACTCAAAGTGAAAATCTCTGCAAAGCTCGCGTTCAATACCGGGGGATTGTACCTGAAGATTATAAGCCTGTTCAATAGGGTCAGCTTCATCCAAAGGTCCGTCAATAGCGTGATGCATATTGACACAGTCGTCGATAGAAACGCCGTCTTCCTTGTCGATTGTGATGCGAAGATACCATCTTGCACCTTCCTTAACGAATTTAACGTCCCAGAGAATAAGACCTAATTCGTCAGCAATGGGCTGGGCAATATCCCAAACCACTGAGGCAGTGTTCTTTTTCATAGAAACCTCCTGTAAAATATTAAATTGTCATAAAAAACACTCACATAAGTTTGAGAGAGCGGGTCGCCCCACTCTCTCAAAATCACGAATATTCTTACATAGCAAATAATACCATATAATATATAAAAAATCAACCCTTTTTTGGAAATTGGTTCTTTTTCATTTATAATGTATAGGAGTATCGTGCTTTGCCTCCCTCTGACGAGGGAGGTGTCTGCGATAGCAGACGGAGGGAGAGATAGGATTATCCTTTCACTAAATCTCTCCCTCAGTCAACTCCGTTGACAGCTCCCTCGTCAGAGGGAGCCAAATATAATTACGCATTACGAATTCCGAATTTACAAATCATCCGCGTCCTGAACGGGAACTTCTGCATCCTTTGGATTTCCTGTGTACCAGCCTTCTGCGTCAAACTGCTTTGTATCTTCTTCGCTGTTCCAGATTTTTGCAATTTCTTCACTGATTTTTTTGATTTCCTTTCGGGTTTCTCTGTTCTTTTCTGCCTGTTTTTTCTTACCAAAAAGCATTTTTTCACCCCCTGATACAATATAGTATTCTCATTTATTCTGATAAAAAACAATAATAATGTTCAGAAATAATGGCAAGTGTTCATAATCGTTTTTGTAATCAATTTTCGACTTAAAACTTGTTGACTTTTAATTTTTCATTATATATAATTATCACATAAAATGAATTATATACACAAAAAGTTATTACAAGAAAGGAACTGATTTTTATGAAAAAAGCACTTTCAATGGCACTTACAGTTGCTATGATGTTGGCTATGTGTGTTACTGCGTTTGCAGCAGGCGCAGATGCTGCGGAGCTTCCAAGTGAACTTCCTACAGACACAATAAGTTTTATTGATACAATTATTGATTTATTTGCTAATATTTTAAGAGCGTTGGGTGAAATCATCGGTATTATTTTCAAATAAGATTTAATTAAAACAGTTAAGACGGGAATCGTATGATTTCCGTCTTTTTTTATGTCTTTAATTATTTTCCTGTTGACAACAATAAAAATTACTGCTACAATAGAAATTGCAAGGCGAACAAATGTTCGATAAAACGTGTGTATGAAAATATATGCGTTTTTCTTTTTTCAAAAGGAGGGATTTTAATGCTTTATAAAAGCGGACAGTTGGAATGTATCTCGACAGAAGAATATTTCTATCTCACGGAAAATTTTGAGGTCGTTGATAAAAAGTCAGCCGAAACACTTGTCAGATATCTTGTGTATGACAAAAGACGAAAACTTATGGATACGGTAAGGTCGGTTATGCAGAACGAACTTACAGCAAAAGAGCGTAATATTGCCATTGATTATTGGCAGAACAAAATGTCAATCGGTGATATTTCTGAAAAATATTGTATATCACGCTCGTCCTTTTACAGAACAATTGACACCATAAAGAAAAAACTGGAAACATCATTGAAATATGTGCTTTTTTATAATGAAATATTAAAACCTCCTCATAAGGAGGATTTTTTATCCCAGATTAAGAAAGCAACTTCTATGGAGGCGCAATTTGAAAACTGAAAAAACACTTGCAGAGCTTGGAAAGGAATATGAAAATCATATTTCATTGCAGAATTTTTTTATAAATCGATGCAAAAAAGACATTGAAAAGGCAAAAGAGTCGGGGGACCAAACGGCTGTTAAGGAGCTTGAAAGGAAGCTTCGCAAATTTTACCAGATAAAATACGAAATGGAGCACACAGCCTTACAACTTAAAAATTATTATAAAAAATAAGGAGATTTTTATGGAAAATAAAATTATTTCTATTGATATTACTCCCGACAGTCAAGGAGAAATCAACGAAAACGCAGGTGTTATGTGGGAACATAACGCCACAACATTAAAATTTAATATTGCTCCTGATTACATAGGAGATTACAGATACTATATCGAATACCGTTCACTTATGGGCACAAAGGTCAGAACACAATATCTTGCTTTGGACACAGAAGCAAATACCATAACCTATAATATTCCTATGACAATGACTTGCCTTAAAGGTGTTGAATGTTATTTTAATATTATAAGTATTGATGAAGACGGTAATACGGTACAGGTTGTAAAACCGAGAAAATTCTGTCTGTCATTTGACTATTCTCCTGATACGGACAATTCAATCGCAAGGGAAAATGACTTTTCAATCAACGCGTTGCTGGAGGCAATCCGACTTGGCACATTCAAAGGTGAAAAGGGAGATAGCATTACTATTGATACAAAAATGTCAAAATATAGTGAAAACGCTGTTCAGAACAAGGTGATTGTAGAGTACATCCAGAAAATAGCAGATGAAGTACAGGTTATAATGGATGATGCATTTAAAAATTTTGAACAATCTGTTGTCAGTTATATTACGAGAAATACTGTGCAAAAGGAAGATGGTAAAGGCCTTTCAACAAATGACTTTACCGATGAAGACAAAACAAAACTTGAAAATTCAGTATCAAAAGAATATGTAGATGCTGAAATTGCAAAAATTCTTGCACGATTAGGATGATGGGTGGTGAGTTTATGTCAGTATATAAAGGGATAGATGTTTCAAAGTGGCAGGGGAGAATCAACTGGAATCTCGTCAAGGCTGACGGTATTCAGTTTGCTATGATTCGTGCCACTTTTGGTTGGGGAAAAGGCAACACAGACATTCTTTTTGATATCAATTATGAGGGTGCTAAAAAAGTAGGTATTCCTGTTGGTGCATACCATTACTCTTATGCAAGAACACCTGAAGAAGCGGTCAAGGAGGCTGAATATTGCCATTCAGCACTCAAGGGCAAGACCTTTGAATATCCCATAGCATACGATATGGAGGAATCGGGAGTTGCTTCTCTTGGGAGAAAAAAGATTTCACAGATTGCAAAAGCCTTCTGCGAGAAAATGGAAAGTTACGGATATTATGTCTGTATTTACGCCAACAAGCATTGGCTTGACAACTACTTTGAGGACGAAATTTTTGAAAATTACGATATCTGGCTTGCACAATGGACAGAAAAACCCACATTCGATAAGCCTTACGGTCTCTGGCAGAAGAGCTCAAGGGGTAAGGTTGACGGAATCAACGGTTATGTGGATTTGAATGAAGCATATAAGCATTATCCGTCAATTATGAAGCTTAACGGTCTTAATGGTTATGAGAAAGGCAAACCGTCAAAACAGGAAAACACCAAACCTGTAACAAAAAACTTCGCTGCAGGAGAAAAAGTGAAACTAAAAAATACAAAGCTTTATGCTACCGCAACTGCGTCAAAAGAGGTAAACACAATCAGTGGTGAATACTACATATATGACGACAAGGTTATGAATAACAGAATGAGAATAACAAACTCCAAGGACAAAGTTTTTAAAAGACCTGTGGGTCAGAATGTGACAGGTTATGTGAAAAAGAGTGAAATGGAGTGATGTTATGACAGAAACGGATGTTATAAATCACAGACTCGATACTGTGGAAGAGGATATAAAAATTCTCTATAAAAAAATCAACGAGGTCACTCTTACTCAGGTGCAAAGCGTTACAAAACTTGACAGTATGCTTGTGACCTTGGGTGAACTGAAAGAGAGCATTGAAGCACTGAAAAAGCGACCGGCATCATTGTGGGATAAGCTGATTGTGGCTTTTATGGGTGCTGTCTGCGGAGCTGTGGTCAGCTTGTTTATTAAATAGTAAAAGGAGAAATTTATGATAGAATTTATTACAGAAAATGCACTCATACTCATTCCTGTACTTAATATAATCGGCGTAATCTTAAAGGATACAGAGAAAATTCCCGATAAATTTATTCCGATTATACTTTCAGGAATTGGTGTTGTAGGTGCTATTGCCATTATGGGACTTTCACCTGAAAGTGTAGTGCAGGGTGTCCTTGTAACAGGCACAGCAGTTTACGGAAATCAGATAGTAAAGCAGTTGAAGAAAAAGGAATAGCATAACAGATAAGGAGGGTTTCGCACCCTCCTTTATTGTGTAAATCATAATTTATCGGGGTAACCAATTTGGTTTGTCATTCTGAGCGTAGCGAAGAATCTCCTTTGAAGTGTACAATAAAACCAACAGAGATTCTTCGTCGTTACACTCCTCAGAATGACCTATTTAATTGGTTGTTCTGC
>JAFQEE010000026.1 GCA_017399175.1 Clostridia bacterium | reverse complement strand
TTTCGTACTATTACTCAAGAGGATGTTGACTATGTTGTCAACCTCTTGAACAACCGACCAAGAAAATGTCTTGGTTGGCGTACTCCTGCTGAAGTTTTTTATGGGAAAAGTGTTGCACTTGCTTGACAATCCACCGTGGCATTTTCGTGAGAAAATGACGGAGGGAGTTACTCCCCCAGTCACTCGCATAGCTCGTGACAGCCCCCTCAAAGATGGGGCGGAATGGTGTTCATTTACCCCAATAAGCTCCAATAAACAAACAGCTTAATTCTGCATTATAAAAGTCCTGCAACCTGTTTAAGAATAATTCTTGCATCAGTTGCTGTAAGTTTACCGTCACAGTTCATATCTGCATTTATAAAGTTTTCTTCAGGCACACAGTAAACACCTGCAACAGCCTTTAAAATAAGTCCTGCGTCAACTGCAGTAGCCTTTCCGTCACCTGTCACATCACCGTTACCGCAAGTAAATGGCATAAGCTGTGGAATTTCTGTGTTATAGTACATAAACTGTGGATACTGTGGATTTGATTCGACTGTATATTGCTCGTCTGCTGTAAGTAACCAGAGATAGAATTCGCAGGTACCGTCGTCAAGTCTGTATGCAATATGTCCCCAGTTCTTTGTCATCCAGGTCTGCATTGGCGCCTGTGCAGTTGAAACGTCAACAATATTGTCAGGAGAAATCATATTTTTTCCGTTATTTACCGCCTGAATATAATCTGCACCGAGAGTTTCACCCATATCAGCAACTGTTGCAAAACCACTTGTATTATATGTTTCAATAACACCGTCAGAATTCCAACGTGATGTCTTTGTAACAGGTGCAATAAACTTGTTGTAGTTTGAAACGCAGAAATAGTTTATATCTTCGCTCTCAACCATTTCTTTTACTCGGTCAGTTGTCTTGCTTGCAACCTTTTCATAGTATTCATTAACAAATGCTTTGAGTTCCGGGCCTGCATCAGGAAGCATTTTTGCCATTGCTTCTTCAAAATGATATTCAGGAATAAAGCACCAAAATGACGGAAGATAACCGAAAACAGGGATTAAAACTTCCTCGTAAATTCTGTCGCCTGCAACCTCAAAAAGTCGATTCGCAAGATTTGCAAGGTACCTAAAAATTGAAATATATGGAATAAGGGAAGCGTATTCGGCATTTCCGTAAATACTCTGTGCGATAAGTCCGCCAAGTGCAGGACCGTCAATCTGTGGGTTGCCGATAAATAACTGTCCAAGCATTTCAAGTCCGTTGAATGCTGAGTTTGCCATAACAACTGTCTGTACATCTTCATAACCGTAAAGAGCCAAGTATGTATTTGTCATACATCCGCCCATACTTTCAGCACAAAGGGCAACTTTATCGTGACCTGACTTTTCCTTTACTTCCTTAATGAACTGATTAAGGTCCTTGGCAATATCAAAAGGATTTGCTGTCCAGTCATAAATGAAAAGGTATGAATGTTTGTCGCCTAACTCCTGATGAACAGCCTTGCCAAGAGTATATTCTGAGCCGACATCTTCTTTTGTAAAATCAACATAAGTTTCAACAGGGTCACTTGTGTAATTCTTAACTGTAACAACTGACTCACGATTAAGATTGTTGTCGTATGATACAGGGCCAAAAATAGCTTTTACTGCAGTACCGAGAGCATCAACAAGCACATCTGTATCCATTGTTATAAGGAACTGTGCAAGTTGTGGAATTACAGGCAAAATTCCTGCAATAATATTTCCGGCAGAAAAAACAGGATTACCCTCACCGTCATAGAGAGTTTCACCGATACCTCTTACCTGAACAACAGGTGCGTTTCCGCAATCACACTTCTTTTCAGCAGCAAAAGCGGGAACTAAAACCGTGAAAATAAGAATTACTGACATTACAATACTTAAAATCTTTTTCATAAAAATCCCTCCGAATCTTCATTCTGAGTTCATTTTATCACAAGATTGACTCTTTGACAATAATATTTATATTCAAAATACACTTTCAATCATTTTATCGCAGATTTCGGGTGAATATTGCCAAAAATCAATGTGGTCACCGTCATAAAAATATTTGACAGGTGCCACGCTGTTTCTTTCGGGAAAGCTATCAACAATCGAAAGCTTGATTTTCATTTTTTCAGGATTGATGCTTTTGATATAAACGCTTGCCGAGTCCCCTTCCTGAACTGTGTCGGAATATTCTGCAAGTCCTGCAAGGTTTGGTGAAAGTTCTATAAAAACACCGTATTTTTCAATGGAACGGACTATTCCGCCCACAGTCTGACCAGCTTTAAAATTTTCTGCATTTTCTTCCCAAGTGCCAAGAAGTTCTTTATGTGAAAGAGTTACTCTGCCCATTTCATCAATGCTTTTTACAACTGCTTTTATCATAGTATTAACTGCAAATCGTGCATTTGGATGAGGGATACGGGAAACGGAAATACTGTCAATAGGTAAAAGTGCTGAAATTCCGCAACCTATATCACAGAACGAACCGAAAGATTCATTATGAGTAATTTTCGCATCGATTATATCTCCCGGTGAAAGATTTTTTATGTATTCTTCGGCACATTCCTCCTGAACTTGTCTTCGGCTTAAAATTGCAGTACGATTTCCTGCTTCGTCATCCATAAAATCAATAATTTTAAATGCAACAGGTTTATTTACCCTTGAAATTATGGCAATATCACGCACAGAGCCGTCAGAAATTCCCACCGCACATTCTTCTCGCGGAATAACGCCCTGTATTATGCCCAAATCAACATAAAGATTATGTTCATGGTCACAGAGAGTGACCTTTCCCTCTAAAATTTTTTCTGTTAAAAAGCATTCATGAAGATTGCCGATGCTCTCCATACACTTTTTATTCTGTCTGCTTTCAAAGATAATTCCCTCAGGATAATATTTTTTCATAAATCTCACCTTTATTTTGAAATTGATAATAAAGAATATGAAAGAAACAGTTAAAAGAGAATAAAAAAGTATTTTATTTTTTTACATATTATGGTATCATATATAATGGTGAAGATTATGGATATAAAACTTAACGATATTCTTGTAATGAAAAAAGAACACCCTTGCGGTGGTAAGGATTTCCTTGTCCTTCGTGTAGGTATGGATTTTCGTGTCCGTTGTGTAAAATGCAACCGTGAGGTTATGGTGCCACGACAGAAAATCGAAAAAAATATTAAGAAAGTTTTGAGAGATGGAGAACAGGTAAATGTTTGATAAATTATTAGGAATTGAACAGAGATTTGAAAGTGTGAATGAACAACTTTGTGACCCTGCAACAGTCAGCGACCAGCAGTTATATACAAAGCTTATGAAAGAATTAAAGCAGTTGACTCCTGTTGTTGAAAAGTTCCGTGAATACAAAGGTTATAAAGACACTTTTGAGGAGTCAAAAATGCTCCTTGATGAAGGCGGAATGGACAAGGATTTCAAGGAAATGGTGCAGGAAGAATTTGAAACTGCAAAGGAACAACTTGATGTGACTTGGGAAGAACTTAAAATTCTTCTTCTTCCTCGTGACCCTAATGATGACCGTAGCGTTATTATCGAAATTCGTGGCGGTGCAGGCGGTGAAGAGGCTGCACTTTTTGCAAATTCACTTTTTAGAATGTACACAATGTACGCTGAAGCTCGTGGATGGAAAATGGAAATTCTTTCTGAAAATCCAACTGAACTTGGTGGTTACAAGGAAGTTATTTTCTCCGTTGATGGTGACGGTGCATATTCAAGATTTAAGTTTGAAAGCGGTGTTCACAGAGTTCAGCGTGTTCCTGAAACAGAAAGCCAAGGCAGAATTCAGACCTCAACGGTTACTGTTGCTGTTCTTCCTGAGGCTGAAGATGTTGACTTTGAACTTAACCCTGCTGATTTGCAGATTGATGTTTTCCGTTCAAGCGGTGCAGGTGGACAAAAGGTTAACAAGACATCCTCTGCTATTCGTGTTACTCACATTCCGACAGGTATGGTTGTTGAGTGTCAAGACGAAAGAAGTCAGCACAAAAACAAAGACAAGGCACTTAAAGTTCTTCGTTCAAGACTTTTGGAAATTGAACAGGCAAAGCACGATGCTGAAATTGCAGGTCAGAGAAAGAGTCAGGTTGGTACAGGCGACCGAAGTGAACGAATTCGAACATACAATTTCCCGCAAGGTCGTGTAAGTGACCACAGAATCGGTCTTACTCTTTATAAAATCGAGCAGATTATGAACGGTGACCTTGATGAAATCATTGATGCACTTATCACAGCAGATACTGCTGAAAAACTGAAAGCAAACGAGTAGTTTTTATGAAAACAGAAGTAATTAACATTACAACTGAATATGAAAAAGCATTGACTGAGGCTAAAAAGCTCATAAATGATGGTGAAGTTGTGGCTATTCCTACCGAAACCGTTTACGGACTTGCTGCCAATACATTCAATGAAGATGCTGTTAAGAAAATCTTTATGGCAAAGGGCAGACCAAGTGACAACCCACTTATTGTTCATATTGCAAAGTTTGAGGATTTAGCACCACTCGTTAGGGGAATTCCTGAAAAAGTGAAGATTATGGCAGAGAAATTCTGGCCTGCTCCGCTTACTATGATTATGAAAAAGAGTGAAAAAATCTCGAATGTTGTTTCGGGAAATCTCGACACAGTTGCCGTAAGACTTCCAAAAAGTCAGTTTGCAAGAGATATAATTGAGAGTTGTGGTGTACCTTTAGCTGCTCCGTCAGCAAATCTTTCGGGTAGTCCGAGCCCTACAAATGCAAAATACGTTTTTGACGATATGAATGGTCGAATTCCGCTTATAATTGACGGTGGAAGTTCGGAAATTGGTGTTGAATCGACTGTAATTTCCTTTGCAGAAGACCCGCCAAGACTTCTTCGTCCAGGTGGTGTGACACTTGAAGAAATGACTGAACTTATAGGTGAAATCGTGGTTGATGATGCTGTGCTTAATCAACTTCAAGAAGGTGCTGTTGCAGCATCTCCTGGCATGAAATACAAGCATTATGCACCAACTGCCGACATAACTCTTATAAAAAGTGATTTTGAAACCTTTAAAAATCTTTGCGAAAGTGAAGATAATGTAACTGCATTCTGTTTTGACGGTGAAGAAAATTCACTCTCCTGCCCTTGTGTTACATACGGCAAGGAAAATGACGGATTCAGTCAGAGTGCAAGACTTTTTGATGCTCTGCGTGAACTTGACGAAATGGGTGCAGGAAAAGTTTATGCTCGTTGTCCCGACACAAAAGGTATGGGCATGGCAGTATATAACCGTTTAATCCGTTCAGCAGGGTTTAAGATTAAAATAATATGAGTAAGGAATTACCGAAAAGGAAAAATTTAAGGTTACAAGGGTACGATTACAGTTCAAACGGATGTTATTTTGTAACAATTTGTGTCAAGGATAAAAGGCATTTGCTGGCACATTATAAATCAAAAGAAGAAATTATAGGGGCAGGTCTCCGTGCCTGCCCGCAAGATGCAATCGTCTTAACACCATTAGGAAAAGAAGTCGAAAAAGCAATAGGTTTTATGAACACGAATTACAAAGATATTGATGTAGAAAATGCAATTGTAATGCCTAATCATGTTCATCTTCTTATCACAATCGACAATATTGAATCCCGATACACGGGCAGGCACGGAGACCTGCCCCTACAAGATGTCATCAGAAACTTTAAATCATATACAACAAAAAAATATTGGGAATTATCAGGTGATAAAAACGAGATTTTGTGGCAAAAACGATACTCTGACCACATAATAAGAAATCAGACTGATTTTGAAAATCATTGGAACTACATTGAATACAATGCATTGAAGGAATATCCTTTAAAGGAAGAAAAAATATGAAAATTATTGGTCTTACGGGACTTACGGGTGCTGGAAAAAGCACCGTTGCCCAAAAACTTATGGCATATGGTTGTTATCACATTGATGCTGACAAAGTGGCAAAAGATGTAATAAACAACAGCGAAGATGTCAAAAATAAATTGAAAGAACGATTTGGTGATGATGTCATTAACGATGATGGCACAACTAACAGACCGTTACTCGCTTCTCGTGCTTTTGCTGATGAGGACAGCACAAATGCATTAAACGAAATCACTCACCCTGCTGTGACAGAGGAAATCAAATCCATCATAAAGGATATAAGTGAAATCGGATATCGTGGTGTAATCATTGATGCTATTGCACTTTTCGAGAGTGGTGAAGATAAACTTTGCGACTTTACTGTTGCAGTTATTGCACCTAAAGATATTCGTCTTGAACGGATTATGAAAAGGGATAATATAACAGAAGAAAAGGCACTCGAGAGAATCAACGCACAAAAAGACGAAAGTTTCTTTACAAAAAAGGCTGACTTTGTTCTCTGGAATTACCCACCATATGATATAAATGTAGAAATTCGCCCGATAGTGGCACAAATTCAATTATAAAATGACCTTTTGAAAGGAGATAATACTATGGATATGAATGAAATGAAAAAAGAACTTTTCTATGAGCCAAAACATGCTATGGAAAAGATTGACGACGCAGTTGTTAAGGCTGCTGACGATTTTTGCGAAGGATACAAGTCTTATCTTGATTTTGCAAAGATTGAACGCGAATCAGTTGAATTTTTCGTAAAAGAAGCTGAAAGCCGTGGCTATACTGAATTTGACAACACAAAGAAATATAGTGCCGGTGACAAGGTTTACTATAATAACAGAAACAAGGCAATCATTCTTTGCGTTTTTGGTAAAAAGAGTATCGCAGAGGGTGTAAAAATTTCTGCTGCACACATTGACTCACCTCGTCTTGACCTTAAACCAAATCCGCTTTATGAAGACTCAAACCTTGCATACTTCAAGACTCACTATTATGGTGGTATCAAGAAATATCAATGGACTGCAATCCCATTAGCACTTCACGGTGTTGTTGTTAAGGCAAACGGTGAAACTGTAAAAGTCAATGTTGGTGAAGATGATAATGACCCGCAATTCTGTGTTACTGACCTTCTTCCACACCTTGCACAGAATCAGATGAAACAGACAATGAGCGAAGGCATTCAAGGTGAACAACTCAACATTCTTATCGGTTCTCGTCCATTCTCAAAAGACGAAGGTGCTGACAAGGTTAAACTCAACATCATAAAAATTCTCAATGAAAAATACGGAATTACTGAAGGCGATTTCTTAAGCGCTGAGCTTGAACTTGTCCCTGCTTTCAAGGCTCGTGACATCGGTTTTGACAGAAGCCTTATCGGTGCTTACGGTCACGATGACAAGGTTTGTGCTTATCCTGCTGCACAGGCAATTTTCGATATCGAAAATCCTGAATTTACTTGCCTTACAGTTCTTACTGACAAGGAAGAAATCGGTTCTGACGGTAACACAGGTCTTAACTCATCATATATGAAATATTTTATCCACGACTTGGCTTGTATGGGTGGAGTTGAGCCTTGGAGAGTGCTTTCAAAGTCAGAATGTCTTTCTGCTGATGTTAACGCAGCATTTGACCCGACATTCCCTGAAGTAAGTGAGAGAAAGAACTGCTCATTCGTAAATAACGGTGTTGTAATCACAAAATACACAGGTTCACGCGGTAAGAGTGGCACAAGTGATGCTTCCGCTGAATATATGGGTAAAATTCGCAGAATGCTCAATGCAAATGATGTTGTATGGCAGATTGGCGAACTCGGTAAAGTTGACGCAGGCGGTGGCGGTACAGTTGCTATGTACGTTGCTAACCTTGACATTGACACAATCGACCTTGGTGTGCCTGTCCTTTCAATGCATGCACCAATGGAAGTTGTTTCAAAACTTGATGTGTATATGGCATATCGTGCATTCAAAGTGTTCTTTGAGCAAACCTAAAGGTTTGCAATGAAGTAAATCCTAACGGATTTACTTCACTTCATATTTACGACAGTAAATACTTCATAATCAAAGATTACTTCATATTGCGTAGCAATATTTCATTATATCGATATAAAGCTAACGGAGAGTGGAAAATTCCACCCTCCGTTTTAATATTATTTCTTATTTCAGTTTTATCAATTATAAGTTAAAAAGCATTCCAAGAACACCAAACCCAACAACAACGGCAAAAATCACCAATGTTATTGCTGCGATATTAGTTCCTGTACTTAATTTTTTCTGTGCTTTTTGAAAATCTGCAATAAGATTTGGGTCGTCAATTGTACAATTGATTTGAGGTAAACTTTTTACTTTATATAAAGCAATACCAGCAAAAATCACACCTATACCTAAAGATAAAACCAATCCTATAACTGACAACACAAATATCGTGTTAACATTACTGATATATTCCCTAAGTCTTGGAATAATTAACTTATCAGCTTCAGAATAATTTGAATTAAATGATGTAGCTGGTGAAGCATTATATGACCCTACAGCTGTACGAGTAACCTGAGGTGGTTGTTGAGCATTGTTTGTCTGAGTCTGTTTACCATAGTTTGCAGTAGGACATCCACAACCTGTGCACACAACAGCAGATTCATCTATTTCTTTACCACATTTTGAGCAAAACATTATTTATTTCCTCCAATCTTTTCTTTAAGTAATTTTTCTATTTTTTCTACCTTTGAAATAACTGCATTATACTCAGAAAGTGTACCTTGTGCACCGGATGAGAGCATATTGTCAACTTGTTTTCCCATAAAGCCATCTTGCCCATAAACAGAAATAACAAAGTTTCCATTCTCAATAACTAAAACTTTAAACTTATTAAAAAGCATTTTAGAATATAGTGTTTTAGTTTTAAAATCACTATACTTACCTCTCATTGTGCCAGATTTAACCTTTGCTGCCGATACATAGCCTTCAATAACCAACTCATCTTCTTCAAAGAAAAAGTCACCAAATTCAAGATTGAGTTTCATGGGAAATTTATCACCAATTTCACCCACATGATACATAATCTTGACATCAGGTGTTCTCGATAATGAAGTATCAACACTAATCTCGTCAGATTGGTTAATAGATGCGTCAAAATTGCTTGTTGGTGTCCCACATTGAGGGCACATAACAGCTTCATCAAAAAGTTCTTTTCCACATTTAGTACAAAACATAACATATCCTCCTTTTCAAGTATTCTATCACACCGAAAAGAAAATTGCAATACATTTGTAATGCATAAATATATAAGAATATATAATATGATTGTACATATTATTGTATTGCGAGGTTATTTTATGAAAAAATTCAGTATTCCAGCTATTCCTCCCACGACAAACAAGTGTATAAGATTTCCCAACAACATTATAGAAGAAGTTGAACAAGCTATAGAAGGCAAGCAATGCACTTTTACAGCATTTGTTGTAGAAGCAGTAAAAGTCGCTCTTGAAAATTTAAAAGAGGACGAAAGCATATAAACTTGTTCAAAAACACAAAGTGTTCTTTGAACAGAAATAAAATAAAGTGCAAAATGCAAAGCGCATAATGCAAAATTAAAGGCAGAGGTTTCTCTGCCTTTTTTGTCATTCTGAGGAACGTAGTGACGAAGAATCTCTGTTGATTTTTTGTTCACTTCAGTAGAGATTCTTCGCTACGCTCAGAATGACCTATCAAATCAGTTATTATTTAAAATTGTGTCGCTGACCCTTCACTCTGCACTCTGCACTTATAAAAGTATTGGTTGTGGTTGTTTATTTGTCGCAAGGACTTCACGAACCGTATCGGGAATGTACCTGAAATCTGCAACAATGGAGTTTGGTTTATTTATATAATCATCCTGTTCCATTGGCACAAAATAGATGTTTTTACTGTTCATAAGTGTGCCGATGTTTCGTGCAGATGTGCCAAGTGCATCATTTGACGAAACTGCGATTATAACAGGACGCTGATTTCTTAAATGTGCTTTTACTGCCAAAGTAACTGATGTATCACTTATTCCGTTGGCAAGTTTTCCTAAAGTGTTTCCTGTACAAGGTGCGATTACAAGGACATCAAGCAATTCCTTTGGACCTATTGGCTCTGCACCTGAAATTGTATAGATTATATTTTCCTTACATATTCTTTCAATCTGTTCATTGAAGTCCCTTGCTTTTCCAAATCGCGTGTCAGTAGTGTATGCCATATGTGACATAATAGGGATTACTCTGTAACCCTCGTTAACAAGTTTCTCAATTTGTGGGATTACCTTTTTAAATGTGCAGAATGAACCACAAAGGGCAAACCCCACAGTTTCTTTGCTCAATTTTTATTCCTCCCTTTGTAGGTTTTCTTGTATTTTTCTGCCTATTATCTCCCCTGCTGTTTTCGGTGTATATTTACCGGGAAGTCCAAAGGCTTTTATAACATCAATTGAATATTCCCTTGCTTTATTAAAATCAAGTCCGTATGGTGCAGAGGCAAGTTCCATAATTTTGCTGTCTTTATTCATATTCTTAAAGGTCAGGTCATCAATTATTTGTGATGGTACAGTATTTATAACAAAGTCAAATTCGTTTATAAGGCAAGGAAGTTTGGTGAGTGGCTCTGCGTTACAACCGTTCTTTATGGCATCGTTTCGTTGGAGTTCGTTTCTCGCAAATATGGTCACATCACAAGAAAGTGCAGTCAAGATAGATGCAGTTTCCTTCCCTACTCTGCCGTAACCCGTAATGGCATATTTACCTTGTGGCAACGCAAAATCAATATGCTCAAGAATGATTTTAAGTGCACCGAATGCTGTAAGAACTGCGTTTTTTTCGATTAAATCGTCGTCATAATAGTCCACAAAAGGTATTCCCTTCAAAGACAGTTGCGATTTTAATTCACCTTTAATAATGCCACCAAAAACCAAGTTGTTTTCGCCAAGAAAAGATACAAGTCGTTCAATGGAAATTTCGCGTTTTGAAAAAGGCATATGGATTGTCTTGTCATTTCTTGTGACAGGTAAAGGCAGAATAATCACCGTGTTTTCGCCTATAAGTCCTTTAAGCTTATCTGTGTCATCGTCCCAATCAAAAAGTCCGTAAGAGGTCACATTATAACCCTTTGCACATAAATATTCTTTAAGGTATTTCTGTCGCTTATCTCCACCGATAATTACCATATTTCGCATTTTCATAAACACTTCACCTTACCTTTACATTAACAGAATATGTTTTTTGTGAAAAAATGGTGATTAGGTGTTTAATTTTTTGGAAATTTATACTATAATATAAAATGGTGATAAATATGAATGATATTTCAAAGGTTTTAAAAACTGTAAAAACAATACATTTTATCGGCATTGGTGGCAGCGGTATGTGCCCGCTTGCTGAAATTCTTCACAGCAAGGGATACACCTTGCAAGGCTCTGACAACAATGAAAGTTCAATCGTTGACCGTATCCGTAAAATGGGAATTAAGGTTATGATGGGACAGCGTGCCGAAAACATTAAAGGTGCAGAAATGGTGGTTTATTCTGCTGCTATTTCAAAGGAAAACCCTGAACTAAAAGCGGCATTTGAAAGTGGTATTCCAACATTCCAGCGTGCTGAACTTTTAGGTGAAATTTCCCGTCAGTTCAGTAACTGCATCGGTATCTGCGGTACTCACGGAAAGACAACTGTAACTTCACTTACTGTTCAGACAATGCTTACAGCAGGTCTTGACCCATCTGCTGTAATCGGTGGCAAGTTGCCACTCACAAACAGTTACGGTCGAGTTGGTAACACAGAAACTATCGTTATGGAATCATGCGAATATCAGGACACTTTCCTTAAAATGAGTCCTGATGTTGCTGTTATTCTCAATATTGACGAGGACCATCTTGAATATTTCAAGACAATGGAAAACCTTATTTTAAGTTTTACAAAGTTTGCCCAGTCTGCTACAAAGGCGGTAATTTATAACGGTGACGATGAAAACACCCTTAAAGCCATCAAGGACATTAAGGGTAAAGAGATGATTTCATTCGGTTTCCAGAGCAAAAACGATTACTATGCTGAAAACATTGAAGAGTATAAAGGTGCATTCACAAAATTTGATGTTATGTACAAGGGTGAAAAGTTAGGTAGTGTTGAACTTTCAATTCCCGGTATTCACAATGTACTTAATGCACTTGCTGCTGTGGCATCTGCAATTTATTCAGGTGCAAAATTTGAGGATTGTGTTAAGGGATTGCAGGAATTCAAGGGTGCAGGTCGTCGTTTTGAAGATTTGGGAACATACAACGGAATCGACTTCGTTGACGACTATGCTCACCACCCTGCTGAACTCAAGGTTACACTTGAAGCAGCAATGAAAATGGGTTACAACACAGTATGGGCAGTTTTTCAGCCTTTCACATATTCAAGAACTGCAATGCACTTTGATGAATTTGTCGATGTACTTAAAATACCCGACAGATGCGTTATGACGGAAATTATGGGCTCTCGAGAAGTTAATACCTATGATATTTATACTTCACAGTTAGCAGAAAAAATTCCAAATTCAGTATGGTTCAATACTCAGGAAGAAGTTGCCGATTACGTTGTAAAACACGCAAAAGCAGGAGATTTAGTTCTCACAATGGGTTGTGGTGACATTTATAAATCTGCATTTATGATGATTGAGAGATTAAAAAATGGTACAGTTCAATAACAGTTGGGATATTCTTTTAAAAGACGAATTCCAGAAACCTTATTATCTTAATTTAAGAAAATTTCTTGTGCAGGAATACAGAACACAGAAAATTTATCCCCATATGGATAACATTTTCAACGCCCTTAAATATACTGATTATCAGGATGTTAAGGTCGTGATTTTAGGTCAGGACCCGTATCATCAGCCAAATCAGGCGCACGGACTTTGTTTTTCTGTTCAGAAGGGCGTTAATCCACCGCCGTCATTACAGAATATGTATAAGGAAATTCACGCTGAATACGGATACCCAATCCCCTCTCACGGCGAACTTACATATTGGGCAAAACAAGGCGTTCTTATGATGAACACAGTACTTACCGTACGTGAAAGTCAGCCAAACAGCCACAAAGGTATGGGTTGGGAAATCTTTACTGATAATGTGATTTCACTTCTCAACCAAAGACCGGAGCCGATGGTGTTTCTCCTTTGGGGTGCAAATGCAAGGGCAAAAACAAAGCTCATCACAAACCCTAATCATTTAGTGCTGGAGTCAGCACATCCGAGTCCACTTTCTGCATATAACGGATTTTTCGGCAACGGACATTTCAAAAAAGCAAATGAGTTTTTAAAGTCCAAAGGTATGACCGAAATTGACTGGAGAATAGTATAAATTAACCGACCTATGAAATCCATAGGTCGGTTTTTTATAACAAATTGGAGTTTGTCGAGGTAAGTGCAAAATGCAAAACGCAAAGTGCAAAATTAAGGAACTGCGTTGCGATTATAAAATGAAACTAATATGGTTGGAATGTAGGGGCGAGTCTCTGTGCTCGCCCGTAAGTGCATATTAAAAGTTCGGGAGGGCACGGAGACCCTCCCCTACAATATAATTAAATTCGTTATTGTGTAGGGGCGATTCACGAATCGCCCGAATAAGGTTATCCGCACACTTTGGAACGGGTCATTTGTGAATGACCCCTACAAGGTTTTCATTCTTATTTTAATTTCATATCTCCCCGATAAATTATAATTTATATTTTTCTTTTATCCGTATTTTTCAAGTAACATATTTGCTGCAAGGCATACTCTTGCTGCGTCTGCATTATAAAGTGGATAATCGTGGGTATCAATAAACTCTGCGTAATTTGTCATATAAACAACTACTTGTTCAATGTCGTTCATCATAACTGCAGCCTGCAAATTTGCTCCCCAGTAAAAGACATCATCATACTGGAAATTTGCCCAATCATATTCTTCGCAGAATCTGTCATAAAGTTTATTTGCTCTTTCAGTATTTGGTGCAATAAGTCCGTGGATAATTGGGAAAAGCTGAGCAGTTGCACATGGGTAATATTTGTTCCATGCGAAAATGTCTGAAGGAATTATTTTAAGAATTTTATAAATACCAACTTTGTAATGACCTGCTCGGGGCATCCATAATTCATCTTCAATGGTCTGTGCAATCTCAACCGCCGCATCAGCACATTTTTTCTGTGTTGACTCAAGAGAAGAATCATAAGCACAAAGGATATTCTCGAAAAGTTCAGCAGCCGCAAGAGCACCCTCATAAACTTCGCAATTATCCATAAGGTATTTAACTTTCCATTCAGGCTTTGCGATTGTCAAACCTTTGTGGAACATTGCAAACATTGCATTGACAATTCGCTGAATTTCCGAACTGTGGGAAATAATGTATTCTCTATCGCCTGTTTCGTTATAGTATTTATTAAGCACCATAAGGAATGTGGCGGCATACGAGTCAACTGAATCATAAGAATTCTTCTTTTTATATAGTGCTATACTTTCATCAGTGATTTCACCATCTTTAAGTGTAATCTCATAGTCATAGATTGTTCCGTCAACACCGTTGTGGTCAGTTTCAGCAGTGTTGAGATGACTGAAATGCCAATCCATATACTTTTTGACTTCGTCAGAGTATTCATCCGACTTATCAAGAAGTGCAAGTGCAGCAAAATCGGCAAAATACGGATTCATTTTCACCTGACCATTGGGAGTATATGTCATTGGAATTGCACCGTTTGAGAGCTGTAAGGATGCAAGCCATGCTGTTTCAGACTCAAATATTCTTTCAAAAAGCTCAATATTTTCCTGTGTTGGAACTCCCTTGCGTTCAGGAACAAGCGCAAGGTCATCAGTTGGTGTACCAAGTCCTAAAATTGAAAGAATAACTGATAAAACCAAGGAAAATAATTTTTTCATTAAAATTCCTCCTGAAACATTTATTGATTACATTATATCACAAGTTCACCCAAAGGCAAGACTAAAACAACGACCAAAAGGATATATTCCCTTCGGTCATTTTATCGTTAAATATTTTTTTGATATTCACTACTTAATTTTTCAAGCAATCCATAAAATACATAGAAGACAAACGCTCTTACAAATCGAAGAATAAAGCCATACAACTGTGTTAAATACACCTGTGAAACTCCATAATCGCTTTGTCGTAAAATTGGGATTATACCAAAAACACAGGTTGCAAGTATCGCCAAGCCATAAAACACTTTGTGTGGGACACGATACCCATGATATGTTCCTAAAATCAATGCAAAAGAGAAGAAAAACAGTCCGTAATTTACAGGTGAATAATCTAATCCTTGTGCAAGGAGCATTATAAACCCTGCTATAAAAGCAACAATAGTCAATGTTTTTTCCGCCTTGAAATTGTAACCGAATATTTTTAGCAATCGGCACATTAAGATGATTGTGATAATCAACCAATATGCTGCAAACCCCACAATTGGAAGAACATATGTAAGTTTTGCAAAGAAAGAGTCACCATACGCATTAAGGCTTAAAATACTAATCATACTAGAGAAACATAGTGCTATGTTATAAATTCCACAAAAAACCGATAACATACAAACCGTAATCACGCGAACAGGTAAAGGTTTACAAGATAAGGTTGAAGCAGGGATAAAACTTTCTTCAATTTGC
Organism: Clostridia bacterium; assembly: GCA_017399175.1. Classification (GTDB taxonomy): domain Bacteria; phylum Bacillota; class Clostridia; order Oscillospirales; family Acutalibacteraceae; genus Fimenecus. The sequence goes on along the minus strand of JAFQEE010000026.1, from coordinate 9,062 downwards.
TTTTCTTCACCGTTAAGAATTTCATCAACTGTTACACCCAATTCATTTGCCAAAGGAGATAAAAGCTGAACATCAGGCATTCCATCACCTGTTTCCCATTTTGAAACAGCCTTATTGGTAATTTGTAGTTTTTCTGCTAACTCTTGCTGTGTAAGTCCAAGAGATTTTCTTTTTTCGGATATAAACATTCCAATTTTCGCGTTGTTCATAGACATCCTCCTTTTTCTGCTTTTAATATATCATTTTTCACAGAAAATGACAATCCTCGCAAATTAGAAACGAGTCCACGGAAAGTGGACTCAATGATTTTTGCTGTTTTTTTACATTATTTCTACAAAAAAGGAGAATGAAATTTCCACTCTCCGTTAATTTCACTGCAAATATTCAATTTGCATTAGTCCCACTCTGTTCCTGTAACTGTGTCAAGGTCAATTCCCTTTGTTTCGTGAGTATTCTTGATAAGTGCAATAAGAGTAACCACAAAGCTTGGCACAAGAAGACAAAGTGCAACTGTACCGATTACGCTGTCACCAAAGATAAGGGCTAAAATCATATTTGTAATGAATCCGACAGCGTAACCTGCAAAGCCTACAACGGTCTGTGCCGCTGTTGCAGAAGAACGAAGGTTTGTAGGTGCAGATTCACTTGCCATCATAATAAGCACATCGTTTGTAGAATAATAACTACCTACGAATGTACCACAGAAGAAACCGATAATTTCAGGTGTCAAGAAGTTCATTCTTGAACCTAATGCGAATATAACAAAAGATACAACGCAGTTTGCTGCAACGGTGATTGCTGCTGCTTTTCTGCCTTTCTTATCAGAAATAAAGCCCATAATTACCTGCGAAAGAGCCATACCGATTGGGTACAAAGTAATTGCCTTGTTAACCTGATTCACACTTACAAGGTCAAGAAATTCCTTTGCACTTGAACCGTAAATGCTCTGTGCATAACCGTGAGTAAGAATTGCCTGATAGTTCATACTGCCGATAACACCGATACCTGCAAGCGCAAAGCAGATAAATACCCAACGAAGCTGTTTGTGTGAAAAACCGAATTTAAGTGCATCAATAACGCCACCCTGAGAATCCTGTGCAGATTTTCTCAGTTTTTCTGCTTGTAATTCTTCTTCAGTCATACTAAGGTAACGGATACGGGACTCAATAAATGCGTCCGTTTCTCTCGCAAAAAGAAGTGCGATAAGTGAAACCACAATACCAACAACGGCAGGAATAAAGTAAACTCTACGCCATTGACCTGCTGTTTCCATTAACCAACGACGAAGGAATGGCACAAGCATAACTGCCATATTTGCAAAGAATTTAACAACGGAATATGTTATTGCACGGCTTTTGCTCGGTGCTGTTTCCATAATATACACAACATGCATATCGTGAGGAATGAAAAACATTATAAGACAAGCTGCAAAGAAATACATATACACATTCTGTGAAAGGAAAATCATAAACATTGCAAATGACATACCGAATGTGTTGATGATTAAGAATGTCTTTCTGCCAAAACGGTCTGCCAATGGTCTGTAGAGAATTCCTACAATCTGGAATGGTATTGCCACAATCTGTAAAAGATTAAGAAGTGTAACTGCACTTTCACTCTGGAAGAATGTGTTTGCAATTTCTGTCTGCATAAGTGTACTAATCTGTGACGCAATTTCGTCAACTGCATAAATAAGTGCGATAATCAGCACGAGATACCAGAAATATGTATTACCCTTTGGTCGTGCCTTCTGCTTTTCCCAGTATCGAAGTTCTTTTTCCTTTCGAAGCTGTTGTTTGCGAAGCTTCTCAGGAGATAATTGTTTAGTTTTCATATTTTCCCCTCCAATAACATCATTGTAACACAAATACGATAAAAATCAAAGAGATATTTTGATGTACCCTTAAAAATACAATTCAAAAAATTCTCTAATTTTTCAAAATTAGTTCTTGACAAACTAAGTAAAATAGTATATACTATCAAAGCTGACGAAAAAAGCATATTATCGGGGTGTAGCGCAGCTGGTAGCGCGCCACATTTGGGATGTGGATGCCGCAGGTTCGACTCCTGTCACTCCGACCAAAATAGCAGTTTCGACATTTGTTGAGACTGCTATTTTTTGTATTTGATAACAAGGAGGCGAACCTGTCACGACCACCGCCTACGTACATCGACTTAAAAACTGTTGCTTTTTTCTTTGTGAGTGATATAATTTATTTATATTCAAGTACTATTATGAAAGAAGTGGAAATATGGTAAAAAACTATGATGCAGTTGTTATCGGTGCAGGTAACGGCGGACTTGTAGCATCAGCACGTCTTGCCAAAGAGGGAAAAAAGACGCTACTTATTGAACGTCATAATTTACCCGGTGGATTTGCTACAAGCTTTGTAAGAGGTAGATTTGAATTTGAGGCATCACTTCATGAACTTTGTGGCATCGGCTCAATTACAGGAAAATCACCATTGTTGAAGATTTTCCAAGAAGTCGGTGCAGCAGATAAAATTGAATGGGTTGCACTTGATGAAGCATACAGATTGCTCACATTGGATGAAAACGAAAAGTGCGACTATTTGATGCCTTTGGGTAAGGATGCCTTTATAAATAAGCTTGAGGAATATGACCCGGGTTCTTCAACAGTAGTTACAAAGATTTTTGACCTTATTGAAAGCATTGAAAAAACTTTGGATTTCGTAAGTAACATTGAAGATTTCAAACCCTCAATGATTAAAGAGATTTTTTCAGAGCATACAGATTTTCTTAAAGTAGCAAACTATTCTGTTGACGAAGTGCTCAAATCATTCGGTGCAAGTCAGAAAACAAGGGATATACTTAACGGATATTGGTGCTACCTCGGTCAACCTACTGACGAGCTTAATGTTATTCACTATTTCACAATGCTCCACTCATATATTATTGATGGTGCTGTTATTCCAAGAGGCAGAAGCCATCAGATAAGCACTGCTTTGCTTGAGGCATTTACCGAAAACGGTGGTGAGGCTTGGTTTAACACAAGCGTTAAGAAAATAAATGTTGAAAATGGTGTAGCAACAGGTGTTGTGCTTGACGATGGTACCCAAATAAACGCTAAAGTAGTTATTTGTAACGCTTCGCCATATAATGCATTTACAAAGCTTATAGATGAAAATGCTATTCCTGAAAAACTTAAAAAGGAAGTAAATGCTAAGACTTTGAGTGCCAAAGGCTTTGCAGTATTTTTAGGACTTAACCGTTCTGCAGATGAGTTGGGACTTAACAACCACACTTATTTCATTTATCCCACAAACGATAACAGAAAATGCTATGAACTTAGCAAGAACCTTGAAACAAATGATGTTCAGGCAACAGTTTGTCTTAACAGAGCATTCGACGATTGCTCACCTGAAGATACAAGTATTCTTTATATGACCTCTATTTTTGCAGGCGACGAATGGAGCAAGGTTTCTGTCAAGGATTACCATAAAACAAAGTATGCCTTTGCAGAAAAAATGATAGATAATTTCGAAAAAGCAACAGGTGTTAAAATTAAGGATTATATAGAAGAAATTGAAATTGCAACACCAATGACATATGCTCGTTATACCGATGCTCCTGCGGGAACTATCTACGGTTATGAAGCAAGTAAGGAAGACGGTATTGTTAAAAGAATTGTTTTTGATTTGATAGATAAAGGTATTCCGGGACTTTATTTTGCAGGTGGATATACCACAAGACATATGGGTTATTCTCCAAGCTATACAACTGGCGATATGGCAGCAAAGAATGCAATACTCGCTATGGAAAAGGAGGTAAAGTAAATGAGCAAGAAAAAGTTTTCTGTAAATGGCACTTTCAAGGATAGTGTGAATACTATAAAGTTTTTAACAGAGAGAAGACAGTTTGTTGATAGTGCCCCGGCAGTTTTACCAACCCGTACTGATGATTTTGGTGTAAATAAGGTGGCTAAAAGCCTTCATCCTAAAGAGCAAAAACTTGTAATCAGCAGAATTGAAGAGCATGCAGATATTGCAAAAAGCTATTATTTCAAAAGCGAAACAGAACTTGCATATTTCAAAGCAGGTCAATACCTTACCTTTAAGCTTGAAATCGGCAATTCAGTTGTTACTCGTTCATATTCAATTGCCTCTTCCCCTGCCAGTGCATTAAATGGTGAATATCAGATTACTGTTAAGCGTATTGCTGACGGCTTCGTTTCTGATTATATTCTCGATAACTGGAATGTGGGAGATGAAGTTATCGCTTATGCACCCGAGGGTAATATGACATATTGTCCATTAAGAGATGCCAAAAACATAGTTGCTATTGCAGGCGGTAGCGGTATTACTCCTTTCCTTTCACTTGCAAGAGCAATAGACCAAGGTGATGAGAATTGCACTCTTACTTTGCTTTACGGTTGCAGAACATCAAACGAAATTCTTTTCAAATCAGAACTTGACTCACTCTCTGAGAAAAACGAGAAAATCAATGTAGTTTATGTGCTCAGCAATAGCGACGAAGATGGTTATGAAAAGGGCTTTGTGGGTGCAGACATCATAAAGAAATATGCTCCAGAAGGAAATTACAGCATATTTGTTTGTGGACCCGGTGGTTTGTATAAATTTCTTGAAACAGAGCTTCCAAAACTCCAGATAGAAAGAAAATATATTCGATTTGAAGTTTTCTCTTCTGGTAAAAAAGTTGATGAAGAACCGAAAGAATTTAACATCACAGTTATTAATCGTGGAAATGAAACAGTAATTAAAGCAAGTAGTAATGAAACTGTGCTTTGTGCTTTTGAACGAGCAGGCATAGAAGTCCCTGCAAGATGTCATACAGGCGAATGTGGGTTTTGCAGAAGTAAACTTGTTAGCGGCAAGGTTTATATTCCTGAGGGCGAAGATAAGCGCCGTATAGCAGATATGCAGTTTAATTTCATACATCCTTGCTGTTGCTACCCCGAAAGCGACCTCGTTATAAGAATCAATTAGTGAATTGAATCTATATTTCGACTCCTTTCACTTCGACCACCTAAGTACAATGGTTTTGATAAAAAACCATTGTACTTTTTGTTTTTGAACAAAAAGCCCACCGGAATTAATCGGTGAGCCATCTCTTGACATCGCTATCCCCTGTTAATTAAAGCGTATGCGAAATACGAAGAAAACTGTGTGTATAGCGGTCAATAAAGACATTTCTCACCCGTAATCGGGTAAATATATTTTATCATATCTATATCGCAAAAGTCAACCCGTATTCGGGTAATGTGGTACAAATTTGCAGTTATCATATTATTAACCCATAAATGGGTAATGATTATGATGAGGTGCAAATTATGGAATACTCTGAAATTTATGTGAATCGCATTAAATCCCTGTGTAAGCAGAGAGGTATTGCCATCAATAAACTTGCAACTATGAGTGGTGTGAATCAGTCCACTCTTGATAATATTGTCAGAGGCATAACCAAAGACCCAAGAGTGAAAACACTCCATAAAGTTGCAATCGCATTCAATATGACATTAGCTGAATTTCTTGACTTTGATGAGCTGAACGACTACTCATTTGAAGATGCCGATGATGAAGAATAAAATAAAACACTTACAAGCAACAGTATTTTCACTGTTGCTTTTTATTTTTGTGAGTGGTATAGTTATCTTGTAAAGGAGATGTTACCATGAAAAAAATACTGTTATTAATCATTCCCGCTGTTTTAATAGTGGCAAGTCTTATTTTTTCGTATTATTCACCACTTTTATTTTGGGGGAATATGACGAACACACCTTATACAAATGATTACCAGATTCCCGAAAGTATTCCTGAATACCAAGTGATTTCTACGGGCGAGAAAACCGATTGGACAGCGAAATGGATTTGGGACAAAGAAAATCTTAAAGAAGAAAATACATGGATGTGCTTTAATAAGAAGGTAAGTCTTGAAAATATTCCTCAAGAACTTATCGCTCATATTTCAGCTGATTCAAAATATTGGCTTTACATAAACGGAGAAACTGTTGTTTTTGAGGGTAGTGTGAAACGTGGTCCCTCTGAAAACAGTTGTTATTATGACAGTATAGATATTTCCCCATACTTACAAGAGGGGGAAAACACTATTTGTGCTTTGGTGTGGTATTGGGATGACGAAACAAGCTATTCATATAACAGCAGTGGTCAGGGCGGATTCCTTTTTGAAGCAAAAAATGAAGATATCACCATAATTTCCGACAACAGTTGGAAGGTAAAAAAACACAGTGCTTATGGTGACAGCATTCTTTATAAGCCAAATTATAGACTCCCTGAACACAGCATTTATTATGATGCAACAAAAGAATTGGGTGACTGGACAAAGTTAGATTATGATGCATCTTCTTGGGAAAATGCAACCGAATATGCTGTCGGTAGCGAGGGTGCTTATGGCAAACTTTATCCGAGAGGAATACCATTCGTGAAGGATTACGGTCTTAAAGATTATGAGAATTCAAAGGATTACGAAAACTATACTGTAAAAAATCTTTTCGGCGAAAAAATCACAGTTGATATTCCTTACAACGCACAAGTTACTACATATCTTAAAGTTATAGCACCTGCTGGCAAAAAGATTCGCATAATAACAGAGAACACTCCAATCGGTGCAGTTTCAACTACATATATAACCAAAGAGGGCGAGCAGGAGTTTGAGGCATTAGGTTGGGTTAACGGTGAGCATATTACTTATGACATACCTCACGGCGTTACAGTTGTTGCTCTCAAATACCGTGAAACAGGATATGACAGTTCATTCTGTGGTGACTTCAAATGCGATGACGAATTTTTGAATTCTTTGTGGCAAAAGTCCTTGCGTACACTCTATGTCAATATGCGTGATAATCTTATGGATTGTCCCGACAGAGAAAGAGCACAGTGGTGGGGCGATGTCACAATAGAAATGAATATGACAATGTACTCTATGGATAGCAATTCTTACTTACTCTATCAAAAAGGCGTAGATGCTATGCTTTCCCACGTTGATGAGTCAAAGGTGTTACAAACGGTTGTACCTATTAGTGGTGACTATTTTGAACTCCCTGTTCAGCAGCTTGCAGGTATTGTCGGCTTTTATACTTACTATGAGTATACAGGTGACAAGGCATTTATCGAAAAGGTTTACGGTGCATCTATTGACTACCTGAAGCTTTGGGAAATGGGCGAAAATAATCTTGTTGTTCATCGTGAGGGCTCATGGGATTGGGTTGATTGGGGCTACAAAGCAGATGTGACCGCCATTGAGAATGCATGGGTTTATTATGCTCTTTCTGCCACAGAAAAAATGGCAGAAAATTTAGGAAAAGATGAAGATATCTCGTTTATTACCGAAAGAAAAGAAATAATTGCAAAAGGATATAAAAATCTTTGGACAGAAAATGGCTTTAAAAGTGATGATACGAAAAAGCCTGATGACAGAGCCAATGCTCTTGCAGTTTTGTCAGGACTTGCAGACAAAGAGCAGTATGACACTATCAAGAATGTACTCGCAACTACTCAAAATTCAGGTCCGTACATGGAATATTATGTTCTTGAAGCTCTTTGCAAAATGGGAGAATATGAACTTGCCAAAGACAGAATAAAAGACAGATATGAAAGTATGGTAGGCAAGGATTATTCAACCTTATGGGAGTTTTGGCCCGCTTGGCAAGGCTCTAAAAATCACGCGTCGACTGGTGGACCTCTTGTTATAATGAGTAAGCATTTTGCAGGTATCACTCCCCTTTCAGCAGGTTACGAAAAGGTTAAAATCGACCCTCAGTACACTTTGTCCAACAGTATGAATTGTACTGTTCCAAGTGTAAAGGGGTTAATCACCTTGAATTATGATAAGGCTGACGGAGAATATGTTGTCAACCTTACTCTCCCAGAAGATATGAATGCTGTTTTGTATGTACCGACTAATGCAGTTGTAAATATCAACTCAAAGCCTTATTACCAAAATGGTGAGTATATAAACAACGAAATCGGTAATGTAGAGATTGTGGAAAAGTAGCAAACATTTTAAAATTCCCTATTGACTCTCACGCTGCGTCATAGAGTACCATGTCTTTGTGAGGTGATAAAGATGAAAATGCAGATTAAAGAATTTGCCGAGTTAACAGGTGTAAGTGTGCGAACACTTCATTATTACGATGAAATAGGATTGTTGTCCCCTGCCTATGTTGACGAGCACACAGGTTATCGTTTTTACGATGATAATTCAATTCTTCGTATGCAAGAAATTCTCTTTTATCGTGAACTTGATTTTTCTTTGAAAAGCATTGGTGAAATTTTATCCTCCAAAAATTATGATAAAACAAAGGCACTCGCAGAGCAGAAAAAACTTCTTATACTCAAAAAAGAGCGATTAGAACGGCTTATTTCTGCCATTGACAGAGCCACAAAAGGAGAAAATGTTATGAACGCATTCGATAACAACGAGTTTGAAAAATACAAACAAGAAGCACAAGAAAAATGGGGTAATACCGACGCATACAAGGAATATGCCGACAAGACGAAAAACTATTCAAAGAACAACTGGCAGAATATGACCGATGGATTAAATGACATTATCGCAGAATTCTCAGTATGTATGAAAAATGGTAACAAACCTGACTCTGACGAGGCACAAAACCTTGTTAAGATGTTGCAGAATCACATCACAGAAACCTGCTACACCTGTACAAAGGAAATTCTTGCAGGGCTTGGTCAGATGTATGTGTATGACGAACGCTTTAAGAATAACATTGATAGAAATGGTGAAGGCTCTGCAGAATTTATCAGCAACGCAATCGCAATTTATTGCACAAAATAAGAACCCGACCCGTCAACGCATTAAAAATGCGGACGAGTGCCCCGTAACCTTGTTGTTTCACAATAAGCAAAAAGCAACAGTTTTTACGCTGTTGCTTTTTTCATTGTATAAGTGATACATTTAATTTTGCAAATTATAATTTGTCGCTCTCTTTTAATTGTGTTTTTCTTTGGCTCCCTCTGACGAGGGAGCTGTCTGCGAAGCAGACTGAGGGAGAGATTTAGTGTGCAGAAAAACTATCTCTCCCTCCGTCAAAATCAAAGATTTTG
>JAFQEE010000025.1 GCA_017399175.1 Clostridia bacterium | reverse complement strand
ATCTCAGGGAATTAAACAGTTAATGGCAGGCGGCGGTGTCGTTTTAATTGGAACTTCCCTTATTCCATTACTATCAGGACTCTTCTAATAGATGGATAGTATTTTTGATAAAATTACACAGGCCATCAACGACTTTTTAATTTCGATTATTGAAAGTAATTTAAGCACAATGTTCGATGATGTAAACCAAAAAGTCGGAACTATTGCAAATGAGGTCGGCAAGACACCACAACAATGGAACTCAAGCGTTTTTTCGATTATTCAAAACCTGTCGGAAAATGTAATTGTACCCATAGCCGGCCTCATTATTACTTTCGTGCTTTGTTATGAACTTATTTCAATGATTATGGAAAAAAACAATATGCACGATGTAGATACTTTTATGTTTTTTAAGTATTTTTTCAAGGCGTGTGTTGCGGTAGTGATAGTAACTAACACCTTTGACATTATAATGGCGGTGTTTGATGTGGGTCAGCACATTGTTCAAAATAGTTCTTCGGTCATAGCATCGAATACTCACATTGATATATCATCAGCACTAACCGATATACACGATACCTTGGAAGCAATGGGTACAGGCGAACTCTTTGCATTGATGCTTGAAACAGCACTTGTTAGTCTGTGTATGAAAATTTTGTCGATATGTATAACCGTCGTCATTTTCGGCAGAATGATAGAAATTTATTTATACAGTTCTGTTGGAGCAATACCTTTTGCGACTATGACAAACCGTGAATGGGGTCAGGTCGGCAGCAACTATTTAAGAGGTCTTGTTGCGTTAGGATTCCAAGGATTTTTCATTATGGTATGCGTAGGAATTTATGCGGCACTTGTAAATAGTTTCACAGCTACATCCAACATTCATTCCACAATTTTCTCTGTGGCAGCATACACGGTTGTACTGTGCTTTACACTGTTTAAGACAGGAACTATTTCCAAGTCCATATTCAACGCACATTAAGGAAGGGGTGAAATTAGGATGCCATATGTAAGAATACCAAAAGATTTAGCAAAAATTAAAACAAAAGTTGCGTTTAATCTTACAAAAAGGCAACTTATATGTTTCGCTTGTGCCGGGGCCATAGGTATTCCAACATACTTACTCACAAGAAATGTATTTGGCTCAACAGGTGCGGTAATGTGTCTTCTTGTGACTTCAATGCCTTGCTTTTTCTTCGCTATGTACGAAAAAAACGGACAGCCCTTTGAAAAAGTAATAAAAAACTTTATTATTTATAAGTTCAAGAAACCGGACATCAGACCCTACCGAACCGATAATCTTTATTCGGCTATTGAGAAACAAATCGAATTAGAAAAGGAGGTTGAGAGAATTGTCGGCTCAGAAAACAAAAATCCGTCTTCCAAAAGACAAACCACTGTCCCTAAAGCAAAAAAGGCAGTTGGCGGAAGCGGTAAAAAAAGCAAAAATGCAAGGTAAAATTGCGATGTCGGCACAACAGACCATTGCGTATAAAGAAATGCGTCCCGATGGAATTTGTGCTGTTACAGACAATTATTTTACTAAAACCATACACTTTTTTGACATCAACTATGAGTATGCTACTGATGAAGATAAGGATTCAATTTACGGTAGTTACTGCAAATTCTTAAATCATTTCGATAAATCCATAAAAATTCAGCTTTCATTTTTGAATTTGCAGATGGATGTCAAAAAATATGAAAAAGCAATCCGTATTCCTCTTCAGTACGATGACTTTGATTATATACGAATTGAATATAACCAAATGCTTGAAAATCAGCTTGCCAAGGGCAATAACGGTATTGAAAAACGTAAATATATCACCTTTGGGATATTTGCTGATAATATCCAAACTGCAAAGCATAGGCTTGAAACCATCGAGCACGATATTATAAATAAATTTAAGGTGTTTGGTGTTCGGTCATATGCGCTGAATGGCTTAGAACGATTAGAACTCTTACATAAATGTTTTAATCAGTATGACAACAATAAATTTAACTTCAGTTGGAATATGGTTGCACAAACAGGACTTTCAACAAAAGATTTTATTGCTCCATCGTCCTTCTACTTCCCAAGAGATAATGCACAGATATTCAAGATGGGTTCAACTTTTGGTGCTGTTACTGTTATGGAAATAATTTCATCAGAAATTCCAGACAAAGCATTAAAAGAATTTCTTGATTTCAATAAGAATATCGCTGTAAATATCCACTTCCAATCAATAGACCAAACGGAAGCTATCAAGATGATTAAGAGGAAACTTACGGATATTAACAAGATGAAGATTGAAGAACAAAAGAAAGCAGTTCGCTCCGGTTATGATATGGATATATTACCACCGGATATTAACTCTTATGGTGATGATGCTTTAGGATTACTTGAAGCACTTCAGTCCCATAGTGAAAGACTCTTCAAAATAACCATTTTTGTTATGAACACTGCACCAAATAAAAAGGAACTTGAGCAGGATGTTTTCTCTGTTCAGAGTATTGGGCAGCAAAGAAACTATCCTCTTAGAAGACTTGACTTTCAGCAAGAAGGTGGCCTTATGGCAAGTGTTCCTATAGGCATAAATCCTGTAGAGATTGAGCGTGTAATGTCAACAAGAGGTCTTGGAATCTTTATTCCGTTTTTAACACAAGAACTTTTCTCAGAAAGTAATGAAGCTCTCTACTGTGGGTTAAATGCAATTTCACACAATATCATAATGGTTGATAGAAAAGATTTACGATGTCCTAACGGCCTTATCTTAGGCTCTCCGGGCAGTGGTAAGTCTTTTTTTGCTAAGAGAGAAATGACAAACGTTTACCTTGTTACAGGTGATGATATTTTTGTCTGTGACCCCGAAGCTGAGTACGCACCTTTGGTACGAGCATTAAAGGGACAGGTTGTAAAACTCTCTCCTAATTCGCCAGACCATATCAATCCTATGGATATTAACCTTAACTACTCTGAAGGTGAAAATCCACTTGCCCTAAAGAGTGACTTTATTCTTTCGCTTTGTGAACTTATTCTTGGCGGCAGAGATGGGTTGAGTCCGGGAGAACGAAGTGTTATCGACAGGTCTGTTCGCATAGTTTATCAAGATTATTTGCAAAATCCGACACCGGAGAATATGCCGATACTTGGTGACTTGTACGATGTTATAAAGAGTCAGCCCGACCCCGAAGCACAGCATGTGGCGCGAGCCCTTGAGATGTATGTAACAGGTAATCTTAATCAGTTCAATTACCGAACCAATGTTGATATTACCAACAGAGTCGTTTGCTTTGACATCAAAGAACTTGGCAGTCAGCTCAAAAAAATAAGTATGCTTACAGTACAGGATGCGGTTTGGAATAAACTCACACTGAACCGTAACACAGGTAAGCACACAAGATATTATATTGACGAGTTCCATCTTCTCCTAAAGGAAAAGCAGACAGCGGAATACAGTGTTGAAATTTGGAAAAGATTTCGTAAATGGGGCGGCATCCCTACAGGTATTACACAGAATGTCAAAGACTTCCTAAAGTCTGATGATGTTGAAAATATTTTTGAAAATTCAGACTACATCTGTATGCTAAACCAAGGGCCTGAAGACAGGGCTCTTCTTGGTGAAAAATTAAATATTTCTCCTGAAGAATTAGGTTGTATCAAAGACTCACCTCCGGGATGTGGACTTCTTTACTGTGGTAATACCATAATTCCGTTTGAAGACAGATTCCCGAAGGATACACAGCTTTATAAACTTATGACAACACGACTTGAAGAAGTGGTGCAAAATGAGTAAAAAACTTACACACCTAAGTTTGTTCACAGGCATCGGTGGAATTGATTTGGCAGCAGAAGCAGCAGGTTTTGAAACTGTTGCTCAATGCGAAAATGCTGAATACCCCATAAAAGTTTTAGAAAAACATTGGAAAAATGTTCCCCGATTTCGTGACATAAGGGACTTGACAAAGGAGGAATTTATAAATGCAACAGGACAAGAAAAAGTCACCCTCATCAGTGGCGGATTTCCCTGTCAACCCTTCAGT
>JAFQEE010000001.1 GCA_017399175.1 Clostridia bacterium | reverse complement strand
CTTTCCTAAAGGTTTCGATTTTCGTACTATTACTCAAGAGGATGTTGACTATGTTGTCAACCTCTTGAACAACCGACCAAGAAAATGTCTTGGTTGGCATACTCCTGCTGAAGTTTTTTATGGAAAAAGTGTTGCACTTGCTTGACAATCCACCGGGGACCGCTTGCGGTGGAGGGAGAGATAAGTTTTTCTGTTCACTAAATCTCTCCCTCAGTAATTTTTGACAAAATGACAGCTCATTACTCGCCTGCCGGCTCAGACAGCGCTAATTCAGCATCCACCGGATGCTCGCGCCCTCGTCAGAGGGAGCCGAAAAATAATCTGCATTTTCCACTTTACACTTAAAATTTATTTCACCTGTGAAATAAATTTCTTAAACTGTGCTTTGCCCTGTTCATTTCTGTCGAAGACACCGCACTGGCCAAGGATTGCTGTAAATACAAGACCAATTTCATCTTCAATAATCTTGTCAATATTATCAGCATTGATTTCGCCATACTTTGCCTTGATTTTCATTGTCCAGTCATAGTGCTTTGCGATTCTCTCGTCAGCCTTGATGTCCTTGTTTTCAAGAATAGCATCTTTTAAAATTGCCATTTCAGTTTTAAGACGAGATGGTAAAACTGCAAGTCCCATAACCTCAATAAGACCGATGTTTTCTTTCTTGATGTTATGATATTCAGGATGCGGATGATAGAAACCGTCAGGGTATTCTTCCGTTGTAATATTATTACGAAGAACAAGGTCGATTTCGTATTTGCCGTTTACAAATCTTGTGATTGGTGTGATTGTGTTGTGGATTGCACCATCATCAGTTTTTGCGATAATAAATGCTTCGTCGTCAGAATATTCACGCCAAGTTGCAAGGATTTTACCTGCAAGAGTACAGATTCTGTCAGTATCATCACCCTGAAGACGGATAACTGACATAGGCCATTTTACGATACCTGCTGTGATATCAGGGAAGCCCTCGAATGTAACATATTCTTCAATAGGTGATTTTGCCATTGCGAACTCATAACGACCACCCTGGAAATGCTCGTGAGTAAGGATTGAACCACCTGAAATCGGTAAATCAGAGTTTGAACCGATGAAATAGTGAGGGAACTGCTTAACGAAATCGAAAAGTCGTCTGAAATTCTTTTCACATACTTTCATTGGCTTGTGTGCTTCGTCAAACACGATACAATGCTCGTTGTAATATACATATGGTGAATACTGCATAAATGCATTAACACCGTCAAGGCAGATTGGAATAACTCTGTGATTTTGTCTTGCTGGATGATTAACACGACCTGCGTAACCCTCGTTTTCCTTGCAAAGCATACATTTAGGATATGAACTCTGCTCCATTTTTGTAGCAGCAGCAATAGCTTTAGGGTCTTTTTCAGGCTTAGCAAGGTTAATTGTGATGTCAATGTCACCGTATTCTGTGCTTGTTACCCATTTAACATCATTCTTAATTCTGTATTCACGGATATAGTCAGATTTACGAGCAAGGTGATAGTAATAATCAGTTGCTGCTTCAGGAGAAATTGCATATTTTTCTCTGAAAGTCTTGATAACCTCTGATGGTCTTTGAGTAAGCACACCCATTACTTTTGTATCAAACAAATCTTTATAAACAATTGAATCTTCGCAGATTCCTTGTTCAACTGCATAATCAAGAATTACTTTAAGAATATCTTCAAGGTCAGCATTATGAACTTTTGCGTCAGTTTCCATATTGTCCATATTAAGGATTTCAAGGATTCTGTTGACTGCCCATACCTTGTCTTCTGCTTCAATAAGATTTTCTCTCACGCCATACTCTACGAGAGAATTTATAGCTTCATAAATATTCATAGGAACACCCCTTTAAAAAGTCTAATACTATTATAAAGAAAAACAGTATCTTTTCAAGATGTTTTTGTAAATATATTGAATAATTTTTTAATTGTGATATAATAATCGAGTTGTAAAAAGAGGTGTTTTAAAATGGTATATAATAATATACTTGAAGCAATCGGACACACTCCTATGGTGCGTCTTAATAAAATGGTTGACGAAGACAGCGCAGAAGTCCTTGTAAAGTATGAAGGTCTTAATGTTGGCGGTTCAATCAAAACAAGAACTGCATACAATATGATTATGGATGCTGAAAAGAAAGGCATTATCAATAAGGATACAATTATCGTTGAGCCTACAAGCGGTAATCAGGGTATCGGACTTGCACTTATCGGTGCGGTAAAGGGCTATAAAACTGTGATTATTATGCCTGATTCCGTTAGCGAAGAAAGAAGAAAGCTCGTTAATCACTACGGTGCAGAGGTTGTTCTCGTTCACGATGACGGTGATATCGGTAAATGTATTGACGATTGTTTGCAGACTGCTGTGAATATGCAAAAGGAAAATCCGAATGTTTATATCCCGCAACAGTTCATAAATCCTAAAAATCCTGAGGTGCATCGTCATCATACAGGTCTTGAAATTCTTGAGCAGGTGGCAGGTGATATTCACGGTTTCTGTTCAGGTATCGGCACAGGCGGTACAATCAGCGGTATCGGTGAAGTTCTTAAAAGGCAGTATCCTGATATCGAAATCTGGGCAGTTGAGCCTGAAAATGCCGCAATCCTTGCAGGTGGTACAATCGGTACACATATTCAGATGGGTATCGGTGACGGTCTTATTCCCGAAAACCTTAATCAGAACATTTACAGCGATATCTATATCGTTACTGATGAAGAAGCTTTACAGACGGCAAAGGATTTAGCAAGACTTGAAGGCATTATGTGTGGTATCTCAAGCGGTACTAATGTTGCGGCAGCACTTAAGCTCGCGAAAAAACTCGGCAAAGGCAAAACTGTGGTGACAGTTCTTCCTGATACAGCAGAAAGATATTTCAGCACACCGTTGTTTGAATAATTCGTAATTCGGAATGCGTAATTCGTAATTATTATTTAATAAATATTATTTTTAGAGGGCGATTGAAAAAATCGTCCTTTTTGTTTGGATAATTATCCCGATAAACTCTAATTTACATAAACAACTACAAAAAAGACGGTAGAATTAACTACCGTCAAAATATTTTACATAATTACTCTTACAACAAGAATTACTGTATTCACAACATTGCTTACAACATATTTAATTGTTGAGATAATCTGTGGTTCTGTCCATTCCCAATCTTCAGGTTTGATAAATAGGTCAGTAAGATAAGGTGCGTCCTCACTTGGCTCAAGGAAAGCCTTTGTCTTCATTTTTACATTCATAATGTTTCGGCAGGCTTCACGAAGTGCTGTACCAAATCCAATCGGGTCATTTTTGTATGCCTTTTGCATTTCAATGATGTGTGATGGCATACTGATAAGCCAAAGACCTGTGAGCATTGTGTCATTTCCGTTATAAACAGCCACAACAGGACTCATATAACCTGTACCTGTCATATTGCTTGAATAGTCAGAGATTACATAGCCTTCATAACCCCATTCGGTTCTTAAAAGGTCATTGAGAAGTTCAGAACATCCACCGCACCAGTCAGTACCAAGTCTGTTATAAGCAGACATAACACCGTCGGAGCCACCTTCTTTTATAGGAAGTTCAAATGCTTTAAGATAGATTTCACGCAAGGTCTGTTCATCAGCCCAAGTGAAAATACCGTTACGGTGGGATTCCTGTTCATTGAGAACAAAGTGCTTGATTGTAGTAATAAGTCCCTCTGATTTTGCACCTGCAACGATACCTGCTGACATTCTGCCTGCTACAAGCGGGTCTTCGGAAAAATACTCAAAGTTTCTGCCACCCATAGGGTTTCTGTGAATGTTAGCACCGGGAGCATACCAGATATCTGTGTCCATAGCATCTGCTTCAATACCTGCACTCTTGCCCATTTCAAATGCAAGGTCATCATTCCATGTACAAGCGATTGCAGTAGCACAAGGATAAGCAGTACCACAGTCAAAATATGTCTGACCGTGAGCACCCTTAACACAGGATGGACCATCATTGTCGTATGTTTTAGGAACACCGAGTCTGTCAATTCCCTGTGTTTCGTAACCGCTGTGTGCAACAAGTGTAATCATTTCACTTACTGTCAACTGGTCAAGAAAAGCATCCATAAGTCCCGGATTTTCATAAACGTCCTGTAACATAATGGTTTCTTCATACTTAACACCTGTTTTTGGTGTTTCACCCTCTGTGGTAGGTTCAGGGAGTTTATCAGGGTTTAAAATATCTTCTGTTGCTGTGAGCTGTCTTGCAACAGGGTAAGTACCCTCAACATCATTTCTTGAGAGAACAGTAAAACCTGAATATGCAAAGTCGAAAAGGTTCTTGATTTCATTACCTGAAACGCTATCTTCCTTTACAACAACTTCTTCTTTTACTGTGTATGTGAATGAATCAAGGTGTTCACGCACATTTTCGCCGAGAATAATCTTGTAGTCGCCCTTTTCCAAAATCCATGCTTCAAGATTGTCCTTGTCATAGGACATCATATCGCTGATTTTAACTTCAACTTTAACTGTTTCACTTTCGTTTGGCTGGAGCATATCTGTTTTACCGTATCCGCCAAGACAGATAGCACTCTTTTCAATGCCACCCTTTGTATATGGTGCAGAGTAATAAATCTGTACAGTTTCTTTACCTGCAACATCACCTGTGTTTGTAACCTTAACATTTGCTGTGATTACTTCTTCGCCGATATCATAAGAAACAAGCTCTTTACTGAATGTTGTGTATGAAAGACCGTAACCGAAAGGATATTGCACCTTATCCTTTGCAAAAGTTTCAAAGTAACGATAACCTACATAAATACCTTCAAGATATTCAACATAGTTTCCGCCACCCTCATACTCATATGTACCAAAACACTCTGTTGAAGGATGGTCCTCAACATTATAGACAGCTGTGTCAGTAAGCCTGCCTGACGGATTAACTTCACCTGTAAGCATCTGTGCAACTGCTCTCATACCGAATTCACCGGGAATCCAAATCATAGCAGCAGCCTTGATGCTGTCGTATTCTTCGAGCCAACCCATTTCCATAACATTACCTGTATTGAAAAGCACAACAACATTTTCGAATGAAGATGTAACCTTATCAACGAGTTTTTGCTCTTCTTCTGAAAGAAGGAGAACATCAATAGGAAGGTCAGCAGTTTCACGACTTGTACGACTGATTACGATAATAGCAGTATCAGAAAAAGCCACTGCATTCTGCATGATTTCGTCAGTAAGTTTATCACAAGCCATTTCTTCAAGTGAACTGCTTGCAAGAACAAGTTGAAGAAGATTGTTCAAAACGGTGTTGCCTGTTTTCGGCATTTCGTTTCCACTGCATTCTGTTTCATAGAGTTCACGAAGTTCTTTGTTATAATTGATGTTGTTTTCATCAAGTGCCTCATAGAATGTGACAGGGTCATCGGTTGTAATAGCACCTGAACCTGCACCACCAAGGAAAGGCACAACAGAGCCTGCACCGAAAATATTTACCTTTTTGTCACCGAGCGGTAAAACATTGTCCTCGTTTTTAAGAAGAACAATGCCTTCTTGCTCAAGTTCTACTGCAACCTGACTTGACATTTCGATAATGTCAGCAGGAACATCACCGCTGACTGCAAATGTAGCCATTGAGAAGCAGGAGAGTGTCATAATAATCGCAAGAACTATTGCCAAAATCTTTTTTGTGTTTTTCATAATAAAAATCCTCCTGATATGGATTTGTTTATGGACTCATTATAATCTAATTAAAATGTAAAACACAATACCAAAATAAAAAAATAAACACAAATCAACAAAGTGATGAAAAAAGAGGGTGTCGCCCAACACCCTCTATCAATTTTACTGTTCAATTGTACTGAAAAATTCTTTTGCTAAAACATAAGCCTGTTTGCCGTCTTGTGAAATGTAAGAAGAATGGTCAGCACCTTTGATAATTGCGATTTTACTGTCTTTTATACTCTCGTGAATAAGCACAGAGTCCGAAAGCCACATTATATCGAATTCACCTGCAACAATATATGCAGGACAAGTGATTTTTGAAAGCAGTTCTTCATTCATCTGTGGTAATGTGAGCATCATATCGTTGAGTTTATTCGGCTTGAAAATGTCATTTACCTTAACTGCAATAGCGAAATATGGTTTGAATGTTTCAGGTGTTGTGTTCGCACCGCAGGAGATAAATCCACCAAGCAAATCAGGATATGTATAAGCAACAGTAAGTGCGTTTATACCGCCGTCGCTGTGTCCCATAAGAAATGGCTTTTCCAAGTGCATTTCTTCAATAAATTCCTTGATATCCTTTGCCATAAGGTCATAGGAGATTACACCCGGGTCGCTGCTTTGTCCGTGACAGCGACTCTCGATAACATAAACCGTGTAATCGTTTGCAAGATATGTCGCAGCCTCTTTAAGTGAATCCTGACTTCCGCCATTACCGTGAACAAGGATAAGAGGATAACCACTTTCGCCATAAACGGAATAGTGCATTTTAATTTCACTTAATTGAATGTCGTCTTCCTTAACGGGAGTTGTAACAGGAGAGGGGACATTACTTGTATCAAGTGTAATCATATTGTATTTCTTTGATTGTTGGTGAACAGCCACTTGCCATATACCGGCACCAACCACGCAGGCCAATGCCACCGAGCCGATAACCTTTAATGCTTTTTTACCTTTTTTCATAATGAAATACCTTTCAGGGGAGATAAGTATATAACGGAAATGATTTCATAACTCCAAATTACGAATTAATAATTGCGTTGATATCCATTTCCCATATGTCCTTGTTGATTTCTTTTGCATCGGAATAGGTTTTTGCACCTGATTCGAAAATTACATAAAGCTTTCCGTCGCAGTAATCAAGACCTTCCATAAGTGTAGGCATTTTAAAACGGATAATTCTGTTCTTTTTCTTTGCAACATAAAGTGTAACATCAGAGTCGAACACATTTACACTATTTGAATCCCATTCTGTAAATGGCTCAAATATGTGCATTTTCGAGTTGTTTCTTCTTCCGTAAGATGTGCTGAAAATCACTTCTCCGTTATCAGTAGTTGCCATTCCCTGCACCTTGTCAGGAATTGAAAGAATAACATCCGGCACGAGTTTTTCCTTGGCTGAATAATCAACACTTAAAGGCAAATCGTAACCACAGCTCCAGGCATGATTAGAACCATAATGATGTTCCTTGTTCACCTTGTTGCTGTCTTTATCGTTGTTATAAAATTCAGAAACCCAGAGTTTTTCACCGTCACAGTAAAGAACAGAGCCTTTAACAGGAACAGAAAAATATCCGTCATAATTCACACTTGAACCGCTTTCGCCTGCAAACATATCAACAGTAAAATGATAAATTTTTCCGTTAGTGCTTGAACTTCCGCTTGATGAAATCCAGACATCATTATCATTTGATGCAATACCGCCTGCGTGACCTGTGAAACCATCAATAATAAACATTTTGCTTTCATCGTTTTCAGGATTTACAAAATAAATTCGTGAAAACTGCTTATTTCCGTCAGCATCGTTTGGCATATATCCACTAATAGCGAACATTCCCATACTCTCGACAAAGCAGATACCTTGTGGAATAAATCCATCCTCTAATCCCGGCACTTCACAAGGATATTCTGTATAGTTCTCATAATCAACTTTTTTGTCACCGCCAAGAAAACCGAAAATGTTACTTACAGCATTTTTGACAGCATAAAATACATTTACAAAACTGTCAGTAATTGCATAAGGTGTAACAAAGTTTTTGCTTAATGCAGATGATGACAATGGGAAAATACTTAAAATCATTACAAGAGAAAGCATAATACTTAATATCTTTTTCATATAATCATTCCTTTTTACTGTTATTTTGCTTTATATTCTGCATAATAACATAAAATTTATGTGATTTCAACATTTTACAATATTGAATTTTTTTGTAAATTATATTATAATTATTAAGTTATATTTTCTTGATGAAAGGGCGTTTTTTATGAAAATAACTCCTGCAAGTACACTAAAGGATGTTTTGAATACTCCTGTCGGTAACGACCTTGTTGAAATGGTTGCTTATCATACGGGTATTCCTGGCGCAGTTATCCACAATCCGTTGGTGGGCAAAATGAAGTTAAAGACTATTCCTAAACTTTTAGGCGACAAACTTCCAATGGAAACTATTGAGCATATTTGTAACCTTTTGAATTTGACTCCTGAAAAGGTTATCACAAAGGATGAGGTTGACCCTAAATGGTGGAAAGAATCTGTTATTTATCAGATTTATCCTCGTTCATTTATGGACTCAAACGGTGACGGTATCGGTGATTTACAGGGTATTATTTCAAAGCTTGATTACCTTAAGGATTTAGGTGTTGATGTACTTTGGCTCAGTCCTATTTACGACTCACCTAACGACGATATGGGTTATGATATCCGTGATTATCGCAAGATTATGACAGAATTCGGGACAATGGACGATTTTGACCAGATGCTCGACGAAATTCATAAACGCGGTATGAAGCTTGTTATGGACCTTGTTGTTAACCATACTTCTGATGAACACGAATGGTTCCGGAAAGCATTGGCAGGGGATAAGAAATACAAGGATTATTACATATTCCGTAAAGGTAAGGGTGACGGAATTCCGCCAAATAACTGGACATCAGTTTTCTCAGGTTCAGCGTGGAATTACTATCCTGAACTCGACGAGTGGGCAATGCATATTTTCTCATCAAAGCAGATGGACCTTAACTGGGAAAACCCTGATATGAGAAAAGAAATTGCAGAAATGGTTTGTTGGTGGCTTGAAAAAGGTGTTGACGGCTTCAGAATGGACGTTATCAACCTTATTTCAAAGGTAGAGGGACTTCCTGACGGTAATCCTCTCGTTGGTGAGTTTATCGGCTACGGTGGTGAACACTATTTCTGGGGACCAAGACTCCACGAATACCTCCACGAACTTAACGAAAATTCATTTAAGAAATTCCCTGAATCATTCTGTGTTGGTGAAACAGGTGGTATCGGCGTTGAAATGGCTAAATACCTTGTTGACGATTCTCGTGAAGAAATCAGAGAAACATTCCTTTTTGACCAGCTTGAAACTCCCGGTAAACAGCGTTGGAGCGACTATAAATATGACCTTAAATACTTAAAGGAAATGTTTACAAAGTATCAGCTTTCACTTTATGGTTCATCATGGCCGACACTTGTTATCGAAAATCACGATAATCCAAGAATGGTATCAAAGGTTAATCCTGACCCTAAATTCAGAAAACCACTTTCAAAACTTATCGGTGCAATGCTTTTGACGGGTCGTGCAACTCCATATATCTTCCAGGGTGAAGAGCTTGGTATGATGAACTGTGAGTTCAAGGATATGAGCGAGCTTCGTGACGTTGAGTCAATAAATAGATATGCTGAACTTATCGAAAAGGGCAAAACACCTGAAGAAGCATGGAAAGAAATTATGGCAGGTAGCCGTGACCACTCAAGAACTCCTGTATGTTGGGATGACAGCGAAAATGCAGGCTTTACAACAGGTACACCTTGGATTCGTGTAAACGGTGACTATAAGGAATGTAATGTTAAGGCACAGTTAGAGGACAAGACAAGTCCATACAACTACTACAAAGCACTTATGGCACTTCGTAAAGAGAATAAAGCAACTCTCGTTTATGGTGACTTCAAGCCACTTAAAACTAATGATAAGACATTCTGTCTTTACAGAGAAAGTGCAGAGGGTAAATTCTATATCGAAATGAACCTTACTGAAAATGTAATCGTTCGACCAAGACCGGTTGAAGGTGCATGTGCTCTTTCAAATTATCCTATACATGCTGATAAGCTTCGCCCATACGAAGTAAATATTTATAGAGTAAACTAAAATATAAGGCGAGGAATTTTTCTCGCCTTTGCTTTTATTTATTGACTTAATATGCATATTATGGTATTATTACATCATAAATTTGTACATAAAAGGAGAAAATTATTATGGCAGTTTTAAAGAACATTGACAAGGCAGCTGAAGAAAAAGGCTCATTCCTTGTTACAGCATGGCAGTTTGTTAAATTTATCGTTGTAAGTCTTCTTGCAATGATTGTACAGTTTGTACTTCTCAACACACTTCAGCTTATTCCTGCAATCAAAGAACTTTATTCACAGGATTTCAGCTGGTGGGTATTTGTTTATCCTGTTGCAGTTGGCGGACTTGGTTATTTTATCGTTAGTAATGTTGCTAACATCATCGCACAGATTGTTGCTTTCTTTGTAAATAAAGAAAAAACATTCAATTCAGGTGCAAATGTTGCAGTTGCTCTTCCTATTTACATTGTTTTCACAATCGGTCTTATCTTCTTCTCAGCATGGCTTAACCCAACACTTAAAGGTGTTTTCGTAAACTTTGAGTGGTGTGACGAAGTATTAGCAAAGAACATTGCAACAATGATTTGCTCAGCAGTTCAGTTCTTCCTCTATTTCCCTGTTGACAAAATTCTTTTCCACAAGAAAAAGGAAGAAAAAGCTGAATAATTATTTCAGTACATTGAAAGTCTGCCCTGTGTCTTATTGATACAGGGCATTATTTTTAGGTGGTTTTTATGACAAACAAAAAGCGAAAAATTCTTAAGGTCATTTCAGCTGTTCTTTCTGTCGCATTAAGTATTGCTTTGGCTTTAAGCCTTGTTACAACAACTCTTTTGAGTGTGAGCAGGGACTATTTAACATCGCAGGAATTCAATTCTATGATTGACAGTACAGACCTTGCCACAATGAAATTCACTTATAACGGTGAAAAAATCACTCTCGAAAAATTTGTTAAAGATTATGTGACAGAAAAAATCGAAGACTATATAAGGAATAATCCGTTAAGCAATTATACAAATTTTCTGTTCCCTCTTTTTGACTCAATTACTGATTTTACTGTTGATAAAGCCTTGTCATCTGAATACATTAATACAACAGTAAAAGGTGAAGTTCATTCAATAATTGACTATTTTCTTCACAGTAATGTTAATGAAGCAAAGGAAAGAATAAAAAACGGTATAACACTTGAAAATAATGTGGCACTCAATCCCGATAATGCACCGACTTACGAAGAAAGAATAAAGGCAGAGGTTAAAATCGCAGTATTTAAGTATATCGAAGAAGAAACAGGCAAAAGCTGTGACGAGATTATTGTCCTTTTATCCGAGAAAAACATATCGAACCTAAAAACAATTTCTTTTGTTCTCTTTGCCTTACTCATTTTGGCTTCAATTCCCACATTTCCAAGCACTTTCCTTTTCCTTGATTTTGTATTTATAGGGTTCAAAGGACAAATATATTCTTGTATAGTTGATTTTAAGGAGCATTTCGCAGGTAATGAAGATTTGATTTCTTATGAACTTATAAAGCCATTGACTGATGCATACACACCATATGCTGACCGTGCATATAATATAGGAATGATTTTCTCTGCTCTGTATGTGGTGTCTCTTATTGTAATGTATTTCATAAAAAAGAAAAAACAATAGAAAAAATATGGCGGGGTCTCTCGGCTCCCATGAAAGGGGAGCTGTCACCGTAAGGTGACTGAGGGGTTTCCCGCCGTTGTTGTTTTAATATAAAATTTAAAATAGTATGTCATTCTGAGGATTGAAACAACGACCGCGTAGTGGCAGGCTTCCACGCCTGCATAGTCATTCTGAGGAGTGTAACGACGAAGAATCTCTGTTGGTTGCTATGTGATTGTTTGAGAGATTCTTCACTGCGTTCAGAATGACAGGTACAATTTTATTACTTCCTCAATTTCCTTATAACCTTCTTAATCATCTTTGAAAGTTTAGGATATAACTTAATCCAAATAAAATATTTTGCTTTATTGAATACAAGGTGGAATTCACCTGGAAATTCAATGTAATTACCTGAAAATTTCTGTTTGAAACGATGAATACCGAAAAGGGGATGGTCTTCTGTCGGATTTGGAATTGTACCAAAAAAGTCCATAAATTCCATTCCTGCACTATGAAAACGCTTGATTGCAGCATAAGTAATGGCATAGTTAGCATTATATGAACGGAAAATATCCCTGCTACCGCCAAAAACTGTCCAACCACGATTCTTTGAGTTGATGTTAAGACCCGTTGAAAGCACTATTCCGTCAGGATATTTCTTAAGGTTTTCTTCTGCTTCATTCTTGATTTTAAGAAGTCTTTCGTATTTCTCATTAGCCTGTTTTAAAGCAGTCTGTGCCTTTGCTGTTGGTTTAGCTTCAACTCGCTCTTTGGCTGATTGAATTTCTTTTTCAACTGTTTCTAACTGTCCTGTTAAAGCATTTAAATGTCTGTCAGGGAAATACTTTGACATTAAAAGTTCACAGTATCCGTGTGGATGAAGTGTGTCATAGACATTTTTGTAATAGTCAATCTGATTTTCAATGAACCCGTCACGAAGTGCAGTTTCTTTCATAATTTCAGCATAAGTGTCAAAATCAGTTGACGGAAAAACCTCAATACAGTTGTCCTCTGACTGTTTTATTGCTTTTTTAGCATATCGGTCAAAATTGCCAAAGATATCTTCGAGTTCACCTGAAAGATTAAGACGGAAAGTACATCTTGGCTGACTACCGTCAAAACCTTGTGTAAAACCACGGTGCTTATATCCCAACTGTTCCATTCTGCTTACGAAATCAAGGTCTGAAGAAACCTCGTTTTCATATTTATCAAGAACTCTGTAATAATAATCAGGGTCAATGAGAAGATAAACTGCATTTTTCGTTTTAAGATATTTATATATTTCCTTTGTGAATGCTTCAACAAGAGAAAAATCATCAAAATCAACCACAAAACCTCGTGGTGCATAGTAAAGATATCCACCAATGAACGGAATTTTTCTGTGGAGTAACATAACTGTACCCACAAGCTCATTACCATTGAAAAGACCTAAAAGTTCGTCGTTCCAATCGCCTGTGGACTTTACCTTTCCCCAAAGAGAAAGTTGCATAAAATGTTCTTTTTTATGTCCATTGACAAAACTATCGTTCTGTTCAGGACTTATTGTTTTTAACTGATAACTCAAAACTTATCACCTGTAATCAATTACTTTTTACTGTTGCTGACAGTTTTTTCTTTAATATGCTTTTTAAGAATTGTGTTCTTAACCTTTTTAACTTTAGGAAGAAGTTTTCTGAAAAGCATAAATGTGAATTTGTCATTAACCAAATACATATCACCAACGTATTCAGTCAACTGACCGTTGTAACTCATTTTGTATTTTGCAAGACCGAAAAGAGGATTGTTCTCATCGTGTGGGTCACCCGTAACACGACCCAAATCGTGAATTTCCATACCTTGCTTGAAACTGTCTTCAATTCTTACCCAGTTAAGGAAATGAGTAGGACGAAGTGTGTTACGAAGAATATTTCGTGTACCACCGTAAAGACAGATTGCAGTCTTGCCAAAACGAGAAGTGATACTTACTGCAAGACAAAGCTTTTCAGGAACGTTATCACCATATTTTTCATAAAGTTCCTTGTCAACCTTTTCATTTCTTGTAAGAGTATTATTAATCGCATCAAGTTCTTTCTTGATTGTAGAAATTTCTTTCTTGTTCTTCTTTTCAGCATTTTCAAGTTCAAGAAGTTGACTTTCTAACTGAACTTTTTTATCTGCGAGAGCATCACAATGGTCTTTTCTCATTTTCTGGTCACAGTAAATAAAGTTCATAACTGCCTTGCCGTTAAGAGCAGTAACCATTGTTTTATAGTAATTTTTGTCACGCTGAATAAATTCAGTTCTGTCAGCAGTTTCCGTCATAACAGTAAAGAATTCATCAAGCTTTTCTGGGTGCTGTTCTAATGTGATGTGGTCATAACTTTCTGTGTACAAAAGACCGTCTGCAGCAGCTTTAAGTCCGTGACGAACACCTTTTTCGCATTTCTTTAAAAATGTTTCAGGTGTATAGCCTTTAAGAGGGGAGCATATGGCAACAGCAGGCTGAACGATATAAAAATTCTTGTCCTCATTAAGTGTAAATCCGCCTTTAAGCATAGAATTCACAGCAGATGTGTCGCATTTTTCACCGTCAAGCGCTTCTATGATAAGCGGGTCACATACCATAGCACAAATTTTGTGTTTTTTCATTTCTGATTTCATAAATGCGCAGAATTCTACAACAAGAGTTTCATTCATAAGGTCACATACAAAACCGTCAGGACAGTACCAGAGTTTACCAACCTTTATATCTCTTTCAAGGCAAAGGCAGGAGAGTACAGGCTGATTGTTTTCATCATAACCCATATAAAAAGATGGTTTCCACGCACTTTTAACCTCAGACCAATAAGATGTCTGATAAATTGAACCACCGTTTTCTTCAGAAAAATTATTGAATTTTGTCATATCAGTCTGCACTGAAAATTTGTATTTACTCATTCAGGTTACACCTCTAAAATATTATAGCAGACAAAACTGCATACCAATACTATTATAACAAAAATCTTATCATATTACCCATATTTTGTCAATGAACCAAGTACATAACCGCAAAATCAAATTATAATTTATCGGGGAATTAAATCCCCCCCTTCCGTCACCTTACGGTGCCACCTTCCCCTCCAGGGGGAAGGCTATCTTGGGCTCCACCCTTGAGGGGGAGCTGTCATTTTCGTAGAAAATGACTGAGGGGGGGTATCGTAAATCACCCCGACAAACTCCAATTTGTTAAACGAATTCATTTAATATGTCATTCTGAGCGTAGCGAAGAATCTCCTTTAAAATGAATAATAAAACTAACAGAAATTCTTCGTAACTTCGTTCCTCAAAATGACACTAAATAAAAAAGTATCCATTACAAAAAGTAATGAATACTTTTAAATATATTATGGTTTTAATTTCACATAACCGCTTTCTTCAATCAATGTCTGTCCCTCATCGGATAAAAGCCAGTCAATGAGAATCGGTATGTTTTCGTTTTTATTGTCTGCACGATAAATTGCATAGAACTGTGCGATAATAGGATATGTACCGTTCTGTATGTTTTCAGCCGTGGGCTCAACACCGTTTAATGAAAGCATTTTAACACTCTCGTTACCAACAATACCGTCCATATAAAAACGGAAGGAAAAACCGATAGAACCACCTGTGATTGCAAAAGGGGATTTAGGTGCAATTTCTGTGTCGCCCATAAAGGCGTTCATAGCGGATTGACTTCCGCTACCCTCTAATCGTGTAACGGGATTGATTACTCTATTCGGACCGCCAACCTGTGACCAGTTTTTATACTTTCCGCCATAAATATCACGAACGTGCTGTGTTGTAAGGTTGTCAACAGGATTGTTTTCATTAACGAAAAATACAAAAGCCTCAAGTCCTACAGGCACATACACAAGCTCAACGCCTTGTTCCTCTGCATATTGTTTTTGTTCTGCTGACGGAGCAGCACAGAAAAGAATATCAGTTTCACCGTCAACAATAGCCTTGTATCCGCGAACTGTATTTTTGTATTGCATTTTACTGTCTTTTGCAAAATTTTCACCATAGAAATTATCGTCGGAGAAACTGCCGCCCTCATAGGTGACAGAACTTTTTGGATAAACACAATCAATGATTGATGCGTAAACGGGCACAAGTGCTGCTGCACCGTCTAAAACAGGAAGATTATCTGTCAGTTTTAATGATGACTCAACTCTTGCCAAATCAGAGTCTTCCTCGTGTGGCAAATATTTACTGACATCAACCATTTTAGCTTGGGAAGTATCGCTGAAATTGTTTGCAAGACGTACAGTCAAAAGTGCATAAATGCTTAAATTAAAAGCACCAAATAAAACAATAACAAGAATTATGGAGATAATCTGTCTTGGTAAACTATTTTTCTTCATATCACCACAACTCCTTCGCTATGAAATAGATAATGGAGCAATGCTGATAAGCGTTAATGTCATAAATAAGATGTGCCACAGTCAATATAAGACAGATAGCCACAACCACAATCATAATGTTATAGTATGTCTTTTGTTTCATATCCATCACCTTACATATATGTAATCGCGTCATTTAATAAGAATATGACCGAGATAACAACAACTGCTAAAATTATTGCTGTTACAAAAGCTGTGATAACCGATTTTTTGATATCTTTTATTTCTTCATCTGTGTAGCAATCAGGATTTGTTATTTGTTGTTTTTTCGCATTATTATATTTAACAACTCTAACTATGCCAAATAAAAGCGCAATAATCGGACTTATCAAAAAAGTTATGGGAACTGCCGATAAGAAAACAATCTCAATTATTTCAGCCATAATATCAATCCTTTCAGTTTTTATTATTTAGATGTTTACATATATGCAATGCCTACTGCAAATGTAACTATAAGGCTGACAATAACAGCAATTAAAACAAAAGCAATAACAGAAGAAATGATAAAGTTTGTTTTAATAGCTTTCATCTCTTCTTTACCGTATGTGCCGGGAATGAGTTGGTTTTCTTTCTTTGCCTTACTGTATTTTATAAGGTTCAAAATCCAACCTATAACAGCAATAATCGGTACTGCAAAAATCGTTGCAATAATTAAGTAACCACCCATAAAAGAAAACTCCTTTCAATACTCTTTGTATTTCCATTATAAATCTTACATAATGCCCTGTCAATATCACATAAATCAATAAATCAGCAGTAAGAAAATCCTACTGCTGACTTTTTTTATTCCGTTATGCTGTTTTCTTCAGTTATTTCTTCATCATTTTTAAGATGCTTGCGTAACTGAACCAAGGTTGTTACTATACCGAGCAGGAAAATGCAATAAACAACCATAAAAATCATAGTAACATAAAACATTATTTCTTCAGCACTATATGTAAAATCAAGATTAAGGTTTGATATGGTTAAAAATAGTGTCTGAATTATAACCTGTACTGTTCGGCAGGTGAGCAGGTCTTTGTCATAAATACAGTTTTCCTGTTGATATTTTGTAGCAATTGAAGCAAGATTTGTCAGGAATTGAAAGTGAAAGTACAGATTTACCAAACCTGTTATCAGATTGATAAACTGCCATTTTCCGCCAAAGCTATATCCCACACAATTTGCTAACCATTGTATTCCTTCCCAAACACCTAAAATCACACCTAATGTCTTTAAAAGTGACAATTCGCGTTCTTCGTCCTTTAATAAATCAATGGCTTTTAAAAAGAGAATGTATCCCACAAATGACGGGAGCAGAGAAATTGAACCGTTGCCGATATTGATAGTGAAATTAAGATACAAGAAGAAATAACCCCAGATTGATTTTGAAATACCGTTATAGATTTTATTGTAATCTGTCATTTTTTATTCCTCCTCTTGTAAATGCAATTCCATTTGAGCATATAACTCGTTGTTGATATATAAATCAGCAACATAATATTCAGGAGTGTCAATATTCAGTAATTGGGAGAATGTTCCTCCACCGCCACCGCCACCGCCTGACAGTAAAATCTCTGGACCCCAACCGGGTTCAAGAGTTCTTACTGCTGAACTGCTACCGTCGCTAGTTGACATAGATGAATCGTATTTACCGCCTACATAAGTAAGAGCATCAGGTTTTTCTTCACCTTTGTGTACGGATTTGACTGCAATTCCAATTCTGTTGATAGAATCTCTTTCTTCTTGTGTACCAAGATGTGTAAGTTTAGTTTCGTGATTGTCATAAGCATAGCTGAATTCTGCATTTGGCACAGGAGTATTGTTATAGCGATGCATTGAACCTGAAAGTCCGAACATATCATCTTCCACAGGTGTTTCATTGTTGATTGTATAAATAGTCTGGAAGCATACATCAATTTTAAAATCGTCAACAGTATTTGTGTAAACAATTCCGGGAAGGTCAGCACAACCATATCTGCCTAATGTCTGCTCTGTTGCTGTGTAGTCAAATTTACTTAACGGAGTGACAACCCAACGACCGTTTTCCTTGAAAGCACGGATTTTCTGATGTGCAAGATAATGCTTTCCCTCTACCCATTCATAACCGTCAGGTGCATTTACAAGTTTCATTACAAGAAGTCCTTCATAAACATCATTTTCTGGCATTTCAAGGTTGTATATATAAAAGTTTGAACTTTCGGGTGTACCGCCACATCCCGAATGCCAATGGTAGTTGTCGGTTTCAACAAGTTCAGCCTGTTCTTCTTCGGGAGCACACATTATCCGATAACTTCTGCTGTCTTTCATTACTGCTTTTCCATATGTGTCAAATGCACCTGCAGGCGTTGTACAATATGTGCTTTTTGTAATTGCAAAATTCCATAAAT
This sequence comes from Clostridia bacterium, assembly GCA_017399175.1. GTDB lineage: Bacteria > Bacillota > Clostridia > Oscillospirales > Acutalibacteraceae > Fimenecus. The sequence continues at coordinate 10,916 of JAFQEE010000001.1, read as the reverse complement.
CGTTTTTTTCATATGCATTGTCAGGAACACTTGTCGCCTGAACACCAACTACAAGAGAGCAAGAAAGTGCAATAATAACACAAACGGAAACAAGAGTCATTCCAACAGGATATTTCTTGAATCTTGCAATAGCCTCAATTCGTTTGCGGATATTTTTACCACCGTTGTTTATACAGGTGCTACCGGGTGTTTTCGCAAATCGTTCATTTGACATCGAAAGGAGAATTCGTCCGTAATCTCTGCGTTCTTCACCCTCAAGCTGTTCAAGTACAAATTGGTCACAGCGTGATTCCATATCGTTGATTGCAAGGTTTGCACAGTAGGCGATAAGCGGATTGCACCAATGAAGACAACGCAAAAGGCATATTACGATACTCCAAAATGTGTCTTTGTTTTTAAGATGAAAAAGCTCGTGAAGAATTACCTTTTCATCAGGTGTCTTGTCAGGAACGACAAGTACAGGTCGGATAATTCCGCATACAAAAGCACTTGGAAGATTTGCAACCATAACAATCTTACAAGGTTTTATTTTGTATTTGTGCCCAATAGTATTAATAGTTGAAATCGTTTCAATATCAGGTGAACTGCCTTTGCTTAATACAACGCGAAGCTTTATGTATGACAAAAGATATACAAAAAGACTTACGATTACCCCTGCAAAGTAAACAAAGAAAATCCATTCAGCTAATGTGTGCGGAACATCTTTTATAATTGGAAAGGGGAATAATACACGAGTAAAACTGTAATCTTTTACTAAAAGCTTGAAAAATTCAATGATAGTCTGCCAGTTAAAAAGGGTGTATCTGCTGAGTATCCCTGCAGGGAATAAAATTATAATTCCTAAAACACTCCATACTGAAAAATGCCATTTAGGTGGCAACTTGTCCTTTAAAAGTGATTTGATAATCAGGAGTAATGCTGCAACTCCCGAAACGGTAAGTGTCTGTAAAAGAAATCCCCATATATCGAACATAACTACACCTCCATATTATCAAGTATCTGTCGAAGATTTTCGATTTCCTCCTGCGAAATTCGTTCTTCCTTTAAAAATGCCGCGATTAAATCTCCCGTTGAACCGCTGTAAACACGATTTAAAAAGCTTTCTCTTTCCTTTTGCTGACAGCTTTCACGGTCAACAGTAGCGTGATAAAGGTGAGGAGAAACCTTTTTATCAATTTTTACCAAGCCTTTCGCTTCCATTCGGGTAAGGTAAGTAAGAACTGTATTTCTGTTCCACTTGGTTTGTGGATAAAGGATATTCACAATTTCACCCAATTCTGCACCGTCAGTTTCCCAAAGTGCATTAAGCACAGTCCATTCTCTTTCTGATAAGTTCATAATAAAACCTCCTACACTTGTAGTATCTAATTACATACTACACTTGTAGGAGGTTTTTGTCAAGTATAATTTTTTATGTTATATTTCCGCTTCGTAAATTCCTATACATTCTCTGCCTGTGAGATTGTTGGAAACATTTCTTGCATTGAAGTAAAGTCTTAATTTGCCTTTATAATAAGTAAGACAACAGGCATATACATACTGTGCCATCCAGTTGCTGTTGCCTTGTTTTTGTGGTACTAAAAACGGCTTAACAAACTCAAAATTAACACCGTCATCTGACTTTAACAGCATAATTGCCGAATGACTTTTACCGTTATCTTCAAAAAGTCCATTCTGGAGCCCGATGTAACAATCTTTCAGTTTATATACCTTTAAACAACCTGAACAAAGATTTAAGTACTTAACATTTTTATCGGGACTTATAATCGGCTTTTCCTGTGAAATATAACCCTTTGTAATGTGTTCACTTTCTGCAAAACTTATATGAGTAGGTTCGCAGAAACCACAGTCCTTAATAAATGTCTGTCCGCAAGAATAGTACATTCTGTATTTGTTATCCACATTCATAAGAAATGGATTTGAAATGGCAAGTCCGTATTTGCATTCTTCATAATCACGGGTTTTGCCGATAACAAGATAAGGTTTACACCAATTTATTAAATCTGTTGATTCCACACAGTAAATTTCCGATTTCCATTTAGCACCCACAAGGCTTAAAAGATTGAAAATAACAGGTCGTGTTCTTTCATAGAAAAGGTAATATTTACCGTCAATAAGATTAATGTTAGGTCGCATAGCACGGTTAACGATTTTACCTTTGTTCTTAAAACTTATTCCGTCATCACTTTCATAGTGATAAACACCGAAAAATGTGTGACAGAACAAGTGCCATTTTCCATCGTGAGAAACATCGGGTGTCATAACACTCGGGTCAGCAATAACAAAACTGTTTAAAGGGTTTTTGATTACCGGATTACCCTCAAAAAGTTTAAATTGAGCACTATTAAATTGTTCAAAAGTAAGATTTTTCATATTATGATTCCTTGTTTGTTATAATGAAGGTCATTCTTTCCTGAATACTGTCGTCACCGTGATTGGTTTTTATTCCACCGTGGTCAGATGTAATGATAATAAGCCAATCTTCTGTTTCGTAAGTTTCTCTTGCTTCAATTGACTTAATAGTTTCAAGACCGTAATTATCCATCTCAATAAATGCATTTCTGTATTTCGGATTGTTGTATGTAAAGCCTGTACCGTGACCTGCCGCGTCAGTTTGTTCATAAATTACAAACAAAAAGTCAGCACAATCTTTTTTGCCGATTTCATTTAAAGTAAAGTCAAGCGATGCCTTGTCATCGTCACATTTGTTGAAAGAAACATTAAGATTATTTTTTTCGCAATACTCTTTTTCAGCTAAATATGTAGCATTTTTTCTGTCAAAATGACCTGCCCATTTTGTAATGAACATTGAACTGTCAATAGTTTTGTCTTCTACAAGAGAAGTAAGGAGAGTTTTGTATTCCATTGACTTTGTAATATCGTTTGCTGTTACACCGTGCTTATCAGCCCAAACACCAGTAAGAATTGAGCACCAACCAGGTGCAGTTGATGTGTCCTGTGTATTCTTTTCAGGGTAATTTACACCGCCACAATATGCAAAACTTACACGATTATCTTCATTCATAAGATGTTTAATTCCGCCTTCGGTAAGTTTAAGCACATCAACTCGACAACCGTCATAACCGATGATAATTGCCTTTTTTTCTGTCTTGCCTTCAGGAATAGGGGAATTATAATGATTTTTAATCATATTGTAAAGTTCAGTCTGCGGAACAGCGGTTTCAATAGTGTTGGTACGACCGCCAAGTTCAGCTCGTCCTCTGTAAGTTTCTTCTGTATCTTTAGGGTCAACCATAAATCTTACAAACGGAAATGCAACAGCACCGCCAATGATAACTAATGCCAGAACAACAATTAAAATCTTCTTTTTCATAATACCAACTCCTTTATGTTTTCATTCTATCATTAAAAACAGTTTATTACAATAAGAAAAAAGGTCAATGTGAAAAAATTGACCTTTTATATACTTAATATTCAGTTGTTTTCTTTTAATTGCGCTTTACCGCTACCGTCAATTTCAAGCAATTTATCACAGTACTTAAGCATTGAACTACGGTGAGTAATAATGAAACAAGTTCTGCCTTTTTCGTTACTGATTCGTTCAAAGATTTTAGCTTCTGTTTTTTCGTCAAGGGCAGATGTTGCCTCGTCAAGAATAAGAACGGGAGTTTTACGAAGTAATGCTCGGGCAATTGATACACGCTGTGCCTGACCTTCTGATAGCCCGCCTGCACCCTCTGAAAGAACTGTATCAAGTCCGTCAGCAGTTTTTCTTAAAAATTCAGCAGCATCAGCCTTTTCAAGTACTGCCCACATCTCCTCGTCAGTAGCATCAGGACAACCCGCAAGAAGATTTGACCTGACAGTTCCCGACATAAGTGTATTACCTTGTGGTACATATGAAATAAATCGTCTTGAATCAGGACCTGCGATTTCAGATTTTCCGTTCTCGTCAATATATTCCAAAGTACCGTTTGTGGGTTTTATAAGGGATAAAAGAAGTCTTATAAATGTTGTTTTACCCGCACCAGAGAGTCCTACAATACCAACTCTGCAATCAGCGGGAACAGTAAACGAAATATCGTCAAGCACCTGTCTGTCGTCATCATCATATGCGAATGAAACATTTTTTGCAGAAAGACTGATTTTTGACGGAATAGGTTTATCACTTTCAATCTTTTCGGCCTCAAGGTCAGCAATCTCACGGATACGCTTTGCGCTGACAACAAGTGAATACAACTGCGGAATAACACCACCCAATGATTTGATTGAGTTTTCAAGCTGTGATACAAGAGAAAGAAAAAGTGTCATTGTACCGTATGTGTATACGGTGGTACCCATACCGAATGGGTCAACATATGTGTCAGCGGTTGTAAGTCGATATGCACACCATGAAAATGTCACAACATATCCGATACTGTATATAAGACGCATAGTAGAACTCATTACGCTTTTAAGTACAGAAGATTTAACCACAAGATTCATTCTGCGACTACGGATATCACCAAAAACATCATTGTTGTTGTTTTCAAGCTGGAAAGTCTTTACAACGCCGATGTTTGAAAATGACTCCTGCATAAATGAATAATATTCTGACTGGCTTTCACGCAATTTTTTATGATAGTAAGTGTATTTTTTACGAAGAAATACAGATGCAATCAAGCTTAAAGGCCCTACAATAAGACCGATTATTGCAAGAACAGGGTCATATGTAACAAGAATAACAAGAACGATAACAAGTTGACAGCCTGTTACAATAATATTGGGCAACAAACTGATAATTGTCTGTGCGATTGTGTCAACATCACCTGACAATCTTGCCAAAATATCGGCACTGTGATACTTTGTAACCTTGTCCCATACACTTCGTTGAATACGGTCAAAAAGCTTTGCACGAATACCAAATGCAAACTTTTCATTAACATATCCCGAAAACATATTTGATGCGGAGGAAATCAGGATTGATGCAACCGTTGTAATAAGCATTATAACAATGTACTTGAAAAATAATTCTGTACGGAAACTTGTGGCAGCGTCAACAACATATCTACCTGCAACAGCACTTGCAATTGATATAAGCATTGTAACGAGATTGATGATAAGGAAACCAAGAACATATCGCTTGAAATCCTTGCCAATATTAAAAATCCATTTAAACAATTCTTTGCTTTCCTGCCAACTGCTCAGTTCCTCAAAGAGCTTTTTAATTCTTGAAAACATAATATTCATTCTTTCTGAAAAGTCGTAATATTTAACAAAATTTCACTTGTTTTGATATAATCCAATATATTATACATTATTCTTCTGTCGTTTTCAACATTTACATAACAGAAAGTTGAATTTGTGCAGGAAAAGTAATTTTTTTATTGATAGTTTTTTTGAATGTTGATATAATCAAATTAATAATTGAAATGGGGAGAAAACAATGAATTTTGGTGTTCAGTTCAAAGTAAGAAGTGACGATTTCGGCGGTCATTTTATAAATGGTATTTCAATGGCAGACAGCGAAAGTGTGTGGAAATGCAAACTCGTTTTCGCCGACGATGAAAAGAATGTATATGAGTCAACGGACGGATATATAATCACCGCATACCATATTAAAAAAGGTGATGTGTATGAGTGCTATACAGTTTTTCAGAATAACAGTGAAAAAACAGTAACTCTTGATATGATTTCATCTTTTGCCTTGACCGACCTTGATGTTGATACTCTTCACAGAGCAACATCATTCTGGAGTGCAGAGGGTAAACTACTCACTCAAAAGCTGACAGAACTTAATATGGAACGCTCATGGAGTGGTCACGGTATAAGAATTGAAAAATTTGGTCAGGTTGGCTCAATGCCGGTACGAAAATGGTTCCCGTTTGTGGCAGTAGAAAATAGCAAAACAAATGAATTTATTGGTGTTCAGCTTTATATCCCGTCAAGCTGGCAGGTTGAACTTTTCCGTCATAAAGAGCCATTGACATTACTTGGTGGTCTTGCAGATTTTGACTATGGTCATTGGTGCAAGGAAATAAAGCCAAACGAAAGCTTTACCACTCCAAAAGCAGTTTTGGCAACAGGGGATAGTCTTCTTAAGGTTTGCGATATGCTCGTTAAAGCACAAAATCCCGATATTTCACCTGTTGATGAGGATTTACCTGTAATCTTCAACGAATACTGTACATCATGGGGCAACCCAACAATAGAAAATCTCGAAAAAACTGCAAAAAAATTACAGGGTAGCGGTGTCAAATACCTTGTAATGGACAGCGGTTGGTATAAGGAAGAAGACAAAAACTGGTGGGAAACTATCGGCGACTGGAATGTCAGCAAAAAACTTTTTCCAAATGGTCTTAAAGAAGTCAACGATATGATTAAATCATATGGTCTTATCCCCGGTATTTGGTTTGAAATGGAGAATGTTGCTCCGCTTTCACAGATTTACGGTGAAACTGACCATCTTGTTTCCCGTATGGGTACACCTCTCAACGTTGCAGGTCACAGATTCCTTGATTTGCGTGACGCATGGTGCGTAAATTACCTTGATGAAAAGGTGATTAAACTTCTTCGTGATAGCGGTTATGGATATCTTAAGGTGGACTATAACGAGAATATCGGGATTGGTTGTGACGGTGCTGAAAGCCTTGGTGAAGGTCTTCGTCAGTATGTTCTTGCAAGTCAGCGTTACTTTAAACGAATTAAAGAGCAGTTACCCGATTTGGTAATTGAAAACTGTGCAAGCGGTGGTCACCGACTTGAACCGTCAACAATGGAACTTTGTTCACAGGCAAGTTTTTCCGATGCTCACGAATGTAAAAGTATTCCGATTATCGCAGCCAATGTGCAGAGAATGATTAAACCAAGTCAAAGCCAGATTTGGGCAGTCCTTCGTGCAAAAGACGACATTCACAGAACATATTACAGCCTTATTTCAGGTTTCCTTGGTCGTCTTTGTATCAGCGGTGAAATCTTTGATTTACCACAGGAAAACTGGCAGATTACCCTTGACTCAATTAAATTTTATGACGAAATCAAGCACATTATAAAAGATGGTTTCACAAGCGTTATTGAGTGTAATGTGGAAGATTACAACGACCCTAAGGGTTATCAGGTTGTACTTCGCGAAACCACAGAAGATGCTTTGCTTATAGCCCATACGTTTAAAAACGGAGCAAACCCACCATATGAAAAAATGCTGGCGAATTGGAACATCAAAAAAGAATTCGGTAGTGACCTTGACGGTGATTTCCGAGCAAAAGCATTTTTACTCACAAGAAAATAAAACAAGAGATTTAAGGGAGATTTTATTATGAACAATCTCACAATTAAAAACAACGAACTTCTTTTAAGGCGATATACGGAGCTTATCCGTATCACACCTTGTGGTAATAATGCAATTCGTTTTCAGTCTTTTCCTGATTGTCAGGTAATCGACGAAAATTATACACTTATGCCACAAAGTGCAGATGCGAAAATTGTAGAATATGACAATTACGCAACTCTCACTTGCGGTACTTTAAAGGCTAAAGTTGAGCCAAACGGAAAACTCACATTCTTCGCAAACGACAGAAAAATTCTTGAAGAAAAGCCTGAACTCACCTTCAACAGCAATTTCCGTCATTTCGATAACAAAGGTAGTGGACTTTGGTCTGCTCGGGTAACCTTTGAGCCAAATAAAAACGAGCATTTCTTCGGTCTTGGTCACAGCTGGGACAATGAATTTGACCTTAAAGGCTCATCAAATGATATTCGTAACGTGAATGCAAAATGTACAATTCCTTATGTGTATTCTTCTTTGGGTTACGGATTTCTCTGGAACAATCCGTCGACAGGACTTTGCGAACTTTCGAACAATCGTACCCGTTGGAGCTGTGATTGTTGTAAATTTATGGACTTTATCGTTATGGCAGGAACACCGAAAGAGGTTTGCACAACTCTTGCTGATTTAACAGGCTATGCACCGAAAATGCCACAATGGGCAACAGGCTTTTGGCAGAGTAGACTCCGTTATGAAACACAAGAAGAACTCCTTCAAGTTGCTCGTAAATATAAGGAACTTGGCATTCCGCTTTCTGCAATTATCGCCGATTATTTCCATTGGACAGAGCAAGGGGACTATAAATTTGACCCAAAATATTGGCCGAATGTAAAAGAAATGGCAGACGAATTACACGAAATGAACACGAAACTCATTGTGTCAATGTGGCCTACAATCAACGGTGGCAGTGAAAACTATCACTATATGCGAAACAACAATATGCTTATGCGTACTGCTCGCGGACCTGACAGAGTTTTTGATTTTTATGGTTGGCAGGGTGAAATTGATGTTACAAACCCTGCTACAAGAGAATATGTATGGAGTAAATTAAAAGAAAATTACATTGATAATGGTGTTGATGCTCTTTGGTTTGATGAGGCAGAGCCTGAAATTCACCCAGAGCATTTTGATAACCTAATCTGGTATAAAGGCAGAGCCGATATGGTGGGACTTCTGTACCCATATTACTACTCAAAAATGGCGTATGATGGCTTTAAATCTATTGGTAGAGATGACATAATCACTCTTACTCGTTGTGCATATTTAGGCAGTCAGAAATTTGGTTCTCTTGTGTGGTCAGGTGACATTGAGTCAACATTTGAGTCCCTTGCACATCAGGTTAAGGCAGGACTTAATATGTCAATGTGCGGTATTCCTTGGTGGAATACTGACATCGGCGGTTTTTACGGTGCTGACATCACAAGTGATTATTTCAAGGAGCTTATTGTCCGTTGGTTCCAATTCGGACTTTTCAGCCCCGTTATGCGACTTCACGGCTCAAGAAATCGTCATTTTGAGCCAACTCCTGGACTTAAAGAGCCAAGTGGTGACCCAAATGAAATATGGAGTTTTGGTGACGAGAACTTTGAAATTCTCAAAAATCTTATTTTCATCCGTGAAAAATTAAGACCATACATTCAAAATCAGATGGATATTGCAAGTGAAAAGGGCTATCCGGTAATGCGACCAATGTTTTTTGAGTACCCTGATGACGAAATCTGTTACACTCTTGACAGTCAGTATATGTTTGGTGATGACATTATCTTTGCACCGATTGTGGAGCAGGGACAAACAGTAAAAACTGTGTATATTCCTGACGGTGAGTGGATTCTCACAAAGGACAAAAAAGTCTATACAAAAGGAACTTATGAAATCACAGCAAACATCGACGAATTCATCGCATTCGTAAAATCAGGTTCAGATGTAATCATGTGTTTTGAATCATAAATTGATATAGAACACAACACCTTGTAGGGGTCATTCACGAATGACCCGTTCCAAAGTGTGCTGAAACCCTAATTTAGACGATAGTCACGCTTGCCGGTTCGGTCGGTGCTTCTGCTTCGCAGAGGTGTCCACCGGACACCCGCACCGTGAATCGCCCCTACGACATACTAAATCGGTTACATTGTAGGGGCTGACGACCACGGCAGCCCGAAATAAGCGTGCAGATAAACCAACAGCGGGACGCCGGGGTCGTCGTCCCCTTCAATTCCGAATTACGCATTACGAATTATCCCGATAAACTCCTATTTACCACACAAAGGCAGTACATTCGTTGTACTGCCTTCATTTATACCTTGATTTTCATAAGTCCGTGCTTGTTGCAATAAATATACAGATATCCTCTGCCACGAAACTGCAATCTGGTTTCCGCATTACCCTCGGGGTAAAACTTTACAAAATGGCATTTGTCCGATGTGACATACGCTATAAAAGAAATGTAATGACTTTTGGTCATCGGGTGATTGACCGTAATAAACTTTTCGTCTTCAACATTCTCGATATTAATTGTGTGGTCATCATCAATTTCTTCTGCTTCAAGCGGTGGCAGGGTAATTCCGCAACAACTGACAACTGCTTCTCCTGTGGTGTGAATTGCATTTCCGCATACGGGACAAACATAAAATTTTGAAAAGAGAATGTTGGATGAAATATTTTTATTCATAACCGTTTCACCCGACATAAGCTCCATTACAGAAACTCCAAGTGCCTGACTTAATACTTCCACAAGAGAAATATCAGGCAATCCCTTTGCAGTTTCCCATTTTGAAACGGCTTTACTGCTGACTCCGATTTCATTTGCAAGTTGCTGTTGAGTTATACCTTTTGATTCTCGCAATTTTTTAATTGTTGCACCTGTTACATATGTGTTCATTATGCTGACTCCTTTGATTTCTATAAACACATTATAACTGCATTCAAACTACTTGACAACCTACGAAGCGTGGAGTTGCAACCGAAAAAATTTTTAAAAATAAAAAAACTTATAGATTTTTTCGTACATTTATAAAATTCCGTTGTAATAATGTTGTCACAATTACAAATAACTTTAAATAATTTGCAAAAGTAGTTTATCGCATTTTCCAGTATACTGCAAATCAAGAAAAAATACCTCGTAAACCAACGCTTGCAAGAATAAGCCATAAATCAGAATCAGTATGACTGTCTGTATTAGGATTTTCAGGATTACCTGTGATTATGTCTGACTCAGGCTCGTCTATGCCTTGGAAATTGATAACAGGCTTATCATCGTCATTATCATCGCTGACGAATACACATACAGAACAGTATTTATGTTAAGATTGATAAAGACGAAAAAAGTGACTTGAAATCTCTTGATTTCAAGCCACTAAAAAAGCTAATATATACTATTTTTACCCACTGAAAATATTGTCGCGTTGCTCGCTTGGAACACATCGCGCCGCTCTGTATTTTCACATAACAATCAACTTCGCTTAATCTGCCACAGGCAGCGCTCGTTGATTATTCCCACTCGCTAACCATTTTTGTCTCTGGTGTCTACAAGTAAGAATTTGGGTCATTTTCTATGGCATTTCGGGTCAAAATTGCACGTTTTTCTCACCTGTTTCAGAGGTCTACGGGCATTTGACCTCATTTTGACCTCACGATTTGTCCTCAATTATGGGAG
>JAFQEE010000024.1 GCA_017399175.1 Clostridia bacterium | reverse complement strand
TTGTCCATATTCGTTTCTTTTGTCCTTTTTTCATTTCCATACCTCTACATTATATTTTAGCATAAGAAAAAGGTAGATACATGGTGGTTTTCCATGTGTCTACCTTTATTTTACTATTGCATTCAACTGGTGGTTATGATTCTATTCTATTACTTTTCCGTCTTTAATGTAAATTCGTTGAACTCGCGGTGTAATCAGACAACAGAATTCATAATTGAAACGGTATTCAGGGTGACAAATATCCTCAACAGTAATTGTTTCGTTTCCGTCTGTGCCGATAAGTGTAACCTCGTCAGCGATAGTCACATCAGGAATATGGGAAACATCAATCATAAACTGGTCCATACAGATTCGACCGAGAATAGGACAACGCTTACCGTGAACAAGGACTTCGCCTTTATTTGAAAGATATCGTGGATATCCGTCAGCGTAACCCACAGGCACAGTTGCAATCTTCATATCTCTTTCTGTAACATAAGTTGAACCGTAACTGATTGTAAACCCTTTTTCCACATTCTTAACGAATGAAATACTGCTTTTGAACTCAAATGCAGGGTAAAGAGTAAAATCTCTGCTCACATCTTCAGACGGATAAAGTCCGTAAGCCATAATTCCGCAACGAACCATATCACCGCAGTTTTCATCCAAATCAATAACAGATGCACTGTTGTACATATGGCAAAGTGGGACGGAGTAGCCCTCTGCTTTTAATTTATCATAAAATGCAAGGAATTTTTGCTTCTGTTTGTATGTTGATGTTTTGTCAATGCTGTCTGCACAAGCAAAGTGTGTGAAAATTCCTTCAACATCTAATCCGTCAAGTGTAAAAATCTCCTTGACCTGATTATATCCGTCATCGTCAGGCTGAAAACCGATTCGTCCCATACCTGTATCGATTTTAATATGGATTTTAACCTTTTTGGTCATTGAAACAGCAACTGCTGAAAGCCTTTTCGCAGTATCAAGGTCAACGATTGCACAGGTAATGTCATTTTCGATTGCAGTACAAAAATCCTGCTTAAAAATCTGACCGAGAATGAGAATAGGGGACTCGATGTCATTCTGTCGAAGTTCAAGTGCCTCATCAATAGCGGCAACACCAAAATAGTTGACACCGGCCTCATTCATAGCCTTTGCAACCTCAATAGCACCGTGACCGTATCCGTTGGCTTTTACAATACCCATAACAGATATCTTGTCACCAAACTTTGACTGAATAGACTGTATATTCTTTTTTATGTTGTCGAGATTTATTTTAGCATAAACTCTTTTTGGTATCATATGTTGATTCCTCTTTATACTGTACTGATTAATTTTATTGATATAGAGATTTTTTTATGATATAATATTGCATAAACCATATTATAATAGATTTTATTCATAAAAACAAGTTAAAAACGAATTTAAAATACGAGGATTTTATTTTATGAAGAAAAAGCGACTTGCTTTATCAACAACACACTATATAATGATAAGTTTTCTGCTTGTAATACTTGCGGGAAGCGTTCTGCTGTCATTACCGATAAGTACTGTTGACGGAAAATCTGTGTCTTATACCGATGCACTTTTTACCGCTACAACAGCAACCTGTGTTACAGGACTTGTCACATTACCAACCGTCACCACATGGAGCGTTTTCGGACAGGTTGTAATATTGTGTCTTATCCAGCTTGGCGGATTGGGTATTATTACGGTAATGTCATGGTTTATGATTGCACTTCACAAAAAAATCGGCATTTCTGACCGATTGCTTTTGCAGGATACCTTTAACCTTAACACACTTTCGGGACTTGTTCGGTTTGTTAAAAAGGTAATAGCAGGAACTTTCATAGTTGAGGGCATTGGTGCACTTATGTATATGACGGTTTTTATACCTCAGTACGGTGCAAAGGGTATATGGATTTCGGTTTTCAATTCCGTTTCGGCATTTTGTAATGCAGGAATTGACATTATATCTGAAAACAGTCTTTGCGAATATGCCACAAATCCTGTAATAAATGTTGTAACATCTTTTTTGATTGTGACAGGTGGTATAGGATATGTTGTGTGGTGGGATTTTATCCGTGTTATAAAACTTTATAAAACACACGGATTAAAATGCTTTAAGTTTATGACACTTCACAGTAAAATTGCCGTTTTTATGACTGTAATGCTGATTATTTCGGGTGCAGTATTGTTTTTCATTTTTGAATACAACAATCCGCTAACAATGGGTAATCACAATTTGTTTGACAAAATTCAGTTGTCCTTATTCCAGTCTGTGACCACAAGAACAGCGGGGTTTGCTACAATTCCTCAGGAGAATTTCACGAATGCATCTGCTGTTATTTCACTACTGCTTATGTTTATAGGCGGTTCACCTGTTGGTACAGCAGGCGGTGTCAAGACTGTTACTATTGCTGTTTTGGTTATAACTGCTTATTCAATGGTAAAGGACAAAAATGAGATAACTGTTTTTAATCGTGCAATTTCACAAAAGGCAGTGAAAAAGGCGATTGCAGTTGTGGGAACATCATTTGTGATTATGTTCGTTTCAACAGTTTTACTTTCATTGGTGACAGATGCAGAGATAATTGATATTCTTTATGAAACTGTAAGTGCTACTGCTACGGTGGGATTGACAAGAAATCTTACTTCCTCGCTTAATATATGGGGTAAATTTATTATCATAACGACAATGTATCTTGGTCGAATCGGGCCTATCACTCTGGCGATTGCACTTAACACGAAAAAAGATAAACAGAATATAGTTAAAACTCCTTATGAGGATATTAGCGTGGGTTAATTTTTTTAACCGGAAAGGAATATTATGAAAACAAAAAATTCTTATGCCGTTCTTGGTTTAGGCAGATACGGATATGCAGTTGCAAAAGAGCTTGTTGAAACAGGTGCAGAGGTTCTTGTGGTGGATTCGCGAGAAGATGTAATAAATGATGTAGTGGACGAATTTCCGCTTTGCAAATGTGCCGATATTACAGACGAAGATGCAATAGCACAGTTGGGAATATCAAATATTGATGTTGTAATTATTGCAGTTGCAAGCAATCTTGAAACAAGTGTTATGGCTACAACTCTTTGTAAGGATGCAGGGGTCAAAACGGTTATTGTGAAATGTGCAAATGAAAGACAATGTAAGATTTTAAGTAAAATCGGTGCAGATAAGGTTGTTTTACCTGAATATGAATCAGGTGTCCGTCTTGCTAAAAATCTTCTCAGCTCAGGGTTTGTTGATATTCTTGAATTGACGAACAATATCTCTCTTGTTGAATTTGATGTTAAGCCTGAATGGGTAGGTGAAACGCTTATTGACCTTAATTTAAGAAAGAAATACTCAATAAATGTGATTGCAATACAGCAGGATAATGATGTTACCACAGAGATTGACCCTAACAAACCATTGGAGGCATCAATGAAACTGATTGTGGTTGCAAACCGTCAGAAGCTTGAAAAAATGAGATAAAAAGAAAGAGTTAACACTTTTTAACAGTGTTAACTCTTATTTGTTTTATTTGACTTTAACTGTTTCTTTTCCAAGTTGACGGTACAAATAATATCATCATAGGAAGAACCTCAAGTCGACCTATAAGCATATCAAGAGTAAGAACAATTTTTGAAAGTGATGACATTACCGTGAAATTTTCAACAGGACCCACAAGGGATAAGCCGGGACCAACATTGTTTATACAGGTTATAACTGATGAAAATGTTGTTGTGAAATCGTGGTTGTTGATTGAAACAAGTAATATGGAAATTGCTATAACAAGCATATAAACAACGAAATATACACAAGTAGCAGAAGCGGTTTCTTTTTCAAGAACTGCATTGTCAAGGCGGATACATTTTACTCGTCTTGGATTAAGTGCGCGTTTTAACTCTCTTACACAGGCTTTGAAAAGAATAATAATTCTTCCTACCTTTAAGCCACCGCCCGTTGAACCGCCACAAGCACCAATGAACATAAGGGTTATAAGAATAATCTGTGAAAGCATTGGCCAGGAGTTAAAATCGGCTGTGACAAATCCCGTTGTTGTGATAATGGAAACAACTTGAAAGCCTGCTTGTCTTAATGCTGTGCCGAAAGAGTTCACAAGGGGAGCGATATTAAGAGTGATAACACCGATTGCAACTGCAATAATACCAAGATATGTCCACAATTCTTCACTCTTGAGTGCTCGTTTGAATTGCTTGATTAAAACAAGGTAAAATAGATTGAAATTTATACCGAAAAGAAGCATAAAGAGTGTGCATACTATTTCAATCGGCACGCTGTTATATGCTGCAATACTTGCGTTTTTAACGGAAAATCCGCCTGTACCCGCAGTCGCAAATGCTGTTGTAACGCTGTCGAAAAGTGGCATATCGCAACAAAGCAGAGCGATAATTTCAGCACATGTAAACACAGCATAAATTATATACAGAATTCGTGCTGTAACTGTTGTTTTTGAAACAAGCTTACCTACACTCGGTCCCGGTACTTCAGCACGCATAATGTGCATTGACTGCATATCCTTTTGCGGAAGAAATGCAAGTACAAACATAAGAATACCCATACCGCCAATCCAATGGGTAAAGGCACGCCAGAAAAGAAGACTTTTTGACATTCCTTCAATGTTTTCAAGGATTGTTGCGCCTGTTGTGGTAAAGCCTGAAACAACCTCAAACATAGCATCAATTATTGATGGGATTTCACCTGAAAAGACAAAGGGTAATGCACCGAAGAATGAAAGCAAAATCCAGGAAAGTGCTACAATTACAAAGCCTTCACGGGCATAAATGGTGCGTTTTTCGGGTTTTGGAAGATTTAAAACCGCACCGATACCTGTCAGCAATCCAATTGTCAATAAATATATATGATAAAGATTTTCCTTATAGTATAAGGATACTAACAAAGGCAAACAAAGGATTGCGGCTTCTGCCCAAAAAAGTCTGCCCATAGTCCTTGAAACAATTTTATAGTTCATTTATTTTCGCCTTACTCAAAAATTTCGTTAATACTTGTAATGTGATTGCTTTTTGTAACAACAACAACACGGTCACCCAATTCAATACTGTCATTACCGCCGGGATAAATAACCTTATGATTTCGTATGATACAAGCGATAAGAGTATCTTTGCCTAAACGAAGGTCACGAAGGGGAACATCAATTGCTGAAAAATCAGTTTCAATTTTGAATTCAAGTGCCTCAACACGACCACCAACTAATTTGTAAAGTGTCTGAACACTTGATTCCTCACCTGAATTTTCAAGGGCACGGACATAAGCGATAATTCTGTTTGCTGCGATTGTCTTTGATGAAATTGCACTATCCATACCGATACTTTCAAGCACTTCGTAAGAAACACGGTTAACTTTTGCAACGGTTTTACTTACACCGAGAGAAGATGCGTACATGGTTGAAATAATGTTTTCTTCATCAATTGTGGTAAGTGCAACAAAAGCATCCTGTCCTTCAAGTCCCTGTTCAAGGAGTATTGCTCTGTCTGTACCGTCACCGTGAATAATGTCGGCATCAGGCAACATTTCACAGAGTTTTTCACAGCGTTCAAGGTCGTTTTCGATGATTTTAATGTTATATCCGCCTGTTTCACAAAGCTGACGAGCAAGATAATAACCCATCTTACCGCCACCGATAATCATAATATCCTTTGTACGATGCTTATAAATTTTGAGCTTTTTCATAAAGTTTACAAGAACACCGCGAGGTGCTGTAACATGAATTCTGTCGCCTGATTTAAGTACAAAGTCACCACGAGGAATGATAACCTCATTTTTTCTCTGTACTGCACAAACAAGAATTTTAACATCAAATTTATTGAAAATATCTGTAAGTTGCATATTGCAGAGTGGGTTGCCCTCGTCAATTTTAAGTTCAACAAGGTCCATAAGTCCGCGATAAAATGTTTCGATATTTATAGCGTTTGGAAAACGGAGAACCTTTGCAATTTCGTTTGCCGCGTCGTATTCGGGATTAACAACCATACTAAGTCCCAATGCGTCCTTGAAGAATGGAAGCTGATTGAGATAATCGGGATTACGGACTCTAGCAATAGTGTGCTTTGCACCTGCTTTTTTAGCCATAAGACAACTGAGAATATTAAGCTCGTCAGATGATGTTGCAGCAATAAAAAGGTCGCTTGCATCAACTCCTGCTTCAAGCTGTAACTCGCAGTTTGCACCATTACCGCAAATGCCCATTACATCATATGAGTTTACCATTTGTTCAACAATTTTCTGGTCACGGTCAATGACAACTACATCGTGTCCTTCCATAGAAAGGTGTTCAACAAGTGTTGCACCGACTTTTCCGTCACCTACAATTACGATATTCATAAACATTCTCCTGAAAAGTTTATTAAATGATAATATACCAACTAACATTCTATCATAAATATTGTATTTTTACAATACAGAATTGACCTTCATAAGTTTTTATGATAAATTATTTACAGAGGTGATTTTTATGTCAAAGGTATTGGCATTTTTCTTGAGTATTATTACGGCAATTACAGGACTATTCGGAGGTGGCGTTGTGATTAAACCGACAGACGAAAGACTGAACGATAACGAAAATATTATTGTGGCATCATATAATACTGCTGCACCTTGGGGGAATGTGCTTGAAGGTACAGGCAGTAATAAAAGAGCAAAACTTTTTGCACAGCAGATTAATGACCAGATGCCTGACACTCTTGGTGTTCAGGAGATTAACAGTGACTGGGTAAAGAAAATGGAAGAATTTTTACCGCAATATAATTACTACGGTGTAAAACGCGGTGGAGATGAAAATGAAAAGAAGTCAGAAATGAACGGAATTTTCTATCTTAAAGATAAGTTTGAGCTTCTTGAAAGTAATACTTTCTGGCTTACTGATACTCCCGATGTGGAATCAAAGTATCCTGATGCAGGCTGTTACAGAATTTGCTCCTATGTGATTCTTAAAAACAAGGCAACAGGAAAGATTTTTGCACATTTCAACACTCATTTTGACAATTCAAGTGAGGGTGCACAGAATTTAGGCGGAGAACTTGTATCCGAAAAGGCAAAAGAAGTAAGTGTATCTTATGGCAACATTCCTGTTGTAATAACAGGTGACTTCAATCAGTACAGCGATGCACCGGGTTGTGTGGCTTTGGAGAAAAACGGATTTAAAAATGCTAACAAAACTGTGGAAAATGGTGACAATATGGTCACATACAACGGCTGGACAAAGGAAACTGTCGGCAGACCGATTGACTACATATTTACAAACGATGGTTTTACGGTTAACAGTTATGAGGTTGTAACAGATACAGGTGCAAAAACTAATGTTTCTGACCATTATATGATAAAAGCAAGTCTTAAATAAAACACTTGTATGAAAAGCATGGTTGTGATATAATATTTAAGTTGAATTTCTTTAATTAAGGAGATAATTTCTATGAAAAAGTTTTTAGCAATATTTTTAGTTCTTACTTTGTTGTTCTCATTTGCTGCTTGTGATAAGAATGGTAAAGACGACGAAAACTCAACAAATCCAACAGAACAGACAGATGATAACGGCACAACAAACAAAAACGAACCATCATCAAAGAAAGAAGAACAGACAACTGCAGAGCCGTTTGTAAACCCGAATCGTACAGAACCTGCAAATCTTTTCAAGGTTGTTGATGTTAAGAATTATGAACTTAAAGAGGGTAAACCAAACACAACTGCATCATCAGGTGTTACATTTATTGCAAAAAGATATACAGCAAAAAATCCTGTAAATACTATTCCAAATACTGTTTCAGTAGGTTCATCTCAGTTTGTATTACATCAGACAACTCTTAAGGATATCGTTGCACAGGGTTGGACTCTTGTTGGAAGAACTGATGTTAATCAGGCTGTTAAAGCAGGCGCAGAAGCAAACGCAATGATTAAGAACGGTCAAAATGAAATTATCAAAATCAAGGTTATGAATAAAACTGCTAATGTTGCAGCAGCAGGTGACTGCGTAATCAGCGAAGCAGGTATCGTAAAGACCATTAAAAATGATAGTGAATGGGCAAAATTCAAGCTTGGTGATACAGTAAACACAGATTCATCATATGCAGAAGTCGTAAATGGCTTTGGTAATCCAAAGAATATTACTGTTGCAGAGTATTATAAAGGAAATACATTCAATTACAGTAAAGCAACATTGGTATATGAACAGAAAGTTGATAACATCACATATACTGTTTCAATCGGATATACTGATGAAAACGGTAAGGCAACACTTGAGAGCTTCATCGTTTCAGCAAAATAATTTCCGAATAAACTATATAAGACAACATAAACTATAAAAAACAGAAAAGAGTGATTTTATGGTTTATGTGTGTGAAGTCTGCGGATGGATGTATGACGAGGATGCAGGATGTCCCGAAATGGACATTACTCCCGGAACAAAGTTTGACGAATTACCGGACGAGTTTTTCTGCCCTTTATGTCATGTAGGTAAGGACCAATTCGCACCCGAAAAATAAAGGGATTTTGGCTGATTTTTCGCAATCCTGCCTTACTCGCGTCTCGCGGTATACCCGATACAGCTTCGGCTCAGCAAGATTGTCTTGCAAAAATAAAATATAATTAAAAGATGTCATTCTGAGGAGTGAAACGACGAAGAATCTATTTGAGATTCTTCGCTTCGCTCAGAATGACATTTTGTTTTTAATAAATATTATTATTTTAATTGTATTTTGATTTCTTGTATGCTATACTTAAGTGTATATATAATCTTACATCAAATAGGGGTGTTATTTTATGAAAAAAGCTTGGTACAAAGAAATGGTTGTTTATCAGATTTGGCCGCGTAGTTTCAAGGACTCTAATGGTGACGGTATCGGTGACCTTGAGGGTATTTATGAAAAACTTGACTATGTTAAGAGCATCGGTGTTGATGCTATCTGGTTCTCACCTCTTTTCAAGTCACCTAACGCTGACTACGGTTACGATATTGCTGATTACAGGGATATTAACCCTGAATACGGTGATATGGAAACATTCAAAAAGGTTCTTGCAGGTTGTCACGAACGCGGAATGAAAGTGTTTATGGACCTTGTTGTCAATCACACATCAACTGAACATCATTGGTTCAAGGAAGCTTGTAAGAGCGTTGACAACCCATACCACGATTATTATATCTGGAGAAAAGGTAAGGGTAAGAATGGTAAGAAACCACCTAATAACTGGCTTTCAACTTTTGAAGGTGGTGCTTGGGAATATGTTCCTGAAGTTGACGAGTATTATCTTCACGTGTTCACAAAAGGTCAGCCTGACCTTAATATGGATAACCCAAAGGTAAGAGAAGAAGTTAAGAATGTTATGAAATTCTGGCTTGATATGGGTGTTGACGGATTCCGTGAAGATGTTATTACATACATTTCAAAGCGTGAAGGACTTCCAAACGCTATTCCGATTCCTGTTGCTGCAGGTATGGAACATTACAATTGTGGTCCTCACCTTTATGAATATCTTAAGGAATTCCACGATGATGTTCTTTCAAAGTATGACTGCTTCACGGTTGGTGAAGGTCCGCTGATTACACCTGAAAAGGTTCTTCGTTTTGTAACTGAAGACGAAACTCAGGTTCTTAAAACAATGTTCAGTTTTGACCATCTTGAAGCAGACTGCTTTATGACTGACTGGATTAAGACTCCGTTCAGCCTTAAAAAGATGAAAAAGTGCTACCAGAAATGGTATGATGCTATGAACGGTAAGGGTTGGCATACACTTTATCTTGAAAACCATGACCACCCACGAATTGTTGACCGTTACGGTAGTCTTAAATACAGAGTTGAAAGTGCAAAGATGCTTGCAACAATGTGCTATATGCAGAAGGGTACTCCGTTTATTTATCAGGGACAGGAAATCGGTATGACAAATATCGAACTCCACTCCATTGATGAATTCAAGGACATGATGACATTCAACAACGAAAAGACCTTTGCAAAATTAGGTATTAAAGGTGAAAAATTCCTTAAGATGGCAAACGCAGGCTCCCGTGAAAACTCAAGAACTCCTGTTCAATGGGACGACAGCGAATATGCAGGCTTCTCAACAGTTGAGCCTTGGTTTAATCTCAATCCTAACTACACAGAAATCAATGTGGCACAGGCTGAGGCTGACGAAAACTCAATTCTTAACTATTACCGTAAGCTTCTTAAATTCCGTAAGGAACACGAAGTTATAATTTATGGTGATTTCAAGCAGTATTACCAAAATAGCGATAAGCTCTTTGTTTATGAAAGAACTCTTGACGGTGAAAAAGCTCTCGTTGTATGTTCATTCTCTGAAAAGTGCGTGAATTTTGAGGCTCCTGCAGGCTATGACCTTTCAAAGGGTGAACTTGTACTTTCAAACTATCGTCTTAACCCTGTAACTCACAACTCTTTCGTAACAAGACCATACGAATGTCGTGTATATTATTTTGGTAAATAAGAGGTAAAAATATGAGTAATAATAACGGAAAATTATCAAAGCGTGTCTGGACAGGAATCCTTCTCTTTATGTTTATGGGTTTGCTTGCCTGGAACGTTGAGAATATGTATTTTAACACATTCTTAAATGACTGTGTTTATAACGAAGGTATTTTAGGTGCATCTATTACACTTACTGACGCGGTTAACATAATGGTTACACTGTCAGCAATTACTGCTGTTGTGACAACCTTTATTATGGGTACTCTCAGTGAAAAACTTAAAAACCGTAAAGCATTTATCTCTTTCGGCTATATTGCCTGGGGTATTGTAACTGCTCTTTTCGGATTTATAACAAAAGATAATGTTGCGAAGGTTTTTGGTCTTACTGAACCTGGTGAAATCATTACTGCAACTGCTTGGGTTGTTATCGTAATGGACATTGTAATGACATTTATGGGCTCAACAAGTAACGACTCTGCATTTAATGCCTGGGTTACTGATGTTACAACACCTGAATCACGACCAAAGGTTGAAACAGCTTCAACATTTATGGGCTTTATCGCTATGGCTGTAATTATGGTAGTTGGCGGTATGGCTACAGCAGGAACAATCTCATACAGTGTATTCTTTATTGGTATGGGTGCTTTTGTTGCAATCGTTGGTGTTGCAGGTGTATTCCTTATTGATAATCCGAAGAAATTTGAAAATGCAGAAAAGAGAAATACAAGTTATTGGGCAGACCTTTTCTATGGATTCAGACCAAGTGTTATTAAAGAAAATAGTGGACTTTATTTAGTCCTTTCAGCACTTTGTATCTTCAATATTGCATTCCAGGTTTTCTTCCCTTATCTTATCATTTATCTTACTGATGTTGTTCTTCCTGCAAATGCAGATGTAAACTTCCTTTCAGCGGGAATTATTGTTCCTGCAGTTATTTCAGTGGCTTCAATCATAGCCGGTATTGTAATTCTTATGAAGGCTGCAGAAAAGAGCAAGTCTGTTGCGTTCCTTACAAGTTCAGCACTTCTTGTTGTGGGTCTTTTCATTCTCTCAACATCAACAAGTATTATGACAATTATCGTTGGTATTGCTCCTGTGCTTATCGGTTACCTTGTTCTTACAATTCAGCTTGGTGCATCAACACGAGATTACACTCCACAGGATAATGTAGGTCTTTTCCAAGGTATCAGAATGGTATTCGCTGTTCTTATCCCAATGGTAGTTGGCCCTACTCTCGGTAACATTGCAAC
Source organism: Clostridia bacterium (assembly GCA_017399175.1). Classification (GTDB taxonomy): domain Bacteria; phylum Bacillota; class Clostridia; order Oscillospirales; family Acutalibacteraceae; genus Fimenecus. Next base: position 28,125 of record JAFQEE010000024.1, on the reverse strand, counting down.
AAAGAATACAGCAGGTGCAGATGATGTGCTTCCAACAAAGGCAATCTTCCTTTATGCCGGTGTTGTTGCAATCTTCGTATTCATTCCTATGATTGCACTTCTTAAGAAAGAAAAGAAAAACACAAACAAAGCATAAAATAACAAAATCAATAGAAAATCCCCTTGTATCGGATTAACCATGCAAGGGGATTGTTTTTTTTATATAATTTGGAGGTTGTAGGGATGAATGCAAAATGCAAAACGCAAAGTGCAAAGTGCAAAGTGTCGGAATTGCGTTGCAATTATAAAATAAAACCAATATGGTTGGAATGTAGGGGCGAGTCTCCGTGCTCGCCCGCAAGTGCATATTAAAAGTTCGGGAGGGCATGGGTGCGGGTGTCCGGTGGACACCTCTGCGAAGCAGAAGCACTGTCTGAGCCGGTAGGCGAGTGTCTGCGACGCGATTATAAATAATAACCAATGGGATTGGTTGTAGGGACAGGGCTCTGTGCCTGCCCGTAGTTAACCGATAAATTCGCGGTCGGGCACGGAGACCCGCCCCTACAAGGCGACCGATTTGGTGTGTTGTAGGGGACGATAACTCGGCGTCCCGCTGTTGGTTTATCTGCACGCCTATTTCGGGCTGCCGTGGTCGTCAGCCCCTACGAAATTTTACTTTCAATTATAATTTCATATCATCCCGACAAATTATAATTTGCAGTAGTTTTCAGGTTGTGAATTAATGGTGTTGTGAAGTTTGAAAAATTATGGTATTATAGTTTAAATACAATGTTAAGGAAACCTGTGAAAATTATAATTGATGCAGATGCGTGTCCTGTGGTGGCTGTTTCAGAAAATGTATGAAAAGAGGAAAATTTATGATTAAATTAAAAGCTCCGTCAGAATGGCAGACAAGCGGTCTTGAAAGAAGAAGTTATTATGTTTATTTTACCGGTCAGAGTGCTATCGGCTCCTTTGTCGGCGGATGCTTAACTACATATTTTGTGCTTCTCGGTCTTGACCCGTTGAAGGTTGCGGGTGTTATGCTTGCAGTTAAAATATGGGATGCTGTCAATGATGCGGTTTTTGGAGTTCTTTTTGATAAAATCAGATTCAAAAGCGGAAACAAATGCATACCCTGGTTAAAGATTTCTCTATTTTTCATTCCTGTAATCAGTGTGTTTATGTTCTCAATTCCGGACGGTATATCGGAAAATGCACAGCTTTTGTGGTTTGCCGTTACTTATCTTTTGTGGGATACAGCATATACACTTTGCGATGTGCCTATTTTCGGCCTTCTTACTTATATGACCGATAATATGGACGAAAGAAACAGTATGATGGCATATAGGAGTCTTTGGGGTTCTGTTGGTGGTATACTTACTCCTATGCTTGCTACATTTTTAGTAAGCGAAAGAGTGGGAAGTAACTACACAACAGCAGCTATTATCAGTGCTGTTATTGCAATTGCAACCATGATTCCTGCTTGTATCAATGTGAAAGAAAGACATCCGGCAATTGTGACGGAGGAGTCCTTTACCATTAAAATGATGCTCGCCTATCTTGTGAAAAACAAATATCTCCTGATTTATTATTTAGGTGTGTTTTTGTATTCAAGCGTGAACTATGTAAATGCTCTTAACCTCCTGGCATCTTACTATTTATTCCACGACTCACTTTTTACAACTATAGTTGGTGCTTTTGGCACTCCTTTTGGACTTGCTGCAAATCTGCTTATACCGAAGCTTCTCAGAAAATACGACAAAATGAAAATGTTCAGAATATGTACAGTTGTAGTAGTTGCGTCAGGCATACTTATGTGGCTTTGCGGATATAAAAACCCAATATATTTTGTAATATTATCCGTTATCAGAGCACTTCCAACATCTGCAATAGGTGTTATGTTGTTTATGTTTACACCGGATTGTGTGGAATATGGTCAATATAAATCAAATATTGAAGCAAAGGGAATAACCTTTGCCATTCAGTCCTTTGTGCTAAAGCTTTCAGGTGCTGTTTCAAGTTCACTTTCCGTAGGACTTCTCGGACTTCCTATTGTAGGTTGGGTAACTGTTAAAGCAGATAACTTTGAACAACTTGCAGCCATGGGAGTTACTCAGACTCCTCACGCACTTGATGCATTCTGGTTCATTTACGCATTGATTCCTACATTAGGTTATCTCGCTGCTTACATAGTCTGGAGATTTTATAATCTCAAGGACAGCGATGTGCAAATTATGGCTCAATGTAACAGCGGTGCTATTACAAGAGAAGAAGCTGAAAGCAAACTGTCAAGAAAGTATTGATTTTCACAAATGACAATATAAATATATTAGTTCAGCACAGGGACAATTCGCTCTCTCCCGGAGGGAGCTGTCAACGAAGTTGACTGAGGGAGTGTCATTCTGAGCGTAAGCGAAGAATTTCTACAAAAGTAATATATCAACCAACAGAGATTCTTCGTCACTTCGTTCCTCAGAATGATACGAATCAAATATATCAAAATATTTAAGAACAGAGGAGATGTAAAAATCTCCTCTGCTTTTCTTTGACCTAATTCTGTTCTCGAAAAATATTGATTACTCTTAAAACGGTAAAGGCTATTATCCCAACGGTCAGTGTCGTTTCAAGAATGTGTAGTAGTTTCAGCATTTTTCCCATACGAGAAATCAATGTTATGTCGTGAGTTATACCGACACCATTTTTTATACTCATATTGTTTTTCATATTCATTATATTATTCACCGCTTGTCAAAAGAACTCCGTGTGCGATTCCCGGTACGCTTTCGCCTTGTAATGACGAAGTCGTAGAAAGCAGAGCACCTGTGCCCACAAAAAGAACTTTGTTAAGTTGTTTGTTTTCGAGATGTTTCATAATGAGTGAATTGACAACAGATGCACTGCAACCGCAACCAGAACCACCTGCGTGCATATCTTGATTTTTCAGGTCATAAATGAGAAGTCCGCAGTCGTCGTGAACAGATGAAATATCAATCCCAAAATCCTTTTTGAGCAAATCAATAAGCAACTCCGAACCAACCTTACCCAAATCACCCGTCAAAATCAAATCATAGTCTTCAGGCTTGGTATTCGTATCACTCAAAAAACTCTGTATGGTTTCTGCCGCCGCCGGGGCTAATGTCAAGGGTAGACCATAAAAGAGTGAATATTTTAATTAAATGTGTAAAATATATTATTTTTTAAAATTATACTTGAAATAATTATACTTTGTGGTATAATTATTTCAAAAGAAACATAAGATATATTAAATAGGTGAGAAAATGAGAAAATTTGTAAATAGAAATCAGGAGAGAAAATTTCTTCAAAATGAATTTAACAAAAGCGAATCCTCATTTGTTGTAATATACGGCAGAAGAAGAATCGGTAAAACTTCATTAATCAGTGAGTTTATTAAAGATAAGAATGCCCTTTTCTTTCTTGCAACAGAAGAATCTGAAAGTGAAAACAGAAATGCATTCACAAAAAAGGTTGCTGAATATACAAACAACAATTTGTTAGCAAATTCAAAGATTTATGATTGGGAAACATTGTTTTCCTATCTTGTGTCATATGAACCAGAAAAAAGAAAACTCATAATCATAGATGAATTTCAGTATATCGGAAAATCGAATCCTGCATTCGTATCAAAAATGCAAAAGATATGGGATACTATTTTAGAAGGTACAAATGTAATGCTTGTGCTTTGTGGTTCGCTCGTGAATATGATGTATGACCAGACTTTGTCATATAACAGCCCTCTTTATGGAAGAAGAACAGGCCAGCTTAGAATGAAACAAATTGCATTTAAATATTATCACGAGTTCTTTAATGTAAGTTTAAGTGAAAAGCAACTGATTGAAAGCTATGCTGTAACAGGTGGTGTACCCAAATATATTGAATCCTTCGAACATTATACTGATATATTTGATGCAATTGAAACTTGTGTAATGTCAAAGGAAAGTTATCTTTATGAAGAACCTAATTTCTTGTTAGAAAAAGAAGTTCAGGATGTTGGTAGCTATTTTTCAATAATCAAAACTATTGCATCGGGTAAGGAAAGAGCAAGTGAGATTTCAGCAGCGCTTGAAATAAAGGCTACAAATCTCCCTAAATATCTTAATGTTCTTATTGACCTTGATATTCTTGAAAGGGAAGTTCCCGTAACTGAAAAAAATCCTGAGAAGAGTAAAATGGGACTATATAAAATCAAGGACAATTATATTAAATTCTGGTTCAGGTTTATATATCCGTATAAATCATTTATTGAAACGGACCACACCAGTTTTGTAATGGAAAAAATCAAAAAAGGATTTATTACAAATCATACATCATTTGTTTATGAGGATATCTGCAGAAAAGAATATATGAATGCTTTAATTGTCAATGGTGTATGGGATTTTGTTCCGCAAAAAGTCGGCAGATGGTGGGACAGAAAAGATACTGAAATTGATATTGTTGCACTTGATGAAGAAACTAATAATGTGATTTTCGGTGAGTGTAAATATACCAACAGTCCAATGGATGTTGATGTGTATTACGACCTTTTGGAAAAAGTTAAAAAGGTTGAATGGAATCTCAACGAAAGAAAAGAGCATTTTGTGTTTTTCAGCATCAATGGGTATACAGATAAATTAGAAAAACTTGCAGAAAAAGAAAAAAATATATATTTATACAAAAAAACGTGTCTCGCATAATTGCGAAACACGGGATTCTTTACAGATGTTTCTGACTTTTATGAAGTATATATTTTATTGAAAATTGTAAAATTTTGAAAAACACTAAGACTGAAGTTGTTATTAAGCATAGACCATAAATTTTAAAAATTAAATGAGTGATAACAAGTCAGACTTGACGCAATAAATTAATATATGTACAATAAAAGTACAAAGATGACTTTTTATTTTAATATCATATTGGTGAAATAATACTTATCAAGAATAATGAACTGAACGGGGAATCAGAAATTGATTATATATGTTACAAAACAGACAAGGGAAAGGTATAAAATAAAATTACCGCATGAACAAGAACCGCCTGTAGATTCATATATGAGGATGCTTATTGAAAAAGAAGGTGGAGATGAGATTCTTGAATGGGGATGTAAACTTTTCTATTTCGATGGAAGAAAGTGTGTTCAGCTTGTGAATTTTGCAAGTAAATTCACAGTGTTCTTATGTGACATAAAGGTTGCTGATATGAATACATTGGGAGACAGATTAGCAAATTATCTTTTAGAAATGTTTAAAGATGATACATTAATGTATCATTGTATTGAGAAAATGCAGGAAGAAAGTCCTTTGTTTTGCTTTGATAAATTGACAAATAAAAGCATCATTTCTACTTTGAATAAGAATCAGCTTGATTTTGCGTGGGACGGCTACCGTTTTTTTGATTATATTGACAATGGGATTTTAAGAACACTTCAGATAAATCACGATGTAAATTTCGATTGGTTGGTGACAAAAGAGATAAACGGCAAAAAGGAATATGTATTTCCGGGTGAATTGTTTAGAAAATTGATGATTCAAAGATACGGTGAAATTGAAACCCCTACCATTGCTCATTTCCCCAAAAATATTTCATAACAGAAAACAACCTCTGTAGGTTCAATTTACAGAGGTTGTTTTTATATTCATTTGTTCCTTATACATTTACGACTTAGATTGATTTTTCTAAAATTTCAAGCCTTTTAAAAAACATTTCACATTCTTGGCTATTAGAAAACCATTCTTTTTTTACTTCGGAAATTTTATTTAATCCGATTTTTTTAACCGCTTCTATTGCAGCTTCTCGTTGAGTAATATTCTTGTTTGCTGTCTGACATTTTGCACCATCGATAGTATCGTATGATAAAAATGCTTTATTAAAATCCATAAGCGAATACAGCCCCTGTAATTTATTTGTGGAATTATCAACAAAAAAGCCCCAATTACCCCAATGTCTATCCGTATTACCAATAAGATAATCAATAATATTCATCATATAGTATGAATAACTATCCTTTTTCAAAACAAAATCAAATTTATCCTTATCACGATTTGTACAGTATACATTTATAAATTCAAAAGATACAATACTTGTTTGTTCAGATGTGATTATCTTACATTTAGATACCTTTAAACCATCAAAAAAGTCTTCTTCATAAGGAACGTAGTTCACTTTAAAACAACCGACAATTTTTGAAGCCAAAAGTTCAGCATCTACATCGCGCTCATCGCCGTCTTTTAAAAGATAGAAATCCCCGTTTTTTCTAATCCAAGCCTTTGGTGCAACTCCAGGTGTTCCAACATCTCCTGCCACTTCTTGCGTGGTGAAAAGCTCAGCGTTTTGAAGAGTTATATCTTTACCTCTAAGGCTTACATCGGCAAATGCATCTGAAAGAGAATGATTATATAAGTTTAATTCATCAAAAGTAATTTGTTCTTTGGCACGTCTTATCCAAAATACATCTGTCAAAGTTAATCCGTGATAAGAAATAGCAATCATAGCTCTATCTTTATCAGTTACGGCTTGACTTGCTCCGATAACTCTTAAAATTTCCTTAGCATATTTTCTATCTAAAGTTAAAACTCTTGAGGCACACCAATAATAAAAATTGTTTAAATTATTTACTCTACTGTCGAAATCATCTGACTCTTCAAGGTATAGGTTATATGGCATAAACGAAGAAAAATATATTGTACATTTTCCATTTTCATAAATGCGTGCAACACGTCTGTTCTTGTGCATTATATCAAAAAACTTCCAACCTTTTTGTATTACATAATTTTTAACGCTAAAACTCATAAAACCACCTCGCAAAACATAAAACTGTATGTAAAATTAATATATAATTGTGAATAAAAATTTACAATATACATATATTTTATTTTTTATATCAATTATATTTTACCACGATTAGGTGGAAATTTCAACCACGTTTAATTTGTATATTGCTCATCTTAAATCCGTTTAAATTTTTAAAGCTGGCAATATAGAGAAAATTTGAATTCTCAAACATTTCAACAAAACAGTTTAGAACCCTTTATTTTTATTGGCGTTCCTAATTTTTTATGTAGCATAATTGTTATTGAAAATTGGAAATTTATGGAGAACGTTAACGCTGGGGCTGTTGTCAAGGGTAGACTATAAAAATTACAAAAAAGTAAAAACCAGCGTATAGAAATTGAATTCGATACGCTGGTTTAGTGGTGTTGGCTATTTGGATTTGTATTTTTCTTTATCTATACATTTTCAATGCGGATTTCATTTTTTCTGCATTTTTGAAACGCTTTGAAATTTGTGTTGAGGTTGCTTGTTCAACAACCTTTTTGTATCGACCTTTCGGCAAATCAACAGACGGATGTGAGCCGGTAAGCATAATGTTGAGAAGTACACCAAGGCTGTAAATATCCGTAGTGTTGTTTGACTGTGAAATGCCGAATTGTTCAGGTGCGGCAAAACCGGGAGTGCCGAGAGCCTGAGTGTCATTATCCTGTTCATTGACAAATCGTGCAATTGAAAGGTCAATAAGCACCGCTGTGCCGTCAGGCCTGATAATCACATTTGACGGTTTTATATCGCGGTGAATAATGCCGATTGAATGAAGAAAAATCAAGGCATCACAGATGTCACAGGCATATCTGAATGCAGTTTTTCTGTCGAGAGGCTTACTTGAAAGAATATCAATAAGTCTTTTACCCTCAATATATTCTTCAAGCACGGTTATTCCCGAATCATCCGAGCATACCTCATAAATCATAGGTAAATTGGGATGGCTTTTATTTTTCAACGCTCTGAAAACATTGTCATTAGGGTTAGTTGAAAATCGTTTGATAACATACTTTTCAGTATCCTTGTGCTGATACAGATATATGGATGAATGTTCAGTTTCTTTAAAAACTATTTTTTTCTGATAAAACTTCTCGATGGATTGTTCTATGTAATTAAGAAGCTCGTTGTTGCCGGAATTTATTTCAACTCATCCTCTCCGTTATCACTGAGCAGATTATTGCATTGGATAACTGTCATTTGTTGTTCAACAGCATAAATAAGAATACTGTCACGACGATTTTTAGGGTGCAGGGCAGAGCGACCCGAAACCTTTAAAGCCTGCTGACATTCGTCAACGGTCATTTTCATAGCAAGTGCAAGGCGGACAACCTTATCCTTTGAGGGCGATTTTCTGCCGTTAATAACCTCATAGAAATAACAATAGCTAAAATCAGCCTTATTGATAATATTTGATTTTGAATAGTTCTTGCTTTCAATGATATTTTCCCAGAAAGCCTTTATATCTTCATTGACAAAAGTATCCTTATGGTTAGAAAGATAATCGGGTAATGAGCAACTCTGTCTTTTCAACTCTTTTAAAAGTTCAGTTGTGGTTTTTGACATAATATCACCTCAGGGGTATCAATAATATGTGATTGTGAACGGTGCTTTTTTATCTGTGTCAACCTTGTTTGTATAAGCACTGTTAAGTGAAATGGATGTAAGAGCAACAGGCATTCCTGCTCCGTCTTGTAAGTCGCGATAAATCAAAGCTCCCTGACAAAATTTCACAGTTTTCAGGTATGGATTTCCGCAAAAGCTGTATCCGTCCATGGCAAGATTATAGCCATCAATAAATGTGAAATTTGCATCAGTTTTTGCAGGTGGATAAAAGAATGATTTGTATGCAACGCCATTTACGGTTGCAGAGCCTGTATAAAGAACACCGTCTTTAGCAAAAAGCTTTGCATTTCCTGAATCAACAGTGAATGAAGAAAGACTGGTGCAACCAAGGAAATTCCAGGTTACATAACTCGTTGTAGCTGTGAAATGTATTGATTTAATATATGGATTATTACTGAATGCAAATTTTTCTATCTGTATTACTCTCGACGGAACTGTATATGAGGAATTAGATTTTGCGGGCGGATAGTACAGTAAGTAAGAGTCAAGTTTCTGACCGTTGGATGTATTTGTATTCTGTCTTGCAAATACGACACCATCAACAGAATACATTGTCAATGTCCATGTGGATGAAAAGTCAGGACTTAATTTTTCGCTGAAATGAACTGCACTGAGCTTAGGACAGTTGGTAATCAGTTGATAGAATGTGTTGTTACCGGCTTTTTTAGCATCATCTGTCATTCGCTGATATGTTTCGTACGGGAATGTGATTGATGTAAGGTTAGGCAGGTTGTTGAATACAGTCCTGCTTTTCGGAAGATAGAATCTGCTTGTGCCTGATGTTATTCCTGTGAACACAATTTTTTGAATATTACTGTTGTTTGCAAATGCATTTTCACCTAAAAATGCAACATGCTTTCCGTTTATGTATGCAGGTACAGTTACTGTTGAGCTGTTACCCTTGTATTTTGTGATTTTTATTTCACCGTCAACCTCAACATACTCAAAGTCCGATGTACTCGGTTGTGTGGGAGCAGTTGTTACGGGTTCAGTGGTGACAGGCTTTGTAGCAGGCTCAGTTGTGACAGGTTTTGTAACAGCCTCAGTAGTGGTCGGTTTTGTTACAGCCTCGGTTGTAGCAGGCTTTGTGGGGTCCACAGGTGCAGGCTTTGAAGGCTTGATTGAGGATGTAGTAGTTTCCTTCGCCTTTGTTGTACCCTCAGGCTCGGGAAACCTGATATTATCCCAATCAAAGATGTTTTCCCAGAAGCTTGATTTGTCGGTTGTTGTTTCTGTCGGATTGTAAATAATGGTTGTTCTTAATTCTGTTGAAGATGGTGTTTCACCGTTTTCGGACGAAAGATTACTTGCTGTTTCCGAGTTCTGGTCGTCCTGTTCCGTAACAGGCTCAGTTGCCTGTGTATCGTCATTTCCCGTGACCTTATCGATTATTGCTTCAAAAAAGTTTTTCTTTGTATCAGGCTCTGTAACCTCAATAATTTCAAAAATCTGTGCACCGTCTTCATTTGTTGCAATTTCACCGTTTTCTTCTGTAACGGGAACAAGGGATGTACTTGGTGTATCCTGCGAAGCAGGAATTTTTCTGACAGATTTGATTGCGAAAAAGCAGGAAGCCAGAACAATCGCAGCTGCACAGACGATTGATGCAATCTGTGCAATTTTTTTAGTCGGTATAACTATAATCGGTTTTTTCTTCTGTTTTGTAACGGCAGGCTTCTCGTTTAAAACGGATGAGCAGTTAAGACAAAAAGAAGCTTCCTCAGGAAGCTCAGTTCCGCAAAAAGGACACTTTTTCAAAAAATCCACCCCAGTACGCTGATAAAGTATATGCATATAGAATACAGGATTTCGACAGTATTTTCAAGTCATAAACGATAAAAACCTATATGCTGACAGCATATAAAACAGAAAAAGTTTTAGTGTTTATTATCTTTGTCCTGTGCTTTCATAAAATTGTATCAGCAAAGAAACATTTATGATTCCATACTAAAATTGCAAAAAACATTATTTAAAAATATTAATCATAATACTTTTTGAAAAATAAATATGAGAGTGTATGCTAGTGGCATATAGAAATGAGCAATTTAAAGGAGTAAAATATTTGAAAGTGTATCTATACATATAATAGGGGGATAAAAAATGAAAAAGTCAGCATTAAAAAAGATTATCGCAGTTTTACTTGCACTTGCAACATTGGTGTTAGCAGGTTGTCAGAACAACGAGCCTGTGAATGAAGACAACCCATCAGAAAACATTTCACAGAATGATGTTGTCAATCAGGAAGAAAACACTCAAAGAGAAGAAACTTCTGACAAGGATGAAACAAAACCAACAGAAAAAGAAGAAACATCAAAAAAAGATGAAGAGATTTTAGGTTATATACCTGAAGGGCCCGGAGTGGTGGATGTTAAAAAGCCGGATATTATGGATAATACAATTGACCTTAAATCAGTAAAACTTGATAAATATGGAATATCAAAAAACTATGAAATCAGTGTGCCTTATCCAACAAAATTAGGATGTGTATATCTGGTTCGCGATTATTGTTTGGAATATGGTTCAAAAACCTTCATTTTTGTCACAACAAGGGATAAAGTTATGTCTGTTGATACAGATTGTGAATTGACGTCTGATATTAAACTTAATAACTCATACGAAATCGCACTTGTTGATTTGGACGGCGAAAAAGGTGAAGAAATTGTACTGAATATGTTTAATGGTGGAAATGGCGGTGCTGGTGGACACAATTCATATGTTTTCAAGATTTACGATAGTAGAATTGCGGAAATGAAGCAACCTGATGAGCCAAACGAAGAGAATGGTTTTAATTTTGAATTAAAGGCACCTTTTAAAATGGTTGTTACAAACGAATATAGTAGTGATGAATTTATTGTTGAAATGAAGGGTAACGAAGAACATGAAAGATTTTTTGATGTTAACGGTAATCCAAGAAAAGAAGGCGTAATGCCGATGTTGGATTCATACTTTATTTTTGAGCCTATAGAGCTTAATGATGGTAGCTACGGTGTTCGCAGAGTACAGTACACATGGGTTGCATCACATGCAAATTGTGCAGGATTTGCAACAACAATTATAAAATATAACAAGAGCAAAAAACAGTTTGAAACGGCAAATGCATGGTTCTCAGATTCTGATTATGACGATTATGGAACAGGCTATTCTGAATATGCATATTGTGACATCAACGAAGATGGAACAAAGGAAATCATCATTCATACAGGTCAGTCAGAGGGAGACCGAGAGTACAACATTTATACGGTTTCAAACAAAAAACTTGTATATGTAGGTGCAATTGAAGGATGGCATGCATCACTTTATGATGGCAAAGGCACTGTTACAATGGCGGCAGGGATGTCAGGAGAAGGCTCATATTATACATATCAAATGAAAAATAACCGACTTAAGTTAGTCCAAAAAGGCGAATATACTTGGGACGATACATCATCAACACTAAAAAATGTTGGTAAAGAAATAAAATTCAAAGAATATTGATATGAATCGGTGTAGTTAATTAATGCACAAACTAATATAGTTATATCTCATCATGTGAAAGTTAAGAGGAAAATAAAATGAAAAAATCAGCATTTAAAAAGATTATTGCAATATTACTTGCTCTTGCAACATTAATGTTGGTAGGTTGTCAGAACAACGAGCCTGTGAATGAAGAAAACCCGTCAGAAAATATTTCACAGCATGATGAAAATGCAAAAGAAAATATAAACTATCACAATCCGATAGACTATTTTGAGCCTGGTGCAGGTGTTTTAACCTATGATAGTAAGGTTATGAATAATACAATTGATTTAAATGAGATTGATTTGTTTGCTGAATTTAATATAAATGATAATCATGAAATAAGTGTTCCTTATCCTACATCTTTGGGTACGGTATATCTTGTGAGAGAGTATCTGACCGAAAAATCATTAACATATCTCTTTGTCACTACACAAGATATAATTACATATGAAATGGTAACTGATATTGGCTTCTATTCAATTCTTGATAATGGAGGTTATACATGCTATGAGCTTCATACAGCAAATGTTGATAACGAACCGGGTGAAGAAATTGTGCTTATGACAAACACTGGCGGTAATGGTGGCAGAGGCTCATGGATACCGGGTGTGTATAAAATTACCGAAAAGGGAATTGAAGAAATGAGCTTTGCTGAAGATGGTTATAAAATTACAGCAGAAAAAACGTTCAAATATGTAATAACAAATGAGTTTACAGATTTGAACGAAACAGTCGAAGCTAATAAAGATTATGCATATGATTTTGAAGAAGACGGAACACCTGTTGAAGGTTCTGATGAATATTTTTATTCGATGCCTTGGTATATTCGTCCGGAAGATGTTGACAATGACGGAATTTGCGAAATTGTAACAAAAGAGTGGAGTTCAATTAGTAAAGATACAAATGAAAATGTTGATTTTATCACAACATATAAATATGATGCTGAAAAAGAAAAGTTCATTGTTGCAGATACAAGTGTAATGTATAGTGCAGATGAAGATGATGTGTATGGTGATGATTTCAAATACTATGCATATTGTGATATCGATGGCGACGGTGACGATGAATTTCTCATAGAACATACAGTTAAAACAAATTCCGATGCATATCCGTACCTTACCAGATGCTCAGTATATACATACAATGAGAATAACAAATTGGTTTATGCAGGCGAAACAGGAAACAACTATAGTGGTTTTTATTGCCCTGATAATACCGGTGTTCTGGTAGAAATATCTGTTGTTACAAGTATGATTTATTATAATACTTATAGTTTGGAAAATAACAAACTTGTAAAAGTCGATAGTGGTAAAGAGATATCTATAGAATATGAAGATCAAATGTATGAGAGACTAAATGACTCTAAATTAAATTGGATATGTTATTGATACCAATCAATTGAAAATAAGAAAGAGCATAAATCAAATCAAATTTTAATTTGTCATTCTGAGCAAATGCGAAGAATCTTAATAAATGAAAATTAAAAAATGGAGATGGGAAAATGAAAAAGATTAAGAAGGCTTTATCGGTAATGCTTGTTGTGGTTATTATGCTAACCGCAACACCTCTGAGTGGCTTTATGGGACTTGAGTTCCCCGAATGGCTTGACTTCTCAATGGAGGTGAGTGCAGCAGAAACAAATGATGATAGTTCTGCACCAATTTCTGTAACAGTAACAACGGATTCATCTTCCTACGGTGCAATGGAGTACGCTAATATTACCGTTGAAATAATCAACAATGGCACTAAAACAGTAGATAATGTTAGTGCTATTGGCAGTTTTGACGATCTTGTACCTATTGGCAATAAGCTTTCGTTGTATGTTGATGGTGAATCAATAGAACCTGGTGGAGCGTTGTATTATGGGTATAAAGTAAGTATTCAACCATCAAGATTAAATTTCTTGTTAAACATGTTTTTGAGTATCAAGAATTTCTTTTCAGGCAAATGTAGTGTGCCAAATGTGAACTTTAATGACGGAAGAGAAACATCATCTGATACAATTGAAATATCGTTTGGTGGAAAAACAGTAAGTGAAACAGTAACAGTTTGGTACGATTATGAAACCGAAATTGTTGAACCAGAATCTGAAGAAGAATTTGATACCGAGATAATGACATTGGTTGCACAAACTATGTTATCTGAAGACTTCGATATAGAAGAAGCAAAGAGCAATTCATTATATGCCAAACGAATAATTGTTAAATTAGTTGATAATGCGAAAATCGATTTTGCTAAGTTTAACCCTGATACAATTGTTTATGGCGATGATAATGTTGTTGTATTACAGTTTGCAACTGAAGAATTAACAGAATATTGTTATAATTCGTTGGTTAATAACAATTCAGTGATATATATTGAACTTGATGAAATTGTATCAACAAGTTCATTTGGTGTTAGCACAGCTGCAACATCATCCCAAACAAGTAATTCCAATATATCTTGGGGTGAATCATATATTAATGCGGATGATTATGCTAAGCACTTGGCAAATAACGAATACTATGATTTAGTGACAGTTGCTGTAGTTGATACGGGAGTGGATATGGACCATCCATATTTGGAAGGTAGAATATTATCAAGTGGTAAGGATTTTATTGATGGTGATAGCAACCCGGAGGATGAAAATGGTCATGGTACTCATGTTGCAGGTATTGTTGTTGATTGCACAAATAATCTTAATGTAAAAATAATGCCTGTTCGTGTATTAGACGCCAATGGATACAACTATAAATCAAGTGTATCAAGAGGTATACATTATGCAGTTAATAATGGTGCTGATGTTATTAACCTTAGTTTAGGTGGAACGGAGTCACGATATATAGATGAGGCTATTGAAAAAGCACTTGAAGAAGATATCGTAGTTTGTGTTGCTGCAGGTAATGGTGACCCTGCAAATAATAATCAGGCTATAGATACTGAATCAGTTTGTCCTGCGCATATGGATAATGTAATTGTTGTAGGTGCATTACAACAAGATGGAAATGTTGCATACTTTTCAAATTATGGTGACTCTGTTGATGTCGTAGCTCCAGGTGTATCAATACTAAGTGCATATTTAAACGGTGATTATGAGGTTCTGAGTGGAACTTCTATGGCTACACCTCATGTTGCCGCTATTGTTGCAATGGTTAGGTTGAAATATCCATCATATTCTTGTGAAGATATTGAAAATTTTATTAAAAATTATTGCAGAGATTTGGGCGACGAAGGCAAGGATAAACACTATGGATTTGGAGTAATAGATGTTTACAATGCCATTCCGGACTGTACAATACAGTATAAAAACAATAACGGTATAAATGTTGATAATGTAACTGTTAAAGATGGCGATGAAGTCAAAGTTCCTGCATTGACCAAAACGTATACGGTCACTTTTGTTTCGGACGGAAATGTAGTTAGTAAAAAATATCCTGAAAGTATTGTAGAAGGCTGGTATGAAAAATCAGACTATACAGGCACATCATATGCGCCTGATAGTGTTTATATGGCAAAAAGTAATATTACTTTGTTTGCGAAATGGAAGAATTCCACATTGGGAACATTGCCAACAGCAAATAAAACTTACTATATTTTTGTGGGTTGGTTTGATGCACAATCAGGTGGCAAACAATATACGAGTAACTCAGAAATTACAAAAGATATTACACTTTATGCACATTGGCGTGAAGATTTAGTAACTATACCAAATGTAATTGGCCAGAGTTATACAAATGCAAAAGCTACACTTGAAGGATTAGGATTTAATGTTATTGTCGCAAGTGATTACAACGATAATGTTTCATATACTCTTGTTTATGCACAAAGTACCACAGGTCAGTTAAGACGTGGCTCAACCATAACAATTACATACAGTCTTGGTAGAAGAGCGTTTTATGTTGGTGAATATGTAATCTGGAGTGGTGGAGAAATCAGACAAAATGTAAATGGTACAGGCAATATATATTATAAAGAACCATGTGGAATGTGGATTACCGACCTCAGCTATTGGTATAAGGGAGTAGAATATGTAGGTATTAGCTATGGTCAAAATTCAAGTAGATTTGGTTGGGTTCCAATTTCTACAATTTCTCATGCATAATAATTGTAATAAGGTGACGAAAATGAAAAAAACATGTATAAAAAGTTGTTCAATATTTTTAAGCATACTGATTTTAATTGGTATGATACCATTAAACATTTTCCTGTCGAGTGCTGCAGGGCAACAAATAGGAAGTTTAGAAGGGATTAGTGGTTTAAATTACACTTCATCTACCTTGTTGGCTCAAAAATTAGACGAAGTTTTCAAAGGAGATATTCCAATTTATTCTGATAGAGCTTGTACAAAAAAAGTTAATATTGGTGTTGGTTCATATGGTGTTATGCCAGGTGAAAACAGATACATATCGAAACAGTTTGGATGGTCACAATCATGTTTTGCATATGCTCATGCGGTGTATCACTTTTTATTTAATGATTATCCAAGTAGCGAAAGAAGTAACTCTGTTAGAATACCAGCAAGTGGTTCTTTGAGAAGAAACAATTTAACATATAATGATTTTGTGAATTGGGGGATTAAAACAGGTTCATATTTTCGAACAGAGCGTGGTAGTGGGTCTGGACACTCTTTAATTATTCTTTCATATTCCCAGGATAATGTAACTTATGTTGATGGTAACTGGAGCCCATCAGGTTTCGTTGCGATAAGAGTGTGTTCGTGGAAGGAGTTTAATTCCAATATATCATATGGTGGTAGATTCCTTGACCACATTGTATCTCCAAGAGATGAATATTATTATGGAACATTCTTTATGGGCTCATATTTAAAAGAGACAAGTTGCAACAAGTATTTACAAACGGTTAAGGATGATGTAATTGTTAGAGATGGTCCTGGGAAAAAATATGTTGAAAACAGGCGAATATCAACAAAAGGAACGATTGTTCATTTAGTAAAACAGTACATAAATGAATATGGAAATTTGTGGTATAAAACAGACGATGGAAAGTGGATATATTCGGAACGATTAACAAACCGTACTAAGTATACCATAACATACAAAAACAACTTTGGATTAGGCAATGTACCTTCGCAATCCAAATATAGAGGAGATACTATCAACATTACCACCGCTTATCCGTATAGACGAGGTTTTATATTCCTCGGTTGGTCAACAAGCCCATTTGCAACATCTCCTACATATTATGCAGGACAACCATATAGTGACAATAAAAGTATTACTTTATATGCTGTTTATAGACCAGAATTAACTGTAATCAATTTGTCAGGATATAGTTTGGATTTGAATTTGAGTGGTACAAAAACAAAAAGTGTTACATCAAAATTAAGTGGTTGGGTTTTAGACTCATATAAATATAAAATTACGTCGCAGAACGGAAATTGTTCTGCAACAATAGATGAACATATTCTTGGAATATCCACAATTAAAGTAACAGCTACGAAACCGGGAAACGATGTCATAACCGTGTCTGTTATAGATAGTGACAAAAAAGTTTGTACGGTTGCTATGATAAGCGTTGACATTACTGAAGAATATAAGGTGTCATATAACGCTAATGGTGGTACGGGTGCACCATCAACACAAACAAAAAAATACAACAAAAACTTATCTCTTTCTGCAAATATTCCTACCAAAACAGGTTATGACTTTATGGGATGGAGCACTTCAAGTAACTCAACAACACCAGAATATGGTCCTGGAGATATTCTTACAGCAAACAAAAACACTACACTTTATGCGGTTTGGGAAAAATCTAAAACATTTACATCAACATTCGATTCGACAACAGGAACACTGACAATATATGGTGAAGGTAATATGCCTTGTTATGGTTCAAATGTGAAACCAGAATGGACGAAATATAGTGGTCAAGCAAAAAATCTTGTTATATCTTCAGGTATTACAAGTGTTGGTTCTTTTGCGTTCTATGGTTTCAGTGAATTAACATATGTACAGTTGCCATGGTCGGTAAAGAAGCTTGGCAGCTATTCCTTTGGTGAGTGTCCGAAATTATTAGAATACACCGCTGCCAGTGATATTTCAATCGGAAGTTATGCGTTTTCTAAGTGTACATCTTTAAAGAAAGCTACAACAAAATCCTCAACAAAATCAAGTTCTAATATAACAAGCACTATAGGTGCCTTCGCTTTTGAAGGTTGTACATCACTTGAGATATACGATATACCTGATACCACTACAGAAATTGGTGAGAGTGCATTCCAGGGTTGTACATCACTTAAAGAACTATTAATCCCTGATACTGTAACAAGTATTGATGATACTGCGTTCTTTAATTGTTCAAGCCTTGAAGATATTAACATTCCTGAAAGCATTACAACAATTAATGCTGGTGTTTTCCAAGGATGTTCAAGTTTACCTTCGATTAATATTCCGGAAAATATAACCGAGATTGGAGACCAAGCATTTAGTGGATGTACAGCAATTGAGAGTGTTTCTATTCCGGAAACAGTTGAAAATATTGGCGATAGTGTATTTTCCAATTGCACATCACTTACAACTGTAGAATTACCAGATGATATTACCACTCTTGGTGATGGCATGTTCTCAGGTTGCACAGCACTTCAATCTATTGAAATTCCAGAAAGTGTTACAAATCTTGGTGATGGTACATTTACTGGTTGTACCAAATTGGAAAGTGTTAATATTCCTGAAGGGGTTAATAATATCGGAAATAGTTTGTTTGATGGATGCTCAAACCTCACCTCTGTAGAGATACCCGATAGTGTAGGTGCAATTGATAGTTATGCTTTCTACGAATGTACATCACTAGAAAATGTTGTATTATCAGAAGGCTTAACAGAAATTGGTTCTTGTGCCTTTGCAGAATGTTCATCGTTGCAATCTGTTATCGTTCCCGAGTCTGTAACCACACTTGGAATGGGTGCATTTATGAATTGCTCAAGTCTTGATGAAGTTAACTTCACAAACAATGCAATTTCAATTGAGGATGAGGCATTTGCAGGATGTACTGCACTTGAATCTATAGAAATTCCTGAACAAGCAACCTTCGTTAGTCAAAATGCTTTCAGTGATTGTTCTTCTCAATTATCAATTACTTGTTATTCAACTTCTGATGCACTTTCTGGTGTAGAACAAAACAATGTGAATTGTAATGTTATTTATCCTGTTAGCGAAATCAATTTGAATACTGAGAATGCAAATCTTAATAAAGATGAAACAATGCAATTAGTTGCGACTGTAGTTCCATCTAATGCCACAAATACTAATATAATTTGGATTAGTGAAAATGAAGAAATCGCAACAGTTGATTCGAATGGTTCAGTTACAGCGGTTGGTTCCGGTGAAACAATTATTAAAGCTGTATCTGAAGATGGAGAGTTTGTCGCCTCATGTGCAGTAAATTGTGTAATTCCAGTAGAGGGTATATCAATCAGAGACAAGTACGAACAATTATATGTAGGTAATACTCTTGTGCTTGATTATGATTTTGCACCAATACAACCAACAAATATCGATGTCTCTTGGTATAGTTCTAATAGTGATGTTGTTTATGTAAATAACGAAGGCTTGATTACTGTTAATGGTGTAGGGTTAGCAACAATAACAGTTACAACTGAAGATGGTGGTTATAGTGATTCATTTACTGTCAACACAGAAGAGTATGTGCAGGTGGAACAGATTGTTTTGGATAAAACATTAATCGAACTAAAGATTGGTGATACAGCAACAATTACAAGTACAGTTTATCCATCTAATGCAACAGAAGGTTCAACTAAATATTACTCTGTAGATGAAAGTGTTGCCACAATTGACACTCAAGGAAATGTAACAGCAATTTCAGTTGGGGAAACTTCAATAGTATATTACACCGTTGATGGTTTAGAAGTTAGCTGTAAAGTAATTGTTCTTGCACCAGAGAGCAACTATACATTCAGTATTCAATCACCATCAAGAACTGAAATTCGTCATAAGGATGGAATCAAGCTTCATACAAATATCGAAGGTACTGCTCCTGCAGGTTCGTATGTTGTATGGACCACAAGTAACGGTAAGTTCAAGACTGAAGAAATTAACAATGGTAACTCATTAAAGATTGTTTCTGACAGTAACGGCAAAACAACATTTACAGCTACACTTTATAGTGCTGACGGTGAAGTTCTTGCAACCGATTCAATCGAAATGAAATCTAAAGCAGGTTTCTTTGATAAATTGGGTAGTTTCTTCCGTAGTCTTTTCGGCACAACCAAGACATATGATGAATAAAAATAACTCTTGTTATCTGTGTGAATTATTATGAATAGATATAACAGGCTCAAAAAATAAACATAAACGAAAGGAGGAACGAAAATGAAGACAGGCATTAGAAAGCTCACAAGCATTCTTTGTGTGGTTGCTATTCTTGTAAGTTCAATTTCAATTGTGGCATTTGCGTGCTTATTCTGTGATGAAACAACAACTGAAACTCCGACAGAATCAACAACAATTGAAGAGCCATCAACATCGCCACCTGAACCGGTTCCACCACCAAAAATTCCACCAACAGATTCATTCTAAGAAGAAAATTGAGGTAGGACAGGGTCGTTGACTCTGTCCTGCCTGTTTTGTATAAAAAATTCAAAGTGTATGCTGTCAGAGTATAGATTTTGCTATATTAAAGCAGTAAAATATATACAAATAATGCTTTAAAAATTGAAAGCTTATTTATGAAAATTCAAGAAAAAAGGAGAAAAAACTATGAAAAAATTTGGTAAAGTTTTAGCAGTTGCGTTATCAGTTCTTATGCTTATGATGACAAGCATCACAGCATTTGCTGATAGTGCAGGTTCTTTGGAAGTGGATACAGTTCAAGCAATCTGTGAAGTGGGTGGAGCATGGACAACATTCCATTTCACATCCGAAGAAGACGGATATTATTTGATTCATACTTCAACTTCTGATGACACAACAGACCCATATGTTAATGTTTACTATTATGATGAGTTTGATGAACCGATATATGTTGCAATTGCTGATAATTCTATTGGTGGTTGTTATGATGGAGAAGATACCTTCTATGCTGAAGCCGGTAAACTCTACTTCGTTGAGGTTGGTAATTACAACTGGGATGAAGAATTTGTAGAATATGAGGTTTGCATTGAAGAATGGGAAGAAGGTCTTCACTATTATCATCATGACTATGACGATGATGCTTACTGTGATGTGTGTGATTATAATTATTGCAACCACAGCTGTCATAAGGGTGGTATCGCAGGTTTCTTCTGGAGTATTGCAAATTTCTTCAACAGACTTTTCAGAATTAATGAAGTTTGCGAATGCGGATATTATCACTGGTAACTTCAAAAATAAACTCATACTGTAGGGCGGGGTCATTTGACTCCGCTGATTTTTTTGATATGACAAATTGGAGTTTATCGCACAGGTTGCGTAGGGGTCGGCGTCCTCGACGACCCTAACCAAATGAACATTTAAACCAATAACGGGCTTGACAGTGGACGCCAGCCCCTACGAATTATTTTCCCGGCAAATTATGATTTATCACGCAAAATCATTATACAATTAACATATTTTCATATTGAAAATTATGTTGTTTTATTGTAAGATAAACTTATATTTGTTATGGGAGATGGTATTGTGAAAAAGAACAAATTTATATCAATTTTACTTGCGGTTGTTCTTGTGATAACTCTTGTTCCTGTTTCGGGAATGGTTGCAAGTGCAGAAACTTATTCAGGCACTTGCGGTGAAAATCTTACTTGGACATTTGAAGACGGTGTTTTAACAATTTCAGGTACAGGGGATATGAACAGCTATGCCGACGGTAGGCTTCCCGAGTATAACGCACATAAGAACTCAATTAAAAAGGTTGTTATAGGTAACGGTGTTACTTCTGTAGGAGCGTATGCTTTTAACAACTATAGCAAAATTGAAGAGATAAGCATTTCAGATACCGTTGAAACAGTTGGTGATTATGCTTTTTCAGCTTGTCAATATGTTACCAAGCTTCATTTAGGAGATAATGTTAAGAGTGTTGGTGACTATTCTTTTTACTGGTTATTAAGACTTGAAGAATTAAAATTACCTGACAGTCTTGTAATAATCGGGGATTTTGCATTTAAAGATTTAAGAAAAATAGAAGAATTGACTATTCCTGACAGTGTTACATCAATCGGTGATTACGCGTTCAGAAATTGTCAGGAATTAAAAAAGGTTTATATCGGAGCTAATGTAGGAACATTTCCCATACGCGCATTTAAGGAATGTGAAGCAATTGCGGAAATAAGAGTAAGTGACAAAAATAAAAATTACTCAAACGATAATTTTGGAGTATTGTTTAACAAGGATAAATCAAAACTCTTGCTTTATCCAAGTGCAAGTACATATAAAAGCTATACAATTCCTGACAGTGTTACACAAATTGTTGCATCCGCATTTTACGATAGTAATAATCTTGAAAGTATAACAGCAGGAAAGAAAATAAAAGAAATTCAAAGTTATGGCTTTGGCAGTCTTGATAATATTACAAGTCTTGAATTTTTTAACGGATTAGAAGCGATTTCATCCGATGCCTTTGCTTCCTGCGGAAAGTTAGAAAGTATTACTCTTCCTGCTACGGTAAAAAGCATAGGATATGATGCGTTTGAAAAATGCAATGCATTGACTGATATTTATTATTCAGGGACAGAAGAGCAATGGAATGCAATCAGTATAGATACAAAATATAATGGAAATGATATATTATTAAATGCTGATTTTCATTATGAATCAGGCCATACCTGTAATTTCGGTAGTTGGAATGTTGTTAAAAGTGCAACCTGTACAGAAAAAGGTTTAGAAGAAAGAAAATGTGCCTGTGGTAAAACAGAAACAAAAGAAATCCCTGTGTTTGACCATTCTTTTGGTGCGTGGAAGGTAACAAAAACACCAACCTGCAAATCATCGGGTGAAGAAACCCGTTCTTGTTCTTGCGGAGAAACAGAAAAAAGAATTGTAGATATGACAGACCATTCATCAGGTGAGTGGGAAACACTTGTTGAATCAACTTGCCTCAAGAATGGCAAAAAGGTAAAAAGGTGTACAGTTTGCAGCACTGTTTTGAAAGAAGAACAAATCGAAAAGACAGACCATAAATACGGAAAATGGTATGTTACAAAACAGCCTACAGCAAATGAAACTGGTATTGAAGAATGTAAGTGCTCAGTTTGCGGGAATACAAAACAGCGTGTTATACCTGAACTGGGGAATACTGCAATCCTTCTTGGCGATGTGAATGGTGACGGAAAAATAGCGGCAACTGATGCGCGTCTTATTTTACAATTTGTGGCTGGATTAAAAACAGAAAAAGATTTAATTATTGCAAATGCAGATGTAAATAAAGATGGAAAAATAGCAGCAACTGATGCGAGAATGATTCTTCAGATTGTTGCAGGACTTATATAAGTGGGAAATGCCAATAACCACGCAGAGGAGAGTAAAATCTCCTCTGTATTTTTATGCCTTAATGTGTCTTATAGTTTATTCTCGTAAATTTCAAAAATATATTTTATTTGTATGCTTTCAGCATATTGAAATTGTAAAAACACATAGATAAAATTATGATATAGAATATTTGAGTGAGGTAATTATTATGAAAAAAATGAACCGCATAATTTCAGTATTATTGGTGCTTGTGACACTTGTATCAATGTTGTCAATATCAACTGTTACAGCGAGTGCCACAGAGGGCTATTATGAAGTTTCAGATGACGGATGGTATATGGATATTTACGATAATCCATATGGTGTAGAGGTTCCGTCTTCAGTAGGAGAGATTTCTATACATAATGCAGTTTTAGATGAACCATTAGAGCTTGATAACGGCAATGCTAGTAAGATAACCTTTATAAATTGTACTTTGAATATGTCTGAATTAGGTGATTTTGACAAGGTCGATTGCATCGTTATAATTAAAAGCAAACTTTTGGATTTGACTTTTTTATCAGAAAATACTGACATTTATAATTTGGATATTGATTCTTGCTATATGGCATCATTAAACGGAGTTCAGTATCTGAAGAAGCTTGAATATTTATGGATATATGATGTTGGTATTGAGTCTATAGAACCATTGAAAAATAACAAAAATCTGAAGGAACTGTCGTTATACAACACTTGTGTTACAGATTTAAGCCCATTAGAAAATGCGAATATAGAATTCTTGAATATTTCAAATACATTGTCAATCCATGACCTGTCACCTGTAATGACATTAGATGAGCTTGACTATTTTTTTAGTGACAACTGTGAAATGGCATACACAAAAGAGTTCAGTAATTTCATTAAGAGAAATCGTATTGAAAACGATATGTCAAGTGACTGGCAGGAAATTCAAGAATCGGTTAAGGAAACAGCAGATAACCTCTTTACATCAACAATGTCTGACGAAGAAAAAATTGAAACTACAGTTGAATATGTGGTGGATATTATGGAATATGACTATCGCGTAGAATATGATGACGATTTATCTATGGAATACAACGATAATGCGTTGAGTTACGCCATAAAAGGCGAAGGCGTCTGCAGAAATTATTCCGCATTGACTATGGTCCTGTTACAGGAAGCAGGAATTGAGATATATGAAATCAAAGGTCCTAACCATATCTGGAATATCATTGATTTGGGTGATGAGTTTTATTGGCTTGATGTAACGTGGCTTGACGGTGACGAGGATTTCACCAAATCTCCATACTATATGGCAAAAGAATATTACTTTTTCGGCCATGAAGATGCATATACAATGCCTTCGTCAATGTATAGACCTGACTATTCTCCTGAGTTTATTTTTACGATTTGTGCTCCTTCAAAAACATCTATTCGTTATAAAGACGGAATTACTCTTCATACATCTTTTGACGGTGGTCAGTTTTATAGAGTCGCGATAAACTGGACTTCAAACAATGATAATTTTGATGTAACATATAACGATGATTCTACAATTACAATAATCTCCGACAGTAACGGATATACATATTTCACCGCAGAACTGGTAGATGAATATGGAAATGTTATTGCAACAGATACAATCGAAATGCAGTCAAAAGCAGGCTTTTTTGACAAAATCGGCGGTTTCTTCCGCTCACTCTTCGGTGCAACAAAGGTTTATGAGTACTAAACATACAATACAATAAAGAGAACCCACCGATTTATTTGTTCAATCGGTGGGTTTAACTATACTTTGAAGCTAAGTATTTTCATTTTAAAGTTCCAATGATACAGTAGTAATAAAGTTACCATTGGTTGTATCAACTTGGAAATGGCCGTCATATTTCTTTGAAATGTCTTCAATGAGGGATAAGCCAAATCCGTGATTTTCGGTATCCTTTTTAGATGTTTTGATTTTTCCCTGTTTGTCAGTTTCAATCGACAAATAGGGATTTTCTGTTTTAATCATTAAATATCCTGCCTGAACAGTTGCTTTGAGTATGATTTTTCGTTGTTCAACTGGCAACTTTTTGCATGACTCAATCGCGTTATTTAACATATTAAGGAATACGCAGTTGAGGTCGATTGCTTCAACACTTATTTCTTCAGGTATATCAACTGCGATATTCATTTCGATTTGCTCATTTTTTGCTTCTTCATCTTTAGCAGCAATAACCGCGTTTGCAATAAGATTTCGTGAATAAACAGGAATTTTTGTAAGATTCAGACTGTTGTTGAGAGATGTCAACAACTCTTTAGCCTTAGCAAGACTTTCAGGTGTGTTTTCGCTGATTAACAGGTTTATACTATCAATAACACCTTTGAAATCGTGACGAATTCGACGCATATCATTAGTTTTATCCTGCAGTTTGTTATAGTAGTCAAGCTCAATTCCCTTGACGCTTTCAAGCCAATAAAGCTTTTCACGCAGAACCTCGTTGTCGTTTACTCGTACCATAATTTTGTAAAGAGCAATACACATAATGATGATTGCAGCAGGAACAAGATAAAGAACGATTGTTGTAAAAGTGTCCTTGTTAGCATAGTTGCTTGAATATATAAACATCATCATTAAACAATTCATAACAATAATGATTGTGAGCGTTGCCATAACAGATACAGGAACACGCACTTTAATCTTTTTGAATACAAAACGCAAAGTAAGGCTCAACAATGAATATGTACCAATGCAACAAATTGCGTAAATAATCTGTTCACCTAAAGATAATTCAAATGCTTGTTCTTCAAAAGAAATGCCTAAGACAGATGTATAAACGGTGACGAGAATACCCTCGTATACAAGTACACAAATCTGAAAAAGAGCACCTGCTTTAAGCTTTTCTATAGCATTGTCTTTAAACAAAAAAGCAATAAATACTATCATTGTCAAAAGGAGTCCCACAGAACGAATATTTCGTTGAGTATCAACTTCAGGGACAAGCTCAAAGAATGGCGAAAAAAGTGTTGTTATGAAATAAACCACAGCATGCATTATAAATCCAATAATGCAGGTAGTATAGAATTTTAACTTTGGTGTAAGAATTTTTGTTAAAGTCCAGAACTCCATCCAGATGGCATATATCATTGATATATAAAATGGAATTGCGCGTATATCAAATCCCATATTGTACCTCCTATAATTGCGAACTTAAAAACGCAAGAATGTTCTTTTTAATTTCGGGATATTTTGCTTTTGAAACAGGAATAACTTCTCCTGAAAAAAGTTCAATTCGATTATTATTAATTGAACGTATCATATTCATATTGACCGAATAACTTTTATGAATTCGCAAAAAGTAAGGCGGTAATTCTTTCTCAAAATCATCAAGCTTCATTAAAAGCTCTGTGTTTCTTCGTGTTTCGTGTACGATGATTTTGCGTGAAAAACTCTCAATATATTTAATCTCATTAAAGCGTATGCGAAGAATTTTGTTTTTCCCTGTTACATTAAAGCATTTTTTATCTGATTCCGATAACTCTGCGACTGCTTTTTCAAGTGCCTCAGAAAGTTTGTTCTTATCAACAGGCTTAAGTATGTAATAAACGGGATTGACCACAAAAACGTCTTGAATATATTCGGTGTAATTAGTCACGAAGATGAATTGAATACGAGGGTGAAGCGTTTTAAGCTCTCTAGCCATAGTTATACCGTTCATTCCCGGCATTTCAATATCTGTTATGACAATGTCTATGCTCTCATCAGAATAATCTTCAATGCGATTCAGCAAATCATTGGCATTAGTAAATTTCAGTATGTTGTGGTCTTCTTTTATGCAAGATGAAACCGTTTTTGCAAATTCATCAAGGAAAATCTGATTATCGTCACAAATCGCAATATTCAGCATTAGAACAACCCCTTTCTTATGATATTTTATCATAAAAACCTTAACATAAATAGCCGAATTTTTACAAATTTAAGCAGTTTTTTGCATCGGAAGTATAATTTGTGAAAGTTTTTACATTTTTTGGACGAATTTTGACATTGAACATAAAATCAAATTCTCAATTTGGTATAATATCAAAAAAGTAAAAAGGGGAAATGTTTATGAAACTTAAAGCAATTATCGTAACAGTTGCAGTTGTAGCTGTTGGTGTAGGCACAACGGTCGCAATAACCCAGTCAACTGACAAGGAAGAACCCACACCACCTGTTAATGTTGAACAATCAACAGAAAATATACCTTCAACTGTGCCTGAAACTGAACTTGATACGGAAGCAACAACAGAACCAATATTAGAATCAACAACAAAAGACGAAACAACTACAGCATCTAAACTAAATCTTTTGACAGAAAACGAGATAAAAGAAAAAGTGTTATATGCAAGTCAACTTCAGGTTGATTGGCTTGGCTATGGTTGGGCAGTCAGATATGACTTCGACAGCGTAATTACAGGACAATATGATATGCCATATTACCAGGTTATTCCTACACGGTTTGCAACCCTGAACGACTTGGAAAAAGAACTTCAGAATTGCTTTGCAGAATATGTGTATAAGGAAGTGTTGGAGCACAACTATATGCAAAAGGATGGCAAGTGGTATGTTATTTGCACGATAGGGCAGGGTGCAAACTATGGCTTGAAATATGCAGATTTAAACATTATTTCCAATACAGAAAATAAATGCGAATTCACAATAACCTGTCATTATCATGATGTAAATGAAAAAGAAACAATAAAATATACATTGGAACTTGTTAGTGGTAAGTGGATTTTTACAGAATTCGGCGGTCCATTCATTTGGCGTTCTGACGAAACATTTAAGTGGATGTAA
>JAFQEE010000023.1 GCA_017399175.1 Clostridia bacterium | reverse complement strand
TTCACAGCTCGTGTCGTTATTTTACTACAACCATCATAATCATAAGAGGGTAAATATGATACCTTTGAAAAATCAACAAGTTTCCGCATTAAATTAAAGTAATATTCAATATACTCCTCAGGGAAATTAGATTTGTGAAACAAGATTTTTTTCTTAAATTTTTCAAAAGAAAGCCAACTTTTAGCATTATATCTAATTACTGAATGAACAAAAGTATAAAAGCGCTGCATATCCAAATGATGAAAACTATCGGGATTCATAACAATCCACGCAATAAAACTTTCCTCAACGGGATTTTTATGATGTATCATTAAAAACTCCTTATATTTTTTATTCTATCTTCACTTATGTGGATAGTATAACATAAAAGCGACCAAGTCGCAATACTTCTCCACTATTCACTATTACTTCTTACTTTCCAAAAATCCCGTATTAAGTGAAAAGTGAAGAGTTAATAGGTAATAAGTAAAAATCCCGAACGCTTTCGCATTCGGGATTTTTGGTGCTGGTGACCGGACTTGAACCGGTACGGTATTGCTACCGAGGGATTTTAAGTCCCTTGCGTCTGCCGATTTCGCCACACCAGCATACTGTTCTAACAGCCCTATTATTATATATTATGAAACTTGAATTGTCAATATGAGAATGAAAAAGTTTTAATTTTTTTATTATGTTGAGATTCTTCGTCGCCCTGCTCCTCAGAATGACCACTCTCTCAGAGAAAGCAAAAGCGGGCGTTGAAGCCTGCCACTACGCGGTCGTTGAGATATCCCCCTCAGTCACCTTACGGTGACAGCTCCATTACTCGCCTGCCGGCTCAGACAGCGCTAATTCAACGTCCACAGGACGCTCGCGCCCCTCAAGGGTGGGGCCATGCCAACCCCTACAACACAACAAAGTAGATAACATAAAAACAGCGGAGCTTCACAACTCCGCCATAGTTTTTTTGAATTAATATTTTGTAAGGTATTCGTCGATTTCCCACTGAGTAATTCTTGTTGTGTAGCTCCTCCATTCCTGCTTTTTACCTGCAAGATATTTTGAGAAAATGTGTTCACCAAGAATTTCTTTTACAAATTCACTCTTTTCAAATTCTCTTGTTGCTTCCTGTAATGTGCTTGGAAGATTTTCAATACCGTTTGCTTTTCGTTCTTCGCGTGTCATATCATAGATATTTGTTGTGATTCCCTCTGGTGCTTTCATACCCTTTTTGATACCGTCAAGACCTGCTGCAATACAGAGTGCCATTTCAAGGTATGGGTTACAAGACGGGTCAGATGAACGGAGTTCAACACGAGTTGCCATTCCTCTTGCTGCAGGAACACGGATAAGTGCTGAACGGTTTGATGCTGACCAAGAAATATAAACAGGTGCTTCAAAACCGGGAACAAGTCTTTTATATGAGTTTACAAGTGGGTTTGCAACACAAGTAATTGCTTTTACATGGTGAAGAACACCTGCAATAAACTGATATGCAGTTTCACTTAAACCATACTTATCATCAGGGTCATAGAATGCATTTTTACCGTCTTTCATAAGAGAAAGATTTGTATGCATACCGTTACCTGCTGCACCGTAAATAGGCTTTGGCATAAATGTTGCGTGAAGACCGTTACGACGAGCATAAGTCTTAACAACATGCTTAAATGTAACAACCTTATCAGCTGCTTCAAGTGCCTCTGCAAACTTGAAATCAATTTCGTGCTGACCTTCTGCACATTCATGATGAGATGCTTCAATTTCGTAATCCATCTGCTGAAGTGCGATACAAATGTCATTTCGACACTGTTCACCGTCATCGGCAGGACCAATATCAAAATATCCAACAGCGTCGTTTGTCTTTGTTGTTGCTCTGCCGTGTTCGTCAAGTTTGAAAAGGAAGAATTCACATTCAGGACCAACATTGATTGAATATCCCATATCTGCTGCTTCTTGGATTACTGAACGAAGGACATAACGAGGGTCACCTTCAAACGGTGTAACCTTATCAGCACCGTAAACATCACATATTACTCGTGCTGTTCCCTCTTTCCAAGGAAGAATTGTGAATGTATCAAGGTCAGGTTTTAAGTACATATCAGATTCGTCAATACGAACAAAGCCTTCAATAGAAGAACCGTCAAACATCTGACCATCTTTAAGTACTGTTTCAAACATATTTTCAGTAATTGCGATGTTTTTCATCTGACCGAAAATGTCAGTAAACTGCAAACGCAAGAACTTGATATTTTTTTCTTTTGCTATTTTGAGAATGTCTTCAACTGTATAACTCATGGGATTTACCGCCTTTCAAATGTGAACATTAATACATATATACCCATTTTAACTATATTATTATACCATTGATTAAAAAGATGTCAATAAATAAGTGCAGAACGCAAAGTGCAAAGTGCAAAATGACAGCGGGGTCAAGACCCCGCCCTACCGATTTCTTTATTCTGTTTTCTTCTTTTTGTAAAGAAGATAAGAATATACGAATGGGATAATAACCATTGGTATAAGCACAACAAAGAAAAGACAGAATGCACCTAAAAATGCTGTTGCCATTATTACAACTCCACCGATTACCCAAAGAAAGCCTGCCATACGGTGTGTTTTATTCCAGTTTTCTTCGTCATTAAGAGTCCAAGGAATTTTGATGCCTATTGTATAACTCTGTTTGCATTTTGGAAAATAATTGCCGATTACAACAAACAATGCACCCATAAAAAGTGGCATTATAATTTCAACGCTGACCTTATGACCTAATGCTGTTGCATACACCATTGAGTTGCAAAGCAAAGATATAACAGGAATAATCCACAAAACAAGAGTAAATGTTTTATCGCTAATATTCTGCTTTTTAGGGTCAAGCGATGTTCCTAAAACACAAATCCAATGGAAAGCAAGTAATACTAACGGCATTAAAAATACTGCTTGTGTTTTAGTAGCATAATCATCAACTGCACCATTTATATTCCAATGTATTAGGACTTGGTCAGGCAACTTATCCCACAAAATAAGACCAATAAGTATTGGTATAAGGATTACTAATGACGTAATTATCAGTTTTGGTAAATTCTTTTTAATCATTACCGTTATCTCCTTTCAAATCTTTTATCCAAAGCATAATTTCTTCAAGAACAGATGCGTTCAATTCATAGATTATGAATTTTCCTTCCCTTTTATCACGGACAAGGTCAGCTTCCTTTAACACAGACAAATGACGGGAAATTGCAGCACCTGTTATATCGAATTTATCTGTTATTTCCCCTGCTGTCATCTGACCACTTTTGAGCATATTGAGTATTTCGCGTCGTACCGGGTCAGAAAGGGCTTTTAATGTATTTTGTATTCCCATAAAATACCTCCTTTAACATTTAACTTAAATGTTAAATGTATTATAGCATAGTATGTTTTAGTTGTCAATAGGGTTGATAAAAAATTTTAAATTGGAGTTTGTCGGGGTAATTCGTAATGCATAATTCGGAATTAATGGTCTGCGACGCGATTATAAAGGATGGGTCATTCTGAGGAGCGTAACGACGAAGAATCTCCGTTGGTTGATATGTTAACTGTTGGAGAGATTCTTCGCTACGCTCAGAATGACATACCAAATTAGTTACCCCGACAAATTATGATTTGTTTGGATTTTGACATAAAAAAGCACCCATATAGGGTGCTTTGGTTTATGATTTTTTCTTGACATACCAGTTGATGATTTTATCCATAAGGCTCTTCTTTTCGCCCTCGGATTCGCCACCACCGGGAGCAACAGCACTACTGTCAGACAAGTCAATTTCTGTTGCATTGAGTTTATAGGAATTTGCAAAAATATCGATAACCTGTTTTCTTACCATTCCACGAAGCGGAATATGAGAAATCATACCGTAAGTTGCAGCCTGTCCTTCTTCTGCAAGTTCAGGATGCTCACGAACTGTCTGTACTGCGTCCTTAAGGTCAGCAATAAATGCTTCAATTACCTTTTCGTGAGGTGCAGTAACCATAGCGTGAAGTGCGTCAGGCATCTGAAGTCGGTCAATATGCCAACCCTTTTCTTCCATAACATCACCAACAGCAAAGATATTTACATCCTTGTCAGTTGAACGGAATGCAAGAAGGCTGACGATTGGTTTACCGATAATTTCAAAGCAACCTAATTTGCATATTTCTTCTTTTAAGAGATTTGAAACTTCAATAGTTTTCTTTGCAAGTGCAACATAGCCTTCAATACCATTTGCCTGAATTGCAGCCCAAGCAGCGGCATAAGCACCACCGGGACGAGTACCGAGGAATGCAGGAGAAGCGAAAACTCCGCCCGGCCAGTCCTGATTTGCGAAAACCTGATGCTTAAAATAGTCAATATTACGATAAAGGATACAAGATGCACCCTTTGCAGCAAAACCGTATTTATGAATATCGGCTGAAATTGAAGTAACGCCATCTACTCTGAAGTCCCATACAGGAACATCTATTCCTGCCATTTCCATAAATGGTAAGATATAACCACCAACACAACTATCAACATGAAGCGGGACTTTATGTGCCACTGCGAGTTTACCAAGTTTTTCAATAGGGTCGATAATACCGTGAGGATATTCAGGAGCAGAACCTAAAATCATAACAGTATTTTTGTTAATCATTTTTTCTACTGCCTTAACATCAACCTGCCAATTCTCGTCAAGAGGAGCACGGCGGATTTTAACACCGAAATACTCAGCACCCTTATCCCAAGCAACGTGAGCAGTTTCGGGAATAATCATTTCAGGCTTTTTAATACCCTTTGAACGACCTAAATCACGATAAGTTTTTACTGCAAGCATACAACTTTCCGTACCGCAGGAGGTCATTACACCACAAGCCTCATAGTCCACATGGAAAAGGTCAGCAGTAAAACGGAGAACTTCCTTTTCAAGTCTTTTAAGGCTCTTGAAAGCAGTGGGATTAAGTCCGTTTGCAGAGAAATATTTTGAATATGCATCGTTTAAGAACTGTGTATATTCTTCGTTGAGATAATAAACAAGGCTCCAAGTTTTTGCCTCTTTATATTTAGGGTCATCCTTGCCGAAAGAGTCAAGCTCTTTAAGTATTTCTTCAAAAGGTCTACCCTTTTGTGGTACATTACTATTCATAATGTTACCTCCTTAGAATGGTAAATTTTCAAGAATGATATGCATGAAAATACCTAAATAGTTACCAACTGCATAACCGATAATACCTGTTGTAAGACCTGATACGAGCACAGCGTTGTTATTGAGTGCTGCCGCAGCAACAGGTACGAATGGCGGTGAACAGATTGCAGAAACTGATGTTACAATCATTGTGTCAGAGTCAACCTTGGCAAATTTGCAAAGTAAAGCATGTAAAAGCATACTGCCGAAAATTGAAACTGTTACATAAATGATAATTGTATAATCGAAATGAACAATTTCAGAGAAATCTGCCATAGTTGCAACCGTGAAACAGAAAATATAAATTATGTACATACCGAGTGATGTTGTTTTCTTGATTTCACGCACAGGCTTGATAAATGAACAAGCGATTGAAATTGTTGTAATAAGAATGATTGTAACAGCTGTTTCGTAACCCTTTACAAAAGTACCTGCCACATAAGAAATACCCACAATTACTGCTGAAAGAAGAAATGCAAGAACAAGTTTACCTAAAATTTCAGGTTTTGCCATCCCTTTGTAACTGTTGTCATTGTCAATTTCTTCAAGTTTTCCTACATTTTTATTTCCCTGGAACTCAGGAAGGCGGAATACTTTCTGGAAAAATTTTCTACCTAAAGATGTAAGGAAAAGCATATAGAATGCAGATACAACCATATCAACGGTATTGAACATAATATATGAATTTTCAGGAATGTTTCTTGCAGCGGCAATTGATGCCACATTGACTGTACCGCCTGTATAAACACCGATTGCCAAAGCACCGTAGTCAGCAACATTAGGATTGTTTTCTCTGAAAATCATATGAAGAACAAAAACAACTGTTGCGATTGAAACAACTGCAAGTCCCATACACACAAGACCTTTTTTAGCAGTCTTTTTCCATTTGTTTATGTCAATTGAAAAGAGAATAAGCGGTAATGCAAGGCACACGCTCACATCCTGAATTGTGGTCTGAATTCCCGAAAAACTTTCAGGAATCACACCGATATTACCCACAATCATACCGAGAGCATAACAGATGATAACAATACCGATTTTTTCGACTATTTTAACTCTGTTATTAAGCCATATAATAGGTGCAGGAACTAAAATGAACAATATTGCAAGTAAAATATTCACTTTTCCGTGCCTCCTGTCTTTTAATTATTTGAGTGTATTACGAACGTGAGAGAGGAAAAAATCTCTTCTGTCATCGTTATCAATAACCTTGATAGGCTTAACCTGATTGAGGTTTGCACCACGACTTTTGAGAACCTCACGGTAATCTTCGTAAGTGCCTTTTCTAAGGAACTTAACTTCACAATGGCCGAGAGCACCGTTACGAAGAAGTGGTGGTACAAGAACATTAGTTTCACAGAGATTCTTTTCAAAAATTTCTGCATATCTAGCACATTCGCTGTCAGGAATATCATTCACAGGCTCAATAAGAACGCAGTAATGTCCCGGTGAAGTTGTACGGTCAGGATAAATGCTGTATCCTACAAATTCTTCGCCTACTTCTTCTGAAAGGTCGTTTACAAGAAGGTCAAATGCTGTCTGGTTAATCTTTTCACCGCTGATATTAGCAATCTGATTTCGTCTGTAAAGGAATGTAACCTTTGGTGACTGCTTATAGTAACCTGTACAACGAACAACGTCTTCAATTCTGTATCTGTAAAGACCGCTCATATTTGTAACGATGATTTCGTAATCCTTACCAACTTCAAGCTGTGAAATTGTAAGTGGTTTAGTGTCTTCAGGAGCATCAATTGGAAGGAATTCATAGAAACCATTCTGTGGAAGCATTACATATTCAAATGAATTAAGTTCAATCGGAACAGCCATAAGACCTTCTGATGCAGCATAACCAAGATAGTGGAAAGGAACATCAGGTCCCATATATCTACGAAGTTTCTTTTCGTAAAGTGAAAGGCTACCTGTACCCATACCGTAAAGCCAAGCAATCTGTGGCCAGATACGAGGAACGATTGGTTCATCGTCAAAGCCCTTGCGGAATTCCTTACGGAGTTGTTCTGCACGTTCAGGCATTGGCTTTAATTTCTTGAGAAGTTTTTTGCGAACATCAGGAGGACAAACGATACTTTCGTTAATTGTCCCCTTTTCGATATCATCACAAATCATTTCCCAGTTGTTTTCAAGATAAAAGAACATTGCTTCAAGCATTGTGATGAAAACTGTTCCAAGATATGTAACATCGTCGTGGATAAGAGCGTGACGCAGTTTCATATAGTGCATATCCATTGGCTCTCTTGTTTCAGGGAACATAACTTCCTTTGGAGATGTTGCGAAGAAACGAGTAATAGGCTTTAAGAAAAGCATTGGATGAGCAGCAAGACCTGCTGCTGTCTGTCCGCTTGGAGTCTTATGATGAAGAACCTCAACTGTCAAAAGACCTTTCTGAAGCGGCATTTTCTGTCCGTGACTTCTGAACCATTTGTGAGCACATCCAACAGGAGCACTGAAACTGAAGCACTGACAAACCCAAGTACCCCAAAGTCCCATAGGAACAAGCTTTGACTTACCTGTACTACCTGATGACTCGTTGTATTTAGGAATATATTTTGCAGTAATAAGGTTCTTTTCACCTTTTTCAGCCATACGCTCAATGTATGGTGCATAGTCAGGATACCAAGAATAAGGTACGATTCTCTGATAATCTTCAACAGATTTTACATCCTTGAAGTTATGGAGTTTACCATATTCTGTATTTTTATTTGCTCTCATAAGTTTTTTAAGGTTTCTCTCCTGCTGCCATACAGCGTGGTGAGAATAGAATGCTAATTTTGCAAGTTCCGAACGGCCGAGCATTACGCCGAAGTTAACCATCATTCGTTTCATAATTTTCATAATGTTTCATCCTCCAAACTATATTTAACGAACATGTGACAAGAAGAAATCTCGTCTGTCATCATTATCAATAACTTTAATTGGTTTTACCTGATTAAGGTTTGCACCACGATTCTTAAGTACCTCACGGTAATCTTCATAAGTGCCTTTTTTGAGGAATTTAACCTCACAATGACCGAGTGCACCATTACGAAGAAGTGGTGGTACAAGAACATTGGTTTCGCAAAGTCTTTTTTCAAAAATCTCTGCGTATCTTTCTGCTTCGCTGTCAGGAATATCATTCACAGGTTCAATGAGAACGCAGTAATGTCCCGGTGAAGTTGTACGGTCAGGATAAATGCTGTAACCTACAAATTCTTCGCCAACTTCTTCTGAAAGGTCATTTACAAGAAGGTCAAATGCTGTCTGGTTAATCTTTTCACCGCTGATATTTGCAATCTGATTTTTTCTGTAAAGGAAAGTAATCTTTGGTGACTGCTTGTAATATCCTGTGCAACGGACAACATCTTCGATTCTGTATCTGTAAAGACCGCTCATATTTGTAACGATAATTTCATAATCCTTACCCGGCTCAAGCTGTGAAATTGTAAGAGGCTTTGTACCCTCTGGAGCATCAAGAGGTAAAAATTCATAAAATCCGTTATGTGGGAGCATTACATATTCATAAGAATTAAGTTCCATAGGAACAGCCATAAGTCCTTCTGATGAAGCATAGCCAAGATAGTGAATAGGAATATCAGGACCTATGTATCGACGAAGTTTTTTCGCATAGAAAGAAAGACTGCCTGTACCCATACCGTAAAGCCAACCAACCTTTGGCCAGATACGAGGAACAATAGCTTCATCATCAAAGCCTTTTCTGAATTCCTTGCGGAGTTGTTCAGCACGCTCAGGCATCGGCTTTAATTTTTTAAGAAGCTTTGCACGGACTTCAGGCGGACAAACAACACTTTCATTGATTGTACCCTTTTCAATGTCATCACAAATCATTTCCCAGTTGTTTTCAAGATAGAAAAACATTGCTTCAAGCATTGTGATGAATACTGTACCAAGATAGCTTACATCATCACGCATAAGTGCATAACGAAGTTTCATATAGTGCATATCCATCGGTTCTCTTGTTTCAGGGAACATAATCTCCGTTGGAGATGTTGTGATAAATTTATGAATTGGTTTAACAAAAAGAATAGGATGAGCCGCAAGTCCCGCTGCAATCTGCTTGCTTGGAGTTCTGTGATAAAGAACCTCGATTGTAAGAAGACCTCTCTGTGGTGGCATTTTCTTGCCCTGACTTTTATACCACTTATCAGTACAACCCACAGGAGCGCTGAAATTATAGCACATTACAACCCATGTTGCCCATCTTCCCATTGGTATAAGTTTTGAATTACCTGTGCTGCCTGATGACTGATTATATCTGCTGATATGCTTTGCAGTAATAAGGTTTTTCTCGCCTTTATTTGCCATACGGTCAATATATTCAGCGTAATCGGAATAATTTGAAAGAGGAACAAGGCGCTGATAATCCTCAACAGATTTTACATCCTTGAAATTATTCTTTTTACCGTAAACGGTATTTTTATTCTTTTTCATAAGTTTTTTGAGATTTCTCTCCTGTTGCCATACGGCATGATGAGAGTAAAATCCCAATTTTACAAGTTCCATACGACCAACCATACGACCATATGCACTGAATACATAGCTTAAAGGATTCATTCTTTTTCCTCCTTGCTTTCTTCTTTTTTTATCGTTAAATATAAATAATTTGCAAATTGCGAAGTTTACAATTCCCATTACAAATGTAACCGTAAGCTTTGAAATAAGTCTTATTGTATCGTCACCTAAAAGGTCCACTGCTTCTGCTGACATATTGAAAAGTCTAATCATCAAATCAATAAGTTCTGTTGTTGACCAAGAGAAAACAACAATCAATACAGCAAATAAAGGCAGAATTTTGAGAATGTTTTTCTTGCTATGGAAAACCCAGAAGTAATTTACAAAAAATCTTACAAAGAAAAATATTATGATACTTACGGAATTGGCAACTAAAAGCAGACCGAATTTTTCTGCGAACCATGTTCCGTCAAACAGTTTGTACAAAGGATTTAAAGAAAGACTTTCAAAAATTGTCACAACAAATCCCATAAAGAAATTCTTAAAAAACTGAATAAGTGTTTCCTTTTTCTTCATTTTATTGATTTCTGTTTGTTCCACAGTTAAAGGTGTCTTTGTTTTTGCCACAAAAGTCCTCCTTTTTTACATAATTTCACATCTATACATTCTACCTCTTTTTTGTTGATTTGTCAACGAAAAACATTGACTAATACGGAACTATATAATATTAATAAATTCAATAAATTTGAGGTTATTGGGGTAAGTGTAAAATGCAAAGTGCAAAGTGCAAAATGAAGGGTCTGCGACACAATTATAAATATTAGCCAATGGGATTGGTTGTAGGGGCAGGTCTCAGTGCCTGCCCGTAGTCAACCGATAAATCCGCGGTCGGGCACGGAGACCCGACCCTACAAGGTTTTCATTCCTATTTTAATTTCATATTCTCCCATACAAATTATGATTTAAAAATGCAAAAGGACGATTTAAAAATCGTCCTTACTTACATTATATGTAATTTTTTATTTGGTTTGGTGTAAATACACCTTTTTCTGTAATGAATGCAGTTATAAGTGAGTGGTCGGTAACATCAAATGCAGGATTAAGTGTTTTTGCATTTTGTGGAATCATACTATTTTCATACCACATATCCCCTATTTCGTCACCATTTCGCATTTCGATTACAATATCGTCACCTGTTTTAATACTCTTGTCAAATGATGAAAAAGGCATACACACATAAAACGGAACATTATAGTATTTTGCAAGAATTGCAATACCGCTTGTACCAATTTTGTTTGCAGTATCACCGTTTAATGCTACTCGGTCACAACCAACAAGAACTGCATCAACAAGTCCGTTTTTCATAACATATGATGCCATATTGTCGCAAATAACAGTTGTATCAATTCCCGATTCACAAAGTTCGGATGCAGTAATTCGCGCCCCTTGTAAAAGTGGTCGTGTTTCATCAGCAAAAACCTTGATATTATGTCCGTTTTCCTTTGCAATATATACGGGTGAAAGTGCTGTTCCGTATTTCACGGTTGCAAGACGACCTGCATTACAATGAGTGAGAATTGAATTGCAGTTTTTAAGTAATTGTGCACCGTATTCACCAATTTTTCTGCAGATTGCAATATCATCATCAATCATTTTTAATGCTTGATTTGTAAGATTCAGTCTAAAGTTTTCCGTGGTGCTTTCTTCTGCAATTCTGAGCATCTCACCGGTTGCCCATTTAAGGTTTATTGCGGTCGGTCTGCACAGAATAAGGTCATCACAATACTTTTTCAATTCCTTGAAAAGAGTTTCGTATGTCAAGGCTTTACTCTTGTTCATAAGCACAGCCAACGAGATTGCTGTGAACACACCTATTGCAGGTGCACCACGAACTTTAAGGAGTTTTATTGCATCAAAAATCTCGTTATAATCGTCGGTGCAAACCTCTTTATATTCATTTGGCAAAAGTGTCTGGTCAATGAAAACTGCCTTGTTATTTACAGTATCAAAGCCCACTGCTGCATCATTCAAAAACATTAAAATTCACCTACGATTTCGGTAATTAGTGACTGCATTTCTTCGCTTTTTTGCCTGCCGATTGTAAGAACTTCTTCTTCAGTAAGTCTTTCCCCTAAAAGTCCTGCTGCTTTATTAGAAACAAGTGAAAAACCGAGAACATCAATACCACAATGGTTTGCTGCGATGACTTCCTGAACAGTTGACATACCAACTGTATCAGCACCAAGCACACGAAATGCACGGATTTCGGCAGGTGTTTCATATGAAGGTCCTGTACAACCAATATATACGCCTTCACGGAGTTTCATTCCTAACTTTTCAGCACAATCAAATGCAATTTCACGAAGTTCGGGTGCATAAGCAAAACTCATATCAGGGAAACGGCATCCAAAATTATCATCATTTTTGCCAATAAGACAATTTTTACCTGTAAAATTAATGTGGTCTGTAATCACCATAATATCGCCAACATTAAAGTTTTCATTGATGCCGCCTGCTGCATTTGTTACTATAAGTTTTTTAACACCCATCATTTTCAAAACGCGGATTGGCATTACGACATTCTGCACTTCATAGCCCTCGTACAGGTGGATTCTACCCTGCATACACATAACCTTTTTGCCGTTAAGTGTACCGAAAACAAATCGTCCAACATGACCCGGTGCTGTTGAAACAGGAAAATCAGGAATATCCGCATAATCCACAAACTGTGGATTTTCAATCTTTTCACCGAGAGTGCCGAGTCCACTGCCTAAAATAATACCGATTTCATAAGTATCTGTAATTTTTGATTTTATATATTCAACTGCTTTTGTAATCATTACCCATTTACCTCGTTTACTACTTCGCGTACAAGACGGCTGACCTCATATCCCATTTTTTCAACATCAATAGTTGTAAATTCGCCATTTTTGTAGAGAATTTCACCGTCAACCATTGTAAGTACTACATTACTCTTATTTGCTGAATAAACGAGATTATTTAGAATATCAAAATCAGGATACATATTAGGTGTTGACATATCAAGCACGATTAAATCGGCTTTGTTACCAACTTTAATTACACCGCAATCGTTTCTGCCCTGTGCTTTATATCCGTTGACAGTAGCCATCTTATAAATATCCTGTGGAGTTACGATATCGGCTTTGTTTTTCACACCCTTTGGTAAAAGTGCTGCAAGATACATTTCACGCATAATGTCAAGTCCGTTATTACTTGCAGCTGAATCAGTACCGATACCGATATTTACGCCTTTCTGTAACAACTTATATGTGTCACAGAAACCGCTTCCAAGTTTCATATTACTTGCAGGACAATGAGCAACCGTTACACCCATTTCCTTGAATATGTCCATATCATCATCTTCTACCCACACACAATGAGCGAGAATTGTAGGGCTGTTGAACACCTTTGCATCATAGAAAAGACGAGCAGGAGTTTTTCCGTATTTTGCCTTGCAATTTTCGTGTTCAGCCTTTGTTTCTGACAAATGAATGTGATTTATATAGTCCTTCCCGTTTGTGAACTCACCAAACTGCTCGATAATTGAAAGTCGGTTTGTATATTCTGCGTGAAGGCTCATATCAATCTTGATTTTACCGTTCTGTGTATTGTGATACTTTTCAGCAAGATAAATACCCTCTTGAAAACGGTCATTTTTCTCGATATCTTCATCAACGAATGACACGATTGAACGGCCAAAATTAGTTTTTGCCTTACTGTCGATTACAGCCTTCATAACACCATCACCGAAGAAATACATATCGGTAAATGATGTTGTACCGCTACTGAGCATTTCTGCTATTGAAAGCATAGTACCATAATATGCACGGTCACAATTAAGTCTGTCCTCAAAAGGAAAAACCTTTTCATTGAGCCAACGGTCCAAAGGAAGATTTTCAGCATAGCCACGAAGAAGTGTCATAGGTGAATGAGTATGAAGATTTACAAAGCCTGATGACAGGACTTTTCCCTTTCCGTCGTATTCTTCACCATAGTTTTCCTGTGGTTTTATTGCTCCGATATAGTCGATTTTATCAGCCTTGACACCAACATACATATTGTTTTCGATTTCAAGGTTTTCGTTGATTATTGAGATGTTTTTAAATAACATTTTGTTTATCTCTCCCTCCGTCAACGCTAATGCGTTGCCACCTCCCTCGTCAGAGGGAGGCGGATAAGGTTTTATTCTATAATAATTGTTTCGATTACAACGTCTTCAAAAGGCTTGTTGTTGAACATATCGCTTTTTACTGTTGCGATTGCATCAACAACGTCCATTCCTTCAAAAACCTGACCGAAAACTGTGTGACGGAAATCAAGCCATGGTGTTCCGCCGATTTCTTCATAAGCTTCAATACATTCTGTCGGGAAAACTCTTTCGTCAGCCATTCTCATCTGGTCAATAAGGTCTTCGGGACATTCCTTTGCCTGAACGATAAAGAACTGACTTCCGTTTGTATTTTTGCCTGAGTTAGCCATTGAAAGTGCACCGCGAAGATTATGGAGTTCACCTGTGAATTCATCTTCAAAAGGTCTTCCCCAGATACTTTCTCCGCCTGTACCTGTACCGTTAGGGTCACCACCCTGAATCATAAAATCATTGATTACGCGGTGGAAAATAAGACCGTCATAGTATCCGTTTTTAGCGTGAGTTGTGAAGTTCTCAACTGCCTTTGGTGCATATTCAGGGAAAAGCTTGATTTTGATTTCTCCCATATTTGTTTTTACTGTTGCAATCATATCACCTGCAACGGGTGCATTTAACTGATGAAACATAATTTTTATCTCCTTAATTATATTTTAATTTCAGGTCATTCTGAACGAAGTGAAGAATCTCTGTAAATTTTATTGTTTAGATTTACCCCCCTCAGTCAAAAGTTACACTTTTGACAGCTCCCTTACTCGCCTACCGGCTCAGACAGCGCTAATTCGGCATCCACCGGATGCCCGCGCCCCTCAAGGGTGGAGCCTATGAGATTCTTCGTCGCGATGCTCCTCAGAATGACATCATAATCTATTCTACACTCTTTAGCGATTCAACCATATCAATCTTTTTAAGACTGAAATACATTATAGCATTGACAATTACTGTAAATATAACCGTAATTATTGTGGCAATAATGACACTTAAGAAATCAAGTTCTCTGCCAAACATATAAACATCGGTTTCAACTGTAATCATAACAAATCTATGAAGAACGATACCAAGCACAATACCCAGAATAATACCAAATACTGTAAGCACAACATTTTCACGATATACATAAGATGCTAATTCGTTATCATAAAAACCTAACAGTTTAAATGTAGCAAGTTCTCGTCTTCTTTCTGTTATATTGATGTTGTTAAGGTTATAAAGAACAACAAACGCGAGAATTGCCGCTGATATCACCATAAGAATGATAATAAAGTCAAGATTTTTAATGACTTCATTAATACTTTCAAGCTCATCTTCGTTTGTGGTAACTGAATTTACACCGTCAATTCGTGACAAGGCAAGTT
The DNA here is from genome assembly GCA_017399175.1 of Clostridia bacterium. GTDB lineage: Bacteria > Bacillota > Clostridia > Oscillospirales > Acutalibacteraceae > Fimenecus. Next base: position 73,969 of record JAFQEE010000023.1, on the reverse strand, counting down.
TAAGGTTTTGAGTTGAGAACTTGTCATTGGATTTCATCATAAGAATGTTGATTTCGGGTTCAACATTGTAAAGTGACTTATAAAGTCCCGGTGTCATATAGATATAATTGAAAATGTAATTTTCAGTAATACCAACGACCTTTATTTCCTTTGGTGTAACTGTGGATTCATCAATACGAAGATAAATGTTATCCCCTATCTGTACATCCAGTAAATCAGCAAATTTTTCTGTAATAATTACACCTTCGTCAGAAAGTGAAAGTTTACTTTGTTCACCTGTTCGTTCCCTTAATGAAACAAACTGTGGGAACTGGTCAACATCTGTCGGAACAATCAAATATGCTCTCTTTTCATCATCAATATCAGTTGTTGAGTTCTGAGATGCCGAAATCATTGTTCTGTTTGCCTGAATATAATTCTCAAGGCTTGGCAAAGTTTCGATTTTTGAAAGCATTGCTCTGCGTTCTGCTCTTGTAAGACTTGAATCAACGCTGACAATTTCAGTATAGTTGAAAATATCACCGTACTGATGCTCTGTCATACTTGTAACAGAATCACGGATACCAAGTCCCACAAGAAGAAGTGCCATACATCCGCTTACACCAAAAAGTGTCATAAAGAAACGCTTTTTATATCTGAAGAGATTTCGTACCGCTGATTTCTGCCCAAAGTTAAGTCGTTGCCAGATAAATTTAATTTTTTCAACAAAAGTATGTTTACCTGACTTTGGTGCGACAGGTCGCATAAGGTCCGCAGGAACACTGCGAAGTGAATAGAAACAAGCAAGGAATGCGGCAAGAGTTGTGCAAAGTGTTGCCACAAGACCTGCACTGAGAGCATATCCTAAATTCAGCTTGATTACATTTTCACCAAGGTTATAATAAACAGCTCTGTATGCTGTAATAATAATCGGAGGAATTGAAAATTCACCAACGAACACACCGATTATGCTACCTAAAATACTTGCTGTTGCGGCATAGAGAAGATATTTTGATGCGATTGAAACTTTACTGTAACCCAATGCTTTGAGAGTACCAATCTGCATTCTCTGTTCTTCAACCATTCGTGTCATTGTTGTAAGGCTGACAAGAGCAGCAACAATAAAGAAGATTACGGGGAAAACTGCACCGATTGCACCGATACTGTCAGAATCTGTAATATAACTTACATAAGCCTCAATGCTTTCACGGTCAAGCACGTGCCATACAGGTACTTCCATTTCAGCAACCTTGCGTTCAGCCTCTTCAAGCTCAAGTCGTGCATCCTCAAGTTCAGCATATGCATCTTCCTTATGCATATTGTATTCTTCTTCAGCCTCTTTAAGCATTGCATCGGCATCCATAATTTCCTGTTCGGCATCATTTAAAGCACCTTTGTTTGCAATAGCATTCTGCAACTGACCGACTGTTACCTTTGCTTCAAGAAGGTCTTTTTTACCTTGTTCAAGTTCCTGTTCAGCCGTAATTGCTTGATTAGAAACATAGTTATATGTATTCTGAAGCGTTGTAACCGTACTTGTCATGGATGCAACCTGGTCAGGGTCAGCATTCGGGTCGTTTTTCAGTTCTTCAAGGTTCGCAACTGCATCATCAAGAATTGATTTACTCTCCTGAAGAGTCTGTTTCATTACTGCAAGTTGTTCTTCACCCTCGGCAATCTGCTTTTCAGCATCAGCAACCTGCTGTTGATATATAGGAAGATTTGCCTCGGCGTTTTCGAGAAGTTCCTTGTTATTCTGAATATCACTCTTGCTCTGTTCTATGAGAAGTTTCTGCATCTGAAGCTCATCATAAGCACTCTTGATTTCTTCTTCCACAGTAGCCTCTGCATCAGCGAACTCATTTCTTGCCTTCTGAAGCTTATCATTGCTTTCGGAACGAATTTCGGCATAACGGATATCACATTGTTTACCCGCAATCTGTTCAATTCTGTCTGCAATAGTTTCAACGATATCCTTGTATTTGTCATCATAGCAGTTGAGTTCATTTGCACCTGCAACTGTAATGTAAATTGATGTAAAAATGTCAGTTACAAATGCCTGACGCGGAATTACAATGTAGCCGTCGCCCATACCGTCACCGATGTTACTTGTTCCCACATCGCCGTTAAGATAATATGAGGAGGAGCATATACCGATAATTTCAAAACTATCGGTTGCAAGAGTATCAGAAACAGGTGTATCCGTACCTGTTGAGAGTCTTACCGTGTCACCAATTTCAAGTCCCGATTCGTCAATAAACTCCTGACTCACAAGACATTCGTTATACTTTTTAGGGTTTCTGCCCTCCAAAACCTTAATTTTGTTTATGCTTTCGGACATTGAAATAGCTCGTGTGACAATTTCTTTTGAATTTACTATACAAAGAAAGTCAGTTGTATATGAGCCCTCAATCCCCTTAATGCCTTCAATTTCCTTTAAGGCTTCAATATCGTTCTGCGTAAGTCCCAAAGTACCCACAACACGAATATCCATAAGGTTCTGTTTATCATAAATCGCATCAGCCGTCATATGCATAGCAGGCATAGTTGAACGGACACCTGAATAAAAGGCAACGCCCAATGCTACTATTAGCAGAATCGAAATAAATCGGCTTATGCTTTTTCTGATTTCTCTTTTGAAATCTTTTTTCAGCGATTTAGTCATATATGTTACTATCCTTTACCATTCAATATGTTCAACAGGCATAGGGTCCTGATTTAAGAAAATCTTTTCGATTTTACCGTCATTGATTTTGATGATTTTGTCAGCCATAGGCATAAGTGCAGAGTTGTGAGTGATAACAATTACTGTCATTCCCTTTTCACGGCACATATCCTGTAAAAGTTTTAGAATTGATTTACCTGTTATGTAGTCAAGGGCACCTGTAGGCTCGTCACAAAGAAGAAGCTTGGGATTTTTTGCCAAAGCACGGGCAATTGAAACTCTCTGCTGTTCACCACCTGAAAGCTTTGATGGAAAGTTTTCTTTTCTGTTTGCAAGTCCTACTTCGCTGAGAATTTCCTCTGCATCAACGGGGTTTTTGCAAATCTGTGTTGCAAGCTCAACATTTTCGTAAGCGGTAAGGTTAGGCACAAGGTTATAGAACTGGAAAACAAATCCAACATCATCACGACGGAATGCTGTAAGCTCTTTTTCATTGAACTGTGCAATATCTGTTCCGTCAACATTGATTACACCTGATGTAGGCTTATCCATACCGCCAAGCATATTAAGAACGGTTGTTTTACCGGCACCTGAAGGTCCGACGATAATTACAAATTCACCTTTTTCAATAGGGAAACTGATATCGTCAGCCGCTTTGATTTCGATTTCACCAACCTGATAAATCTTTGATACATTTTTGAATTCGATAAATGGCATTTCATTCACTCCTTAAGATTATTTACATACTTAAAACGCCATAATTTTACATACTTAATTAGTATATCATACAAATTATAATAATGCTATATTATTTAACAAAAAACTAATTATAAAATTTTTGTAAATTATGTGAAAAAATAATAGACAAGTGTTGATTATTGAACACAGTAATGATATAATGATAAAAATTATTATCCGGAGATGATATTATGCCAATAAATAACGAGGACAGCCGTGTAAGACGAACTAAAAAACTTATTCGTCAAGGTCTTGTGGAATTAGCAAGGACAAAACGAATAAATAAAATTACTGTTAAGGAATTAACAGACCATATTGAAATTAACAGAGGTACTTTCTATCTTCATTACAAAGATGTTTATGACCTTGTTGATGCACTTGAAAATGAGCTTTATGCTGATTTTGATGCAAAGCTTTCTTCATATACAGGTGAAGCACTTTTAAAAACAGCCGTTGATGTTTGTGAAGATTTCTGCACTCATTTTTATGAACACAAGGACCTTTATTCTACCTTTTTAGGTGCTAATGGTGATGCGCAATTTGCTTATAAATTAGGCGAAAGACTCAACGAAAGAGTATATGAGATTTTTAAGAGTATTTTCCCTAATATGGACGATACAAAATATGATTTCACATACTTTTACGGTAAATACGGTCTTATAGGTCTTGTCACATGTTGGTTTACTGAACATCCTGACTGGACTCCTCGACAGGTTGCTGAAATGTGGCTTCGTGTTACAACATTAGGACTTTGGGGTGTTCTTGGTGACGAGGGTAAAGAGGTACTTTTAAATGCAAAAAATTCTCGTTAAACTCTTTATTCGTGACCCTGAAAACACAAGCAACCTGAAGGTTCGTGAAGCATACGGAACACTTGGAAGTATCACAGGAATTGTAGTTAATCTTATTCTTGCTATAATTAAATATATTGCAGGTGTTCTTTCAGGTAGTATTTCTGTTACGGCAGATGCTATCAACAACTTGTCCGATGCAGGTTCATCAATAATTTCACTTATTGGTGTAAAGCTTTCTGCTATGCCTGCGGATAAGGACCACCCTTACGGTCACGGACGAGTTGAATACATATCCGCATTAGGTGTTTCGTTTTTCGTTTTGCTTATGGGAATTGAACTTTTCAAAAGTTCTGTTGATAAAATTGTCAACCCTGCTCCCGTTAAATTCAACTGGATAGCTCTCATAATTCTTCTTGTCAGTATTTTGATGAAACTCTGGCTTGGTTATTTCAACAAAAAACTTGGTGAAAAAATTAACTCTGCACCTATGATTGCAGTTATGAAGGACAGTTTCAGCGACTGTCTTGCTACTTCAGTAGCCCTTGTTGCAATTATTGTTTCGGCATTTTCTGACATAAGCATTGACGGATATCTTGGTATTATCGTTGCCGGCTTTATTTTCCTTGCCGGTTTTAACATTCTCAAGGATACTATGGCTGACCTTCTCGGCAAACCTGCTGACAAAGAGTTTACAGAGCAGATTGAAAAGAAAATAATGTCTTATGACAAAATTGTCGGTGTTCACGATATGATTGTTCACGACTATGGTCCCGGAAGACGATTTGCCTCTGCTCACGCTGAGGTGTCATCGCGTGATGACATTATGGAAATACACGATATTATCGACCTTGCAGAACGAGATATTTTTAATGAGTTCGGACTTATAATTTCAATTCATACAGACCCTATTGTCACAGACGACGAGAGAATTAACTCCTTAAAGGACATGACTAAGAGCATTGTACAAGAGATTTCAAATGAAATGTCAATTCACGATTTCAGGGTTGTTGATGGTCCCACTCACACAAATCTTATCTTTGATTTGATAGTTCCTCATAAATATCATCTTTCAAATAATCAGATTATCCAAATTATTGAAGATAAATTGAGCAAAATAGACGAAAGATATTTCGTTGTAATAACTATTGAACACGCATTTAACTAAAAATAATTTTTTTGTCGATTTACTCTTGAAAAAACCACAAAATATAGTAAAATATATTTACAAGTAATCATATATTGTTATTTACTATTCGGAGGTTAAATTATGGCAGACAGAGAAATTACCACAATACCAAATGGACCTCTCGGTATTATCGCTTTACCGGGATGCGAAGAAATGGCAGAAAAGATTGACCGCTATCTTGTAAAATGGCGTAAGCAGCAGGATTCTGAGCATAAATCCACAATCGCTTTTTCAGGTTATGAAAGAGATACTTATATCCTCAATGCTTCTTTCCCTCGTTTTGGTACAGGTGAAGGTAAATGTTCACTTCACGAATCTGTTCGTGGATATGACATTTACATTCTCGTTGATGCTTTTAACCACGGTGTAACATATAAAATGTATGGTCACACAGTTCCTATGAGTCCTGACGACCACTATGCAAACCTTAAAAGAGCAATTTCTGCTATTGGCGGTAAGGCAAAAACACTCACTGTTATTATGCCGATGCTTTATGAAGGAAGACAGCACAAGCGTTCTTCAAGAGAATCTCTTGACTGTGCTGTTATGCTTCAGGAGCTTTGCCTCGATATGGGTGTTGACAACATCATCACTTTTGATGCTCATGATGCTCGTGTTCAGAATGCTATTCCGCTTCACGGCTTTGAAAATGTTTCACCTGCATACCAGATGATTAAAGCTCTTGTTAACAATGTTGATAACCTTAAACTTGACAAGGAACATACAATGATTATTTCTCCTGACGAAGGCGGTATGTCACGTTGTATGCAGTATTCAAACTATCTTGGTCTTGACCTTGGTATGTTCTATAAGCGTCGTGACTATTCAAGAATCGTTGACGGCAGAAATCCGATTATTGAGCACTCTTTCCTTGGCTCAAATGTTGAGGGTAAAGATGTTATGATTATCGATGACATGATTTCATCAGGTGAATCAATGCTTGATGTTTCAAAGAAACTCAAGTCACTCGGTGCAAACAGAGTATTTATTTTCTCTGCATTCGGTCTTTTCAATGCAGGTCTTGAAAGCTTTGACAAGGCATACCGTGACGGTCTTTTCGATAAGGTATTTACAACAAACCTTGTTTATCGTATGCCTGAACTCAAGAAACGCGAATGGTACTGTGAAGTTGAACTTTCAAAATACCTTTCATATATTATCGATACACTTAACCACGATAAGTCAGTAAGCAAACTCCTTAACCCGGCTGACAAGATTGAAGTTCTTCTTAAAAAAGCAGGAATTAAATAAGATAATGTATATAAACTAAAAACTCCCTTCGGGGAGTTTTTTTAATGCAGAATAATGTAACTGCGTTGCGATTATAAATATTAACCAATAGGGTTTCGTAGGCAACGTCGAGTCGTCGTCCCCTACTTTTAACTTATTACTGTATTTCTAAAATAAAGAGTTCTTCAACTGTTGTATTTAAATATCTTGCAAGTTTTATTGCTAATTCAAGAGTAGGATTATACTTATCATTCTCAATAGCAATAATTGTTTGACGGGAAACATTTAAAGCTTCAGCCAAATCTTCTTGTCTGTATCCTTTTTGTTTTCGTAATTCTTTAATTCTGTTTGTCATTTATTTCATCATCCAAAATATTACAATATTTGAAATTATGAGGGTAATTACCGCAACAAAAATGCTTATAAATAGTGTTTTAAATAACGGAGAAGCTTTTGGTGATTCTTCATCACCCTTTACTGCGTTATGCGTCATTATTAATTGCGACCAATTTTGAATTGCCAATCCGCTTACCGCAAGCATTGACGGTATGATGTTAAGATGTGTGTGGTGTGTCAATACCTTATAGCTTTCATAAAAAGCCCAAATAATCAATGCAAATTCGAGGAAAAGATAGGCATTTCTTTGTGCTTTAAACAAAATGCTCTGTTCCATTTCATCCATTTTGTGAAATCCTAAATTCTTTAAAAGTTTCTTCATAGTAACACCTCCAAAAAGTAAAGAACTCTTTACATTTTCATTATATACATTTCTGTTGCAAATGTCAAGAAGTTTTAACATTTTTTAATAAACCACAGAGTAATGTGTTTTTTAAGATGTAAGATAAATTGGAGTTTGTCGAGATGATTTATATGGTTAGTGTAGGGCGGGGGCTTGCTCCCGCCGTTTGGAGTGCATAGAAGAATTAGGTTCGGCGGGAGCAAGCCCCCGCCCTACATTATTTTATTTCTCCCCGATAAATTATAATTTGATTGAGGAAAAGATAATGACGAGGTTTTTTCGACCTCGCCATTGTTTTTTGTTTAATTACTTTTTTATTTATTATCAATATGAACATCAATCTGATTATATGGAATTTTGATTCCGTTTTCATCGAATGCCTTTTTAACGCTTTCGATTGTATCAAAGTTCACGTCCCAATAATCTGCATTTTTACACCAGATACGAACTGTGTATGTAAGTGCGTTTTCACCGTGTTCTGAAAGGCGGACAAAAGGTGCAGGGTTTTTAAGTGCCATCGGATTATTTTCAATAACCTTACTGATAACCTTTTTAACTGTTTCCATATCGCAGTCATATGCTGTGTTGAATGTAAGGTCAACTCGACGAAGTTCTTCTGATGAATAGTTTTCGATTACAGAGTTTGTAAGAGTACCGTTTGGAATTGTGATACGCTTATTATCAAGTGTAAGAAGTTCTGTATAAACAACTGAAATTTCACTTACAATGCCTGTTTCCCCTGCTGCTTCAATAAAATCACCAACCTTGAAAGGCTTAAAGAGAAGAATCATAATTCCGCCTGCAAAGTTTGAAAGTGAACCCTGTAATGCAAGACCGATTGCTGCAGCACAAGTTGTAAGAACTGCAATAAATGATGTTGCAGGAACACCTAAAATCATAAGTACTGTTACAAAGAGAATTGCATAAAGTACTACACTTAAAAAGCTTACTGCAAATGAACGAAGACTTGAATCAATTTTGTCAAGTTTAGGTGATGTTTTAATCCATTTTTTAAGCCACTTAATTGCTTTTAAACCTGCAATCACAAGAATGATTACGGCAATAAGTTTAAATCCTGTTGTTGTAGCAAATTCTACAAGTTTGTTTAATAATTGACTAAAGTCCATTTTAATCTACTCCTTTTTTCACACTAAATTAATATTAAAAACCGAAAAGTGAACGGAAGAAATCAAGAATTCTCTGCCATAATGAGTAATTTCCGACTACTTTGATATTAAAATCTGTATTATTCTTGATATATTTATATGCTGTTGTATTTTTAATCAGCTCAAATGTAACATTGTCACAACCGTTGAAAGCATTGTCTTCAAAGACTTTAACTGACTTTGCAAGGTAAATTTTCTGAAGTTCTGGACAATTAAGGAATGCGTTCATACCAACATAATAAACGCCATCTTCAAGTCTAACACTTTCAAGATTCTCACAATTCATAAATGCACCTTCTTCAATGAAGCAATCGTCACCATTGATTACCACATCAGTAAGTCCTGTATTTGCGAATGCTTGAGCACCTATTTCATAAATATCTTTGCTGAACTCAACATCCGTAAGTGCTGTACAGTTTTCGAAAGCACCTGCGCTGATAGTGTTCACTGTTGTAATGTCAATGTCTTTAAGGTTTTTACAATTCTTAAAAGCACCATCCCAAATCATCATAATATCTGATGCTGTAAACTTTTCAATACTGCTGTTTCTGAAAGCATCTGTATCAACTGCATAAATTTTTTCTGCTAAAACTTCTTTAAGGTCTTTACAGCCATAGAAAGCATAAGCACCTATCATCATAACATCAGATTTCAATGTAATTTTACCCTGTGCCTTGCTTGGTAAATAATAAACGAGAATGTCACCCGCATCAACATCTTCAAAATAGAAGCTTGTGTTGAAATAAATTGCTTCTCCGTCTGTTATAAGTGCAGTGTTTCCTGCATCAATTGTGATAGTTTCAAGAGTATTGCAGTTTCTGAATGCACCGAAAACGCTGTAAACTGCCTGACCTAAATGAATTGACTTGATTTTTGTATTTGCAAAGCAATCAAGACCGATATAAGCAACACCTTCACCAAGTGTTATTGTTTCAAGGCTTGTGCAATCTTTAAATGCACCGTCATAAATGTATTCGACATTGTCAGGAATATCAACTGTTGTAAGGTTACGGCAAGATGCGAACGCATATGGAGCAATTTCTGTAATGTTATCATTAATCACAACACTCTTTACACCCGACATAAAGAAACAGTTGTTTGCAAGAATATCAATTTCTTCAGGAATTACATATTCATCAGCATTACCAATATATGAGTAAAGCACATTTTCACCAAAAAATGTTTCGTCCTTTGAATAGATTTCTGCTTCAAAAGGTGTTGTTGTGAAAACACCATATCCAAAATAATCAAAATGACAATCTTCAGGAATAACTACATTTTCAAGATAATCACAAGTTGAAAATGCGTAGTCACCCATATAATTAATTGTATCAGGAAGTGTAATTGATGTGAACAATGACTGATAAAAAGCTTCACTTTCAACACCTGTTACTGTGTATTCGTTGCCTTGATATGTAACGGTTTCAGGGATAGTCAATGCGCCTGCAGGTTCTATATTATCAAGGTCAGCTTCATAGCCTACAACATAAGCCTCTGCATAATCCTCGCCCTCATAAATGACATAGTAAAGGTCGTTGATTTCGGCATCGTAATAACCTGCCATTACTACGGCTTCTGCTGATGCTGTGATACTGAAAACTGACAGCATCATAATAAGGACTAATGCTACTGATAAAATCTTTTTCATAATAAATTCTCCTTTTTTATTTTATTAACTTAATCGTGTTAATTTCAAATGGTCTGAAATCAACTGATACTGAATTATCAACAATATTAAGTTTCTGAATATTGTTTTCAAGCATATCGCAAAGGTATGCTTCTTTTACAGGGAACCCAAAAGAAACTTTTGCTGTTGTTCGTTTATTATAATATTCACAGCCACGGAGAATAATGCTGTCTTCAGTTTCTGCTTTCTTTGCAGTTTCAAAGATTACATTATCACAATCAATTGAGAAGAATGAATATTCGTTTGAAAGATTGCCCTTATTCTCCCCTGCTTTCTTACAGACCATTGGGATATTAAGGTCATATGCTTTCTTAATTGTACCTGCTTCACGATAATCTCCTGCATGTGGATAAAGAGAATATGTAAATGTATGCTCACATTTATCTGCCTGAGGGTCAGGGAATGTACCACATTTAAGGAGAGTAAGGCTCATAACTCCATCGTGGATTGCGTGACCATATTTACAGTCATTCATAAGGCTGACACCATAACCGTATTCTGACAAGTCGCAGTATTTATGAGCACAGACTTCAAATCTTGCAGCATCCCAGCTTGTGTTCTTATGAGTTGGTCGCTCAACCGAACCAAACTGAATATCATAAGTTGCCTTGTTTGTATTAACATCAACAGGGAATGCAGTTTTGAGGATAAGATGTGATTCTTTCCAATCAATGTATGTCTGGAAATCAATCTTATCAATATTATTGTAAAGGTAAATATTCTGAATGATTGTGCTGTTCTTGAATTTCTTTGTAATTTTAAGACCTGCACGCTCGCCTTCATTGAGAATTTCAACTGATTTGACATCATCTGCTTCCCAATGCTTTTCAGTATAATAACTACTCATTTCCCAGTTATCATATTCTCTTGGGTAATCTTCGTAAGCAGTAAGCACATTACCACGCTGACCGTTTTTGAGAACTTCACGGTTATTGCGTTTGTCAAAAATGCTTGTGAATGTTCCTTTTTCATCGAGAGTAAGACGGAAGAAATCATTTTCCATTGAGTTTCCTGTAACTTTCACTTTGCTTTCTTCTTCGCAAGGCTTAATTACCTTATAACCCTTTGCAGGAACATTCTCCGCATAGTACCATTTACCGTCAATTTCTACTGCACTACTGTTCACAAATGAGTGTGGATTAAATACAACATAGCCATCTGTTGCCTCAACATTATTTGCAATTTCAGTTGTTGTGTCGTTGATGATTTCATTACCAACCGCACCGATTTCTTCGTACTGCTGATGTGAAACCTCGTAAACCTCTTTGATTGATGAACCAGGAATAATATCATGGAATTGGTTGAGAAGAATTGTTTCCCAAGCATTCATCATATCCTCTTTACGATATTTATATCCATTTAAATGTTCATTGATAAGAGAGAGCGTTTCAGCACGCTGGAACATAAATTCGCTGTTACGGTTATATTTCTTGTTCTTTGCCTGCGAAGTATATGTACCACGATGAAATTCAAGATAAAGTTCACCGTTCCAATGAGGAATTTTAGGATTATTCTCTGTCTTTGATTTTATGTCATCAAAGAATTCGCCTGAATATGCCATTATTGGTGTGCTTGTTCCCGGAATACCGTGTTTTAATCTGTCAAAATACTCCAAGTCTTTAGCATACGGTCCGCCACCACCATCACCGAAGCCGAATGTTATGAGCACATTGTCATAAAGGTCTTTCTGCTGATAACGGTCATAAGCACCACGAAGCTGGTTAGCATTAAGTTTTGCATTATATGTAACATTTGTTGCAGGCTCTTGTCCTCTGACTTTATCCTGTGCTGTCATAAAATGAGTGAAAACAGGCGTGTTGTCAATTCCGTGCCAGATGAATGTGTCATATGGCATTTTGTTCATTTCGTTCCAGCCGATTTTTGATGTTACAAATTTATCAACACCACATTTTTGTAAAATCTGCGGTAATGCTGCTGAATAACCGAAAACGTCAGGCAACCAAAGGATTTTACTATCCACGCCGAATTCATCCTTCATAAAGCGTTTGCCATAAATGAACTGACGGACTAAGCTTTCGCCTGAACAAAGGTTACAGTCGGCTTCAACCCACATACCGCCTTCAACTTCCCAACGGCCAAGGCGTACCATTTCCTTAACTTCTTCGTAAAGTTCAGGTGCATCCATTTTAAGATACTTATAGAGTTGTGGCTGGCTTGACATAAACTTATATTCGGGATACTTTTTCATAAGTGCCAACACAGTTGAGAATGAACGAAGAATCTTTTCACGGGTCTGTGCAAGTGTCCATTCCCACGCAACGTCAATATGAGTATGACCGATACAGAATGCGAAAACATCACCTTTTCGGCAGTATTTCCCGTAAAATTCTGTTTTAAGATAGTCAATAGCCTTATCGAGTGAAGCATAATATTCATCGGAATAAGGACTTCTCATATCAATGAAATTAAGAGCATTATTAAGATGCTTTTTGATTTCAAAGTAATTTCTTGAGTTTTCATCTTCATACTGGAGAATTTCAAACGGAACTTTTATATCATAATAAAGCTGTTTTGTTTTAGCATCTATGAGTTGAAGATTTGTAACAAAATCAACATATTCATCGTGGATACTGCCTGAATAAGCATAAAGATAAACTTTGTGTGTACCGTTTGTGAGAAATACTTCACGGTGGTTTTTGTCAATTCCCTGCTGAAGTTTACCATCAACATAAGCGATAAACTGTGGGTTAATGTCGCACCAACCAAGACGAGCATCACTTGCTACTGCTAACTGAATTTCACCATTCCAATGTGACGGTACCTGAATTTCGTTATAAAACCAAGCATGTCTGTCCTTTTTTCCACCCCAACGATTTATGTAAGGTGTGAAAAGTGTAAAACTGTCGTCGATTTCAGGCAGAGTATTATCAAGTTTATAATCACACTCTTTATAGAGAAAATTGGCTATCGGAATATTCTCTTTAATTATGAGTTTCTCAAATTCTTCAAGAAACACATTTATTCTGTCTTCAATAAAATCTTTGTACATAAGATTCCCCCTTTTCATTCTCCAAAGATATCTGACATCATATAAAATGAGCCACAGACAAGGACTGTTTCGTCTTCTTTGGTGTTTGAAAGAATATATTTGTATCCCTCTTTGGGCTTGTTTATGAATTTACAATCATCACAGTATTTTTCTGTGATTATTTTTAAGTCTACACCATTTAAGGCTCTTGGATTTGATGGTGTTACAGTTATAACTGAATTACAAAGTGGCACTATTTTCTCAACATAACCTTCAACATCCTTATCAGCCATTAAACCAATTAAGAGATTGATATTTTGCACATTATATTTAGTGAGAAAATTGTAAAGTGCTTCTGCACAGCCTTCATTGTGACCGCCGTCACGGATTACGAGTGGTTTTTCATTTATAATCTCCATTCGTGCAATCATTCTTGTATTTTCAATGCCCTGTGCTATTGCATCGTCACTTAATTTCAGCACTTTTGCACATTCAATGGCATTTACTGTATTTTCAATCTGATGATTGCCTGTAAGCTTTGTTTTGTATACATTTTCGTCATAAGAAAAAAGCGTACCAAAAATGGAATCATCAAGAATTTCAGTTTTATGTGGATTTGTAATAATCAGATTACAATTTTTGTTTTCACAAGTTTCTGTGATTACTTTTAATGCATCTTTATGTTGATTGGAAGATGTGATTACAGACACATTTTCCTTGATAATTCCGCATTTTTCAAAGGCAATCTTTTCGATTGTGTCACCTAAAATTGCCACGTGATCAAGGGAAATTGATGTAATTACTACTGCTTCAGGCTTTTTCACAACATTTGTTGCATCAAAACGACCACCAAGACCGACTTCCAATACAACATATTCACATTCAGCTTTTACAAAGCATAGAAATGCTGAAACTGTTATTGCCTCAAACTCTGTAATGATTATGTCTTTTTTGTTTAATTCTTCTATTTTTTTACGGACTTCTGTAACACACTCTGCGAAAATGTTTTTATCTATATTTTCACCATTGATTTGAATTCGTTCGCAAAAATCAATGACATAGGGAGATGTGAGAAGTCCTGTTTTATATCCGCTTGCTATAAGCATATTGGAAATCATTGTGGATGTTGAGCCTTTGCCGTTTGTTCCTGCAACATGGATAATTTTCAGTTTATCCTGTGGATTATCGAGTAAATCGAGAAGCATTGAAATGCGTTCAAGTCCCGGTTTTATTCCAAATGCTAAAAGTGAATGGATATATTCTACTGATTCATTAAAATTCATATTTATCTCATTTTCATTGAAATGTCAAATGCTTTAACTGAATGTGTCAACGCACCAAGTGAAATAATATCAACACCTGTTTTTGCAACTGATGCGATGTTATCAAGAGTGATGTTACCTGACGCCTCTGTTTTTGCGCGTCCGTCAATGAATTTAACACATTCTGCCATCTGCTCGTTATTCATATTGTCGAGCATAATGATATCAGCACCTGCTTCTACCGCTTCTTTTACTTCGTCAAAGTTTCTTGTTTCTACTTCGATTTTTACCATATGACCAAGCTTTGAACGGAGAATTTTTACAGCATTTGTAATTCCGCCGCCTGCGTCTATGTGGTTGTCCTTGAGCATAGCACCGTCAGAAAGGTTATATCTGTGGTTCTTGCCACCACCACAAACTACTGCATATTTCTGTAACGCACGAAGTCCCGGTAAAGTCTTTCTTGTATCTGTTACAGATGCGTTTGTACCTTCACAGAGTTTAACTGCTTTGTTTGTTGCAGTTGCGATGCCTGACATATGCTGAATAATATTAAGTGCTGTTCGCTCACCCTTTAAAAGACAAGCAGTTTTACCGTTGAATTCAACGATTAAGTCACCTGCTTTAACCTCGTCACCATCATTTTTATGAACTGTATATGTGAAAGTATCATCAAGGAGAGTGAAAACTCGCATGGCAATATCCAGACCACAAAGGACACCGTCAGCCTTTGCCACAAAATATGAGTCATTTCTCTGCTCTTCCGGAATAAGGTAGTCAGCAGAAACATCAATATAGTTGATATCTTCGCTAATTGCTTCTTTAATAAGATTATCTACATAAAACTGGTTTAATTTCATTGGTCATTGACCTCCTTGAGAATTATATATGCCACCGTTGCAAGGCTTAAAGCCTCACAGTATTCGGGAGTAATTTTGAATTTTCCGTTTTTAAGACGAGTGAGAATTTCGCGAACTCGTTTATAACCGTTTCGTACTGCATCTTCATTAGCAGGCATTACAAAGTATGAGCGTTGCATAATATTACGAATTTCTGTACGAACTCCTTTGAGTAAAGGTGCACCGTTAAGGTCCTGCTTTTCAACTTCCGTAATCTGCACCTCAGGATATTTCATATCGATACAACGAACAATATCGTCAGCACAACGCTTACCGAAAACAAGTGCTTCTAAAAGTGAGTTACTTGCAAGTCGGTTTTTACCGTGAACACCTGTATTTGAACATTCACCCACAGCATAAAGTCGTGAAACTGTTGTTCGTGAATTCAAATCAACCTCAATACCACCCATAAGATAATGCTGACAAGGGAAAATAGGAATTAAATCTTTTGTAATATCAACATTGTACTTTAAGCAACCTTGATGAATACCCGGAAATCGATTAAGAAGATACTCTTTTTCACGGTGAGTAATATCAAGGTAGAAATTGTTGCTACCTGTTCTTCTTGATTCAATAATAATCGACTTTGAAACAACATCACGAGGAGCAAGTTCAAGTCTTTCGTCATAACGGTGCATAAATCTTTCCTTATTACAGTTGAGAAGATACGCACCCTCACCACGGACTGCTTCACTGATTAAGAATTGTTCATTATCATCAGAATTAAATGCAGTTGGATGGAACTGAACATAACTTAAATCTTTTATACGAGCACCAAGTTCAAATGCAAGACGGATTCCGTCACCCGTTGCAACCTTTGGGTTTGTTGTGTATTTATAAACTCGACCAATACCACCTGTCGCGAGAACACAATAGCTTGCGAATATTTCATCCTGACCATCACCGGTTAAAATGTGAGCACAGATACCACTCTTTACTCTTGTGAGTTTGAAAACAGGAGTATTCTCGATTATGGTGATGTTATCTCGCTTTTGTGCCTCAAGAACCATAGCACGAACCATTTCAGCACCTGTTGTGTCCTTATGATGAACGATTCGTCTGCGACAATGTCCGCCCTCAAGTGTCATATTAAGTTCACCGTCAGGGCGTTTATCGAATTCGACACCGTACTCGATAATCTTTCGTACTTCGGCAGGGCCTTCTTCCACAAGAGTTGTAACTGCATCAATGTCGTTTGCGTGTTTTCCTGCAATCATTGTATCATTTATGTGCAATTCGTAACTATCGTTTTCTAAATCGAGAACAGCAGCAACACCCCCCTGTGCAAGTGAAGAATTAGAGTCAGTATTGCTCTTTTTCGCAAGAATTGTAATATTAAGATTTTCAGGTAATGAAAGTGCTGTATTAAGTCCTGCGACACCGCAACCGACTATGAGCACATCGCATTTTTTACTCATTTTAACTTCATCTTCTTTCAAAAATGAATAAATATAATTATACAGATATTATCATACCATATATTTCTAAAAAATAACAGATATTTTTAATATTTTATGTATATATTTTAATTAAATTTTAGCAAAAAATAAAACCCAATAAATTGGAGTTTGTCGGGATAATTCGTAATTCGGAATTCGTAATTGTATGGGCTGACGACCACGGCAGCCCGAACCAAGTATACAGACAAACCAGAAGTAGGACGCCGAGGGCGTCGTCCCCTACAAGGTTTTCGTTCCTATTTTTAGTTTCATTTCTCCCAAATAAATAATGATTTGTTGTACAGATAAAAATAACAAACCTTATTTACACCTACTAACAACAAAAAGACAGACAAGGATGTCTGTCCCTACGCGATACATCAATTGTTCTATTTGATTGTTGAGTTGCCCGCTTTTATTGCTTTGTAATATTCGTCATCTTGTTCTTCGCCGTCATATACTTCGTCAATATATCGGGCGTAAAGGTCTGCGTTGTATGTACCGTCACCGTAATCGGCATCAGCAGAACAAAGATATTTGTAATCATTGCCATACTTACTGAAAATCTGATTCTCGTATGCATTTATCCATTTTTGATAAACTATTGATTGCTTATAATTATTCAAATCATAGTTTTCTTCCAATGGCTCTGTGCTGTTTATTCCACCACCTGTTATTGTTCCGTCAGGGTGAGCAAAGCCACGAAAAACATAATATTTACCCACTTCCGGATAATAATCATCATAGCCCTGTTTAATATACTCTTCTTCCACATCAAGGTAAATGCTTGTTCGAAGCCAAGTTACACCACCGACTTTATAGTATGAAAGTGTTTCACCCGAAGGAATATAACCCTTTATGCACTCTGTCACCGTAACCTTACATTCGGTAAATGGTCCACCGTAATAATCAATTACTTTCGGAAATTTATGAAACAACCTATCGTGATTATAGTCATATATTTCTTCAACATATCCCACAAATACATAATCGGCTACACCAACAACTTCTCTGAGGTCAGTTATGTTTATTGAATGCTCAATACATCCCTTGAAATATGATATTTTAGTCGGCTTGTAATTAAACCAAGCAACAAAAAGGATTGATAAAACTATAAATGCAGATAACAGAATAGTTAATAATTTTCTATGATTTTTCATAAAATCACCTCTGTTTAACCTTGGGCATTATGTGGAATATAATATTCCATATAATATTCACCATGCAAATTACGAAGCTTTGCAATTGAGGTATTATTTTCTGATACCTTGTATCTATGACCATCGACATAAAATTCTCCGCTTGTTCCAAAAACAATTACAGAACCATCTTTTTTCTCAATTCCAAATTGTCGGTCAAATCCACCATTCCATATATATTCAGGGTCAATTTCTTTATCAACTGCAACACCATTCAGTAATTTTATAATTTCATCCTGTTCTTTTTGATTAAATGTGTAGATAATTTCTCCTGTTACAGAATAAAGTGAAATGCTTTTTACATCTTCTGTGGTTAAAGTTTCAAAAGGTTTCTGTCCTTGCAGAGAATTATGATAAACGAAAATTCCCGCAATTATTACAATTCCTAAAGCAATCACCATAAAAATGATAAACAGTTTGCGTTTGTTGAACTTTTGCTTTGTCATAATATCACCTCTTTATATATAAGAGTAAAAAGCATCGCATTTTGTTTCAAAAATTTTACATTTTATTTATCATGCACGAAAGGTAATTTTCTGCCGGTGTAAAGACTGACTTTTCCTGAAAGTATAAAACTGATTGCTGATGCGATGAAATAGTATCCTATACCCTCTATTCCAAACATTTCACAAGCCAGAATTGTCGTTGCAAAAGGTGCATTTGTAACACCACAGAATAATGCTGTTATACCTACTGCTGCACCAAATGCAGGATTCAACCCGAGAATGCAAGAAATTGCACCGCCAAGTGTTCCGCCTATGAAAATTGTAGGAACAATTTCACCGCCTTTATACCCTGCACCAACTGAAATTGCTGTGAAAATAATTTTCAAAATAAATGCTTCATAATTCACCTCACCGTGAGTAAAAACATGGTGAACAACACCTATTCCGCCACCGTTATAATCGTCTGTTCCAAGAATAAATGTAAGTACAATGATGATAATTCCGCCAACAGCCACGCGGATATACTCATTTTTTATAAACTTTTTAAAGTATTTTTCCGAATAATGAAGTGCATAAACAAAAATCGCACTTACCAATGCACCCACAACTGCAATAAAAATAAATCTCCACAGAATTCCCGGTGTTAATTGAGGAATTTCGTTGACAGGAAATCGTTCAGACTCAACACCAAGCTTATTTGCAACTAAAAAGCCTGTCATACTTGAAATAAATGCAGGGACAAAAGCTACAAAGCATCTTTTACCAATTCGTGAAATTTCAAGGACAAATACAAATGCGGCGAATGGTGTACCGAAAAGTGCTGCAAAGCAACCACCCATACCGCTCATCACAAGAATTCGACGAAAATCTTCAGGAATTTTGAAAACTCTTGCAAAAAATTCACCGATACTACCACCGAGCTGAAGTGCAGCACCTTCACGACCAACGGATGCACCACCAAAATGTGACAAAACGGTTCCCGAAAATACGGCAACACTCAATAGTGGTGAAACATTTTCTTCTGTACGGACACTTTTTATAATATGATTTGTACCGACTCCATTTACTTTTAAACGACTGTAAACAAAGGTCAACACAAGACCGAAAACAGGCAAAAGTAAAAGAATCCAACCGTTATTCTCTCTTAAAGTTGTAACGAATGAGATTGATTTTACAAACCCTGCACCAACAAGTCCACAAGCAACACCTGTAATGGCACTTATAAGGACTACACGCAAAAAGTCAGGTGCATATTTCCTCATATTTTCTTTTATATTCATATACACCCTCCTTATGGTGTTTTTATGAGTAAAATATAGCACTTTGAACAAAAGTTGTCAATTAAATATCTTGACAGTCAATATGGCTTGTGATATACTTTTTCTGTAAATATTTGATATTATTCAGATAGGAGATATTACTATGGAAAGAATTAAGACAATCGAAACAAGAGATTTAAAAGAAAGCGCAGTTAAGGGTGGTTGTGGCGAATGCCAGACATCTTGCCAGTCAGCTTGTAAAACATCTTGCGGTGTTGCTAACCAGCAGTGTGAAAACAGCGAAAACAAATAATCATTAAAAATTGTTGCTTAAAGCAGGTAATGCGTGAGTATTACCTGTTTTTTGTTGAGAAGGAAATTTTATGGTACATCAATATAAATTAAACGGATATAACATTGTCCTTGATACTTGTAGTGGCTCGGTTCATGTGGTTGACGAAGTTGCTTATGACATTATCGCTATGTATAAGGACAAAAGTACTGACGAAATTGTGAAATATATACTCGATACATATAAGGACGAAGAAATTACTGAAAGTGATGTTCTCGAATGTATCGGTGATGTTAAAAGTCTTGAAGATGCAGGAAAACTTTATACTGCTGACACTTACGAGGGAATGGCTTTTGACTTTAAAAACAGAAATACTGTAATCAAGGCTCTTTGTCTTCACGTAGCTCATACTTGCAACCTTAACTGTGAATACTGTTTCGCAAGTCAGGGTAAATATCACGGCGAAAGAGCTTTAATGAGCTTTGAAGTTGGTAAACGCGCTCTTGATTTCCTTATTGAAAATTCAGGTACAAGACGAAATCTTGAAGTTGACTTTTTCGGTGGCGAACCGCTGATGAATTGGGATGTTGTGAAAGAACTTGTATCTTATGCACGAGTTCAGGAAAAGATTCACAACAAAAATTTCCGTTTCACTCTTACAACAAATGGTATTTTGATTGACGATGATGTTATTGATTTCTGTAACAAGGAAATGAGTAATGTAGTTTTAAGTCTTGACGGACGAAAGGAAGTTCACGACAGACTCCGTAAGGATTATCAAGGACGAGGAAGTTACGATGTTATCGTTCCTAAATTCCAGGAATTTATCAAGCGTCGTGAAGGTAAAAGTTACTATATGAGAGGCACTTTTACTCATAATAATGTTGACTTTACAAATGACATTTTCCATATGGCTGATTTAGGGTTTACTGAACTCAGTATGGAGCCTGTTGTATGCTCACCTGATGACCCGTCTGCATTGACTGAAAGTGATTTGCCAATTCTCTTTGAGCAGTATGAAATCCTTGCAAAAGAGATGATTAAGCGTAAAAAAGCAGGTAACGGTTTCACATTCTATCACTATATGCTTGACCTTACACATGGTCCTTGTATTTACAAGAGAATTTCAGGCTGTGGCTCAGGTACTGAATATATGGCTGTAACTCCGACAGGTGACCTTTATCCTTGTCATCAGTTTGTTGGTGACACAAAATATTTGCTTGGTAATCTTTGGGACGGTGTTACAAACAAGGAAATTCAAAATGAATTCAAACTCTGTAATGCTTATGCAAGACCTGAATGCAACGACTGTTGGGCTAAACTTTACTGCTCTGGCGGTTGTGCTGCAAACTCATATCACGCATCAGGAAAAATCACAGGTATTTATGAATACGGCTGTGAACTCTTTAAAAAGAGAATTGAATGTGCCGTTATGATTCAGGTAGCAGAGAATTACGATAAATAAGGAAAAAAAAGATGAACACACCAATTTATGACTTTGTGCAGAATTACATTAAAAGTAATACTGCCCGACTGCATATGCCGGGTCATAAAGGTGTGTCTTTTTTGGGCTGTGAAGCCCTTGATATTACCGAAATAAAGGGTGCTGACGAGCTTTATGCACCGACCGGCATTATCCGTGAAAGCGAGGAAAATGCCACTCACCTTTTCGGCACTGCAAAAACAGTTTATTCTGCAGGTGGTTCAAGTCAGAGCATAAATGCTATGCTATATTTAGCATATTTGAGGGCTGACAAGACAAGAAGGCCTTATGTACTTGCAGGTCGAAATGCTCACAAATCTTTTATCTATGCCCTTGCAAAACTTGACGCAGATGTAAAATGGCTTTATCCTGAAAATTCTGGTAGTATCTGCAGTTGTATTGTAACGGCAGAAATGCTTGAAAAAAGCCTTAAAGAAATGGAGTACAAACCTTTTGCAGTATATATCACAAGTCCAGATTATTTAGGCGGAATGAGTAATATCGAAAGTCTTGCAAAGGTTTGTAGAAATTATAGTATTCCCCTGCTTGTTGATAATGCTCACGGAAGCTATTTAAAATTCTGCGAAAAGGATATGCACCCCATAAGCCTTGGTGCTGATATGTGTTGCGATTCGGCACATAAAACTTTGCCTGTTCTTACAGGTGGCGGATACCTGCATATTGCAAAGGATGACAAGTATGGATTTTCACAGAATGTCATCAATGCTATGGCAATTTTTGGCTCCACAAGTCCGTCATACCTTATTTTGCAATCTCTTGATTTGTGCAACCGATACATTGATAAGAAAATTCGTAATGATATTGAAAACTGTGCTGAAAAAGTTGCAGAGTTAAAATGTTTTATCAATTCAAAGGGTTTGAGCATTATATCTGCTGAACCATTGAAGCTTACTATTGATTTTCGTGGTATTAATTTGGACTTTAAGTGTATTTTGCGTGAAAACAGAATTGAATTTGAATATGCTGATGATGATTTTGCAGTGTTTATGTTCACCCCACAAAATTCACAGGAAGATTTTGACAAACTGAAAAAAGCCTTTGAGAATGTGGGTGAAATCAATAAAGACAATTATCAAAATATTGAATTTCCTGAATCAGAACAAGTTATGACAATCCGTCAGGCTGTTTTCACGGAAAGTGAAAAAATTGATGTAGAGAATGCAACAGATAGAGTTTGTGCGAGTCCTACTGTCTCCTGTCCCCCTGCTATACCGATTACAGTAAGCGGTGAAAGGATTACAGAAAAACATATTGAGCTGTTTAAAAAATATAAAATTGAGAAAATTTTGGTTGTAAAATAAAACGAGAGTGCGAAATTAACGAAACAGTTTCGCACTCTTTTTATATGGATTTTCCTTTTAATGCTTTTGAATTGTTGGAGTTCTTTCGGCAATACTATTTATAAGTATTGAAAGGGTTGAATAATTATGAAAGCAATAGTATATGAAGGTGTCAAGAATGTCAAAGTCGGTCAAGTCGCTGACCCGACTATTCAGGCTGATGACGATATAATTGTTAAAGTGACCTCAACAGCAATCTGCGGGTCTGATTTGCATTTGATTCATGGCAGAGTACCTGCTATGAAGCCGGGATTCATTCTTGGTCATGAAACTATGGGTATTGTTGAGGAAACAGGAAAATCTGTTACAAAAGTAAAAAAGGGTGACAGAGTTGTCGTTCCGTTTCCTGTGGCTTGCGGTCATTGTTTTTTCTGTGAGCACGGTGAATACAGTCAATGCGACAATTCAAACCCTAATGGCGAAACAGGCGGATTATTTGGTTATTCCGATGCTTACGGCGGATATGCGGGCGGACAGGCTGAGTATCTTCGCGTTCCATATGCAAATGTAGGTCCTGTTACCGTACCTGATGAACTTACCGATGAGCAGGTTTTATTTTCAACTGATATTTTGCCGACTTCTCGCTGGGCTGTTGACATTGCAGGGGTAAAAAAGGGCGATACGGTTGTTGTCTTGGGCTGTGGACCCGTTGGCTTATTAACAATTAAATGGTGTATTTTACTCGGTGCAAAGCGAATAATTGCAGTTGACAGTGTAAAATACCGTTTAAAGCATGCGGCAAGTTATGGTGTTGAAACACTGAATTTTGAAGAATTTGACAACACAGGCTTGCACATCAAAGAAATTACTCACGGTGGTGCTGATGTAGTGATTGATTGTGTTGGAATGGACGGAAAAATGTCCGTAGTAGAAAAGTTTGAAACTGCATTAAAGCTTCAGGCAGGCTCAAAATCCGCTATAGAAATTTCGTCCGAAGCAGTTCGAAAATGCGGTACTGTGGCAATGGTGGGAGTTTATGGCGGTAGATACAATACTTTTCCGTTAGGCAATTTTTTCAGCCGCAACATTACTCTTAAAATGGGACAATGTCCTGCACACACTTATGTTAAGCCAATCATTGATATGATAAAAAAAGGCGAAATTGACGCAACTGATATAATAACTCATACTTTAAGTCTTGACGAAGGTCGCAAGGGCTACTCAATTTTTGACAACAAAGCGGACGGATGCATTAAGGTAATATTAAAACCGTAATTAGCACATTACTCCCTTTCCAATAAAAAAAAATAAAGACGAAACAACCGCAAGGGTTATTTCGTCTTTATTATATATATTGAACAATTTAGTAACAACTTAATAAATTGGAATTTGACAATTAAAAAATGCCTTTGTTGTATTTTATCATTGCATAAAAACTTAAAACAATACCTACTACAATTCCAACAATCAAAATAACTGTACCAATTAACATGAAAAGGTCATTTTTTAACGATTCTGTTGCAAAGGATAAACCACCAAACACAACCAAAGAGATACCAATAATGATTGTACCGAGTCCAACCATTTTGCCGAAAGGAACTATATCATCTTCGGCAACTCGCTGTCTATGGTACCAATGGAGTGAAGATATATTCCCTTTTGTATTAAGAATGCCAAGGACTACACAAAAAGCACCTAAAATTATTGGAACGATATACGAATCCATAAAAGCACCTCCACAAATCTTACTTGTTGATATGATTATATCAAAGTAATGTAAGGAAATCAATACGCTTAAATTATACGGTAAGTTTTACGGTTAAAGTAAGTTTACTGCTCACAAAAGAGATATTTTACAAATTCTGTTATGAAAAGAAAAATATTTTAAGAAATTTCAAAAAACTGTTGACTTTTTACCATTGTAATGGTATTATATTCGGGCGGTAAAAAGTCCGCATATGCGCCGGTAGCTCAGCTGGATAGAGTGTTTGGCTACGAACCAAAAGGTCGGGGGTTCGAATCCCTTCCGGCGTGCCATTAAAAGAGAGTTTGCTTTTGCAGACTCTCTTTTAATTTTATGTTCAAGATTAGTGGGATTCGAACCCTAAATTTGAAGTTTAAATCATAATTTATCGGGGAGTTTGATTATTAATTTGGATATGAATCGTAGGGGCGGATGAAGGGCATCCGCCCCTACATTTATGACCCTATTGGTTATTTTTTATAATTGCGTCGCAGACCATTCATTTTGCACTTTGCATTTTGCATTCTGCATTTACATCGACAAACTCCCATTTATCATTTCTTTTTTATTGACTTGAAAATTACGATTTGATATACTTAATGTGTATAGTTTTATAACTTACCTATGATGAAAAAACATTCTTTTTTAAAGGAGAAATTATTATGGCTAAAAACAGACTTATCGGCGATTATCCTGTTATCGGTATCCGTCCTACAATCGACGGCAGACGCGGTGTTCTTGGTGTTCGTGAATCACTTGAAGTGCAGACAATGAACATGGCAAAGCGTGCTGCTAAACTTTTTACTGACAACCTTAAATATTCAAATGGTGAACCTGTAAAGGTTGTTATTGCTGACACTACTATCGGTCGAGTTGCAGAGGCTGCTGCTTGTGCTGACAAATTCCGTAAGGAAGGTGTTGACATTACAGTTACTGTTACACCTTGCTGGTGCTATGGTGCAGAAACAATGGATATGGACCCTCACACAATCAAGGCAGTATGGGGCTTTAACGGTACAGAGCGTCCCGGTGCAGTTTACCTTGCATCTGTTCTTGCTACTCACGCACAGAAAGGTCTTCCTGCATTCGGCATTTACGGTCACGATGTTCAGGACCTTGATGATGAAACAATTCCTGCTGACGTAGAAGAAAAGCTTCTTCGTTTTGGTCGTGCTGCTGTGGCTTGTGCTACAATGCGTGGCAAGTCATATCTTCAGATTGGTTCAATCTGTATGGGTATCGGCGGCTCTATCATTGACTGTAACTTTATTGAAGATTACCTTGGTATGCGTGTTGAATCAGTTGACGAGGTTGAAATCATCCGTCGAATGACAGAAGGCGTTTATGACGAAGCTGAATTCCAGAAGGCTCTCAAATGGGCAAAGGAAAACTGTATTGAAGGCTTTGACAAGAACCCTGAAAATCTTCAGAAAACTCGCGAAGAAAAAGATGCAGACTGGGAATTTGTTGTTAAGATGATGGTTATTATCAAGGACCTTATGAATGGTAACGACAATCTTCCAAAGGGTTGTGAAGAAGAAATGGTTGGTCACAATGCTATTGCTGCAGGTTTCCAGGGACAGCGTCAGTGGACTGACTTCTATCCTAACTGTGACTTCCCTGAATCAATGCTCAATACATCATTTGACTGGAACGGTGCAAGAGAGCCATATATTCTTGCAACTGAAAATGATGTTCTCAATGGTCTTGGAATGCTCTTTATGAAACTTCTTACAAACCGTGCACAGATGTTTGCCGATGTTCGTACATACTGGAGCGGTGACGCAATCAAGAGAGTTACAGGTTATGATATTGAAGGCAAAGCAAAAGATAGTGACGGTATTATTCACCTTATCAACTCAGGTGCTTGCTGTCTTGACGCTAACGGTGCTGCAAAAGACGAAAATGGTAATGCAGTAATCAAACCTTGGTATGAAGTTACTGAAGCAGACCAAAAGGCAATTATGGAAAACGCAACTTGGAACTATGCTGACCTTGGCTATTTCCGTGGTGGTGGATATTCTTCAAGATTTGAAACAAGAGCTGAAATGCCTGCTACTATGATTCGTCTTAACCTTGTTAAGGGTCTTGGCCCTGTTCTTCAGATTGCTGAAGGTTGGACAGTCCAGCTCCCTGAAGATGTTTCTGATACACTCTGGAAGAGAACTGACTACACGTGGCCTTGCACTTGGTTTGCTCCAAGAACAACAGGCGAAGGTGCATTCAAAACTGCTTATGATGTTATGAACAACTGGGGCGCTAACCACGGTGCTATCTCTTACGGTCACATCGGTGCTGACCTTATTACACTCTGTTCAATGCTTCGTATCCCTGTTTGTATGCACAATGTTCCTGAAGAAAAGATTTTCCGTCCTGCAGCATGGAATGCATTTGGTATGGATAAGGAAAGTGCTGACTACAGAGCTTGTCAGAATTTTGGTCCACTTTTCAAAAAATAATTAAGGAGCAAAACACATAATGGTAAATTTATCATATATGGAAATCCGTGAGCAAGTTTGTGATGTCTGTCACAAAATGTGGCAACTCGGTTGGGTTGCCGCAAATGACGGTAATGTTTCTGTAAGGTTACCAGATGGCAATTTTATGGCAACACCTACAGGAATAAGCAAAAGTTTTATCACACCTGAAAAACTTGTTATTATCAATGCTCAAGGTGAAGTTCTTGAAGGTGCACCTTACAAGCCATCAAGTGAAATAAAAATGCACCTTCGTTGTTACAAGGAAAGAGAAGATGTTGGTGCAGTTGTTCACGCTCACCCACCAACAGCAACGGGTTATGCAGTTGCAGGTAAGAGTCTTGATGAATATTCAATGATTGAAACTGTTATTGCAATCGGTTCAATTCCACTTACTCCTTTTGGTACACCAAGTACTGACGAAGTGCCTGAAGCTATTGCACCGTATCTTCCTGAACACGATGTAATGCTTTTACAGAATCACGGTGCTTTGGCAATTGGTTGTGACCTTATTACTGCATATTACAGAATGGAAACTCTTGAGTTGTTTGCTAAAATATCTCTTACTGCACACTTACTCGGCGGTGCACAGGAAATTTCAAAGCCAAAAATTGATAAACTCCTTTATTTAAGAGATAACTACTATGGCGTTACAGGCAAGCACCCCGGATACAAACATTATAATAAGGAAGATGAATAATGCTTAAAAATATACCAAAAATATTGTCCCCTGAAATGCTCAAAGTCCTTTGTGAAATGGGACACAGCGACAGAATTGTCATTGCTGATGCTAACTTTCCTAGTGAAAGTATGGGTAAAAACGCAATAGTACTTCGTGCTGACGGTCATAGTGCTACTGACATTCTTGATGCAATTCTCACAGTATTCCCGCTTGATACATATGTCCCATCCCCTGTTATGTTAATGCAGGTTATGGCCGGTGACAATGTGGAAACACCTATCTGGGACGAATATAAGGAAATCGTAGCAAAACACGATGACAGAGGTGCAGATGCTTTCGGTGAATATGAACGCTTTGAGTTTTACCGTCAGGCTAAAGACTGTTATGCTATTATTGCTACAGGTGAATCTGCTCTTTATGCAAACATCATCTTACAAAAAGGTGTTATATAATTATGAAATACTGTTTGGCTATTGATATGGGTGCTTCAAGTGGTCGTCACATTTTAGGCTATATTGAAGACGGAAAGTTAAAACTTCAGGAAATCTACCGTTTTGACAACGGAATTATTGATGTTGACGGTACACTCTGTTGGGATATCGAAAAACTTTTTGAAGAAATCAAAAATGGTCTTAAAGAGTGTAATCGTCGTGGAATTCACCCTGAAACGGTTGCCATTGACACTTGGGGTGTTGACTATGTTCTTCTTGACAAGGACAAAAAGGAAATAATGCCTGCTGTTTCTTATCGTGACTCAAGAACTTTAGTTATTCCTGAAGAAATTGACAAGATTATTCCAAGAAAAGAACTTTATGAGCGTACAGGAATTCAGGCTACTAATTACAACTCAATTTATCAGTTGTACTGTGACAAAAAGAGTGGCAAACTCGACAAAGCAGAGTATTTTCTTATGATGCCTGAATATTTTTCATTCAAACTGACAGGCAAAATCAGAAATGAATACACTCTTACAACAACAGGTGGACTTGTAAATACAACAACATTTGAGAGAGATGAAGAAATTCTCGAAAATTTGGGAATAGATAAAAAAATCTTCTCTCCCCTTTCACTTCCCGGTACTGTTGTAGGAACATTAACTGACGAAACTAAGGCTGAAATCGGTTTTGATACAACGGTCATTCTCTGCGCATCACACGATACTGCATCTGCTGTTGCTGCTTGTTCAGTTGGTGATAATGGAATTTACATTTCATCAGGCACATGGAGTCTTATCGGTACTGAAAATTCAGAACCTGTCACTTGCGAAAAGGCTATGAATTCAGGCTTTACAAACGAAGGCGGAATAGAACATCGCTACCGTTTCCTCGAAAACATTATGGGTATGTGGCTTTTACAGAGTATCCGTAAAAATCTCGATAAAAAATATACATACGACGAAATGATGGAAATGGCTATGGAAAGTGATTTCACCGAATGTGTCAATCCTAATGCCGAGGACTTTTTAGCCCCTGAAAGTATGATTGAAGCAATCAGGAATTATTTAGGTAAACCTGAATTACCAGTTGGTGATGTTATTAACTGTGTTTATCATTCACTTGCAAAAGCTTATAATGATGCTGTTAAAGTTATTGAGGAAATCAGTAACAAGCAGGTTGATGTAATCAATATTGTTGGTGGCGGATGTAAGGATACTTACCTTAATTCACTTACTGAAAAGATTACAGGTAAAAAGGTAATTGCAGGTCCTGTTGAGGCTACTGCAGCAGGAAATATTATGGTACAGTTAATGTATCTTGATAAAGACCTTGACTTAACAAAAGCAAGAGAATTAATCAAGAATTCATTTAGTAAAAATTAAATATCGGCTTTAAGGGATGTCATAAGGCATCCCTTTTTTGACAAAAGCAATTATACAAATAGGAGTTTGCCGATGTAAATGCAGAATGCAAAATGCTGAATGCAGAATTGAGGGTCTGCGACGCGATTATAAAATAAAACCAATATGGTTGGAATGTAGGGGCGAGTCTCTGTGCTCGCCCGTAAGTGCATATTAAAAGTTCGGGAGGGCACGGGTGCGGGTGTCCAGTTGACACCTCTGCGAAGCAGAAGCACCGACCGAGCCGGCAGGCGAGTAATGGGCTGTCACGAGCTTTGCGAGTGACTGGGGGAGTAACTCCCTCAGTTTCACTTCGTTCAACATCTCCCTCAAGGAGGGAGCGGATGCAGGCGTGGAAGCCTGCCACTACGCGTGAACAAATCACCCCGATAAATTATAATTTATAATTATTATTTAAAAGGACTTTTTTCGTCATTTGTAACAGATAAAGTGAACTTATTATAATCACTTTGACGAAAAAGTTGTTTTTTTACTTATCCACTTTATTTTGTTGGAAAAGTATTGTATAATAAATTGATTAGTTTCAGAAAGGGATGGTTTAATGACAAAAAATGAAATCATCGGCAAGGTAAAAGAATTACCCGGCTATGTTAAAGACCATTGGAACACACCAAATGAGGGTGAATATGTTTCTTTAAAAGAATTCTGCGCATACACTGCAACACAAGCAGGTTCTTACATCTTTTTAACTGCATCCGGTATGCTTTCTTTTTCGGCATCATATTTTTGCGGTTCTATTATGGGACTGAGTAATATGCAGTTCCAGCTTGTTAACGTGATAAGTACAATTATTGGCTATCTGTTTATGTTTATGAACCCAATTAGTGTTCTTATTTATGAGAACCACGGTGAGCTTTCTCCAAAGATGAGAAGGTTTGCTCACGTTTGCTATTCGGGTGAAATGGTTATAGGCTTGCTGCTTTATTTCGTACCTATGGATGCTCTCGACTTTATGTTAGGAACTCCACAGATTGTAGCAAACATCCTTTTTATAAGTGGTATAACCAACTACACAACATGGGCAATACGCAAAAAGTTCTGTGCAAAATACGGAAGACTTAAACCGTTTATTCTTCTTTGCGGTATTCCTTCCGCAATAATTATGTCAATAATTCCATTCTTACCTATTCAGGGACTTCCAAGTGTTTACAAGCTCATTATCCTTCACGGTGCTTTCACTTTTATGAACTTTTTCTATAATGCTTATGTCGGTGTTAACGGTCTTGTTACATTTATGACACCAAACTCACAGGAAAGACAAAAACTTCACTCTATCGTTCCTATTATTACGGGACTTTTCCCATCTATTATCAGCCTTTTCTTCCCTATGCTTATTCAGTCAACAGGCGGATATCTTAACATTAACACTTACAAAATCTTTGTTCCTATTTTTGGCTTTATAGGTGTTTTTGTTTCCTTTGCCGCTATTCATTGTAAAGAACGCGTTATTGAAGCATCAGGTGATAAACGCAAAAAAGTTACATTTTTTAACGGTGCTAAAAATGTTCTTAAAAACAAATATTTGTGGATTACAAATATTTCCACAATTTTAGGTCAATGGTCAGCATTGGTTGGTGGTCTTCTTCAATTCTGGTTCATTTATTCTCTCAGAATGGAAGCACTTTACGGTGTTGCAGCGAATGTGGTTGTTGTTGGTATGACATTTGGTAATATCCTCTGCCCTATTCTTACAAAGAAATTCCAGAAGAGAAATATTCTTATTGCATTCAGGGGAATTTCACTTCTCACAATTGTTCTTATGCTGTTTGCTGTAAGAATTGAGAATGTTTATGTGTTTATCGGTGCTATGTTCCTAAGAAACACATTCCAACCTGTTGTTGACGGTATCAACATTGGTCTTGGTGCTGATATTCAGGACTATCACCAATGGAAATACGGTGAACGCGCTGACTCTATGGCAGGTGTATTTAGTTGGTTCTTAAATCCGGTTAACGCAGTTCTTGGTTTTATTATTCCCGGACTTCTCGCAAAAGTCGGATTCACATCTGACTGGGATGTGCTTTTTGACCAGGCAATCCTTAACAGCGTATTCAATATCTACACATGGGCAACAATTATCAGTACTATCCTTATGGTAATTCCGTTCTTCTTCTATGACCTTACAAGAGAAAAACACGATATGTGTGTTGCAGAATTACAGGCAAGACTTCGTGAAATAGAAGAACAGGATACAGTAGAAAGTGAGGTAGTTTAATATGAAAAAGAACATAATTAAAATTGCAGCACTTCTTCTTTGCATTTGTTTATTATTTACAGGATGTGATTCACTTGGTACCTTTATTGGTATTGAAAGTGAGGAGATTGAGTATGACATTGAAAACGGCGAAGCAACAGTAATTACTGTACCAAACAAGGCAACAATTACGGAAATTGTTATCCCCGATGAGGTCGAAGGTGTTCCTGTTACTAAAATTGCTGATTTTTCCGTTGTAAACCTTGAATATGTCAATAAAATTTCCATCGGTAAAAATGTCAAAGAAATCGGTACTTGGGCGCTTGAAAACAATCAGCATGTTACAGAAATTACAGTTAGTAAAGAAAATGAAAATTTCTGTGATGTTGACGGTGTTCTTTTCACAAAGGATATGAAAACACTTCTTTTCTACCCTCTTGCAAAAGACTTACAGGACACAAAAGATGCTAACGGAAATGATATTCAGATTTCACAGTACACAATTCCTGACGGAGTTGAAACAATTAGTACAAAAGCATTTTATAAATGTGGTAAAATTACAAAGGTTGTTATTCCTGACAGCGTAAAACGCATTGAAGAAAAGGCGTTTTTCCGTTGCGGTTCAATCACTGAACTTACACTTTCACAAAAAGTTGAATTTATCGGTAAGGATGCTTTCGGATATTGCTCGGGAATCAGCGAAATCAATATTCCTGACACAATCAAGCAGATTGATGTATATGCATTCTATAACTGCACAAGTCTTCTTACAATCAATGTTGATGCAAAAGAAAGCGATATTAAACTTGGTGACAAGTGGTATCCAACACAAAACGGACTTGCAATCAATGATTTAAAAATCAACTGGGAGAAATAAACGAAAAGGAGAACGAAAATGGATTTTTCAATTTTTGACTCATTTGATATGAGTGTATTCACTTTCTTCGGTGAACAGATTCAAGGTGCAGTTATGAACATTGTTGCTGAATTCATCACTTTCTTCGGTGGTTCTGAATTTGTTACACCAATGGCAGTTTTAGGTCTTGTATTAAGCTTTTTCAAGAAAACACGCAAATTCGGTTTGTCGGTACTCTTTGCAGTTCTTGTGGGAACACTTGTTACAAACCTTATTATGAAGCCATTATTTGCTCGTCCTCGTCCTTATGTTTACTATGCAGATAATCCACTCTTTATGAGTTGGTATGAATTTGCAGGTGCACATATTGAAAGCGACAAGTCATTCCCATCAGGTCACACAACTGCTGCATTTGAAATCGGCGTTGCACTCTTCCTTGTACTTAACAAGAAATACAGTTGGATTTTCCCTGTATTCTCAGCCCTCGTTGGCCTTTCAAGAATTTACCTTATGGTTCATTATGTAACAGATGTTCTCGGTGGTGTTCTTGTTGGTACTTTCGCAGGTATTATGGGCTATGTAATAATGACTGCAATTATGAAAAACACAAAAATTGCTGAATTCGATTTAATCCAAAAGTTCAAAAAGAAAAAAGCATAAATTGTAATTATTTTTGTCACCTGTGTCAACACTTGATACAGGTGATTTTTTATGTATAAAAGAATTGGCACAGCATTTTTCAGTCTTATTATCATATTCGGTATTCTAATAACAAATCTTGGAATTATTTTTTCAAATGCCGGGGTTCGTAAAAGTTCCTTAAACAGAAACACAAGAAGTATTGAAATTTCCAAATCGCGAGGAATGATTTACGACAGAAATATGAAAAAAATTGTAAACAATTCCACCGAAACTGTTACTGTAGCTTTACCTACTGAAAATGCCTTTAATATAGTTAAAAACTACATTAATAATGAACAATCACAAGCCTTTTATGAAAATATAAAAAATGGAAAAGTCAGCATTCTTAATATTCCTGAAAGGTTTTATGAAAATCATATTAAATCTGTTGATTGCGTTATGCGTTATTCGGATAATCAGCCTTGCGTTCATCTCATAGGTCACCTTGACGAAAACGGTCAGGGTGCCATGGGACTTGAAAACGCTTATGAAAGTTATTTATCCGATAATAAGGGTACTCTAAAGGCTTTTTGGAATATAGATGCTTTAGGTAATATTCTCACAGGTGAAGGAATTAATTTTAAAAGTGAAAACTATTTGTCCCCTGCCGGAATTCAACTTACCATTGACCTTGATATACAGAAAATCGCAGAAGACTCACTTGAAAAAACGGGAATAAGCAAAGGTGCTGTTGTGGTTCTTAATTCATATACAAATGAAATACTTGCTATCGCATCTGCACCAACATTTAACCCTAACGATATTTCTTCTTCATTAAATAATGCCGATTCCCCTTTTATCAACAGAAGTCTTACGCCCTATAGTGTGGGTTCTGTTTTCAAACCTATTGTTGCTGCCTGCGCGATTGAAAACAACATTGATTTAACTCACAACTGTACAGGCAGTATCACTATAAACGGCACAACTTTCAGATGCAGTAATAACAATGCTCACGGTGTTGTTGATATGAATTCTGCTATGGAAGAGTCCTGCAACACATATTTTATTGCTTTGGGACAAAAAGTCGGCAAGGAAAAACTGATTTCCCTGTGTAGTGATTTCGGTCTTGGAAAAAGCATTGAAATTGCTGACAATTTTTATGTACAATCAGGTATATTACCATCAACTGAGTCTGTAAATTCTGCCCAATCACTTGCAAATTTGTCTTTCGGTCAGGGAAATCTCCTTGCAAGTCCTTTGCAGATGGCTGTGGCATATTCTTGTTTTGCTAATGGCGGATATTATCGACCACCCACCCTGATGAAAGGAATTATTGATGAAAGCGGCAAAACAATTCGAAAGGTTGAATTGCCGCAAAATTATCGTATTCTTAATAAGAGCACAGTAACAGCATTGAATTCTATTTTAGGAAATGTGGTTAAATCGGGTAATGGCAAGTTGGCAAACTCAGAGAAAACTGAAAATCATGGTAAAACTGCAACAGCACAAAGCGGTTGGTATGAAAATGAACGAGAAATCACCCACACATGGTTTTGCGGATATTTCTCTTACAAGGATACAACATATACAGTTGTTATTTTTAAGGATGACGGATATTCAGGTGCTGTTGATTGTGCCCCTGCATTCAAATATATTGCTGACGGAATTGCCGATATAAAATGAAAGGATTTCAACAAAAATATTAAATAAACTATTGACAAGAGATACAAAAATATATATAATATTTGAGCAACCGTGTTAAGGGCCAATAGCTCAGTTGGTTAGAGCATCCGGCTCATAACCGGACGGTCCGGGGTTCGAGTCCCTGTTGGCCCACCAAGACGGTTGCGATAACAGAATATAGGGGTATAGCTCAGTTGGTAGAGCAGTGGTCTCCAAAACCACGTGCCGAGGGTTCGAATCCTTCTGCCCCTGCCACAGTAAAAACCTTGAAAATCCTTGATACATAAGGGAGTTCAAGGTTTTTTGTTTTGCTTTATTGTTTGTGATTTTTCGGTAAAACAGTATAAAACGGTATAACAAAGTATAAAAATGCAAGTCAAAATGCAAGTCAAAATAATTCACAAAAAAACAGCACCCACATGAGTGAGTGCTGAAATTTTTGAAACATTTGCCATTCGGGCACAATTATTTCTTTGATAACTGAAAAACCTTGTGCATCAACTGTTATAACTCCTTTTGTGTAACAATTGTGTAATTTTTAATAGTGTCAATTCGTTGTTATTCGCAAATTTCAATTGAATTGATTGACTGTATTTCCCATGGTAATTCAGTGTTTGCTTTTTTTATATACACCTTCAAATAGTATGTTCCTAAAGTATCTATCACATAATGATTAAGAATTAATTTTCTTCTTTCATTTGTAAACTGTCTTGCCGAAACCTTTTCATTTTTTATCTTGCATTTTGCTGTGTCAAAAATCGTTGTTCCAATGTTGGTATTATCAAACTCACCATCTTTGACGCATCCTAATGTCCACATAATATCGTAAACATTTTCCAAAAATGGGTCTTCGTTTGATGACATTGCATTTAAAAAAGTTACTATTCGTAAATTGACACTTTTTTCATTATTGTTTTTTTCAGCTTTTATTTTAAAAACCTGTCTATCAGAAACAATACCTTCTGCGATATTGCTCAAATCATCTTCTACAAACATCGTTGTAATATTAACACTCTTCATACACATAATATATGTACCTACCTTCAAAAATATTCTGTTTTAACTCATTTATTTACTCGTATCATCATACTCTCCAGCGGGCATTTCTGCAGGTTTACCTTCAACAACAGTTCCCCCGTTTTGTGACGTATTTTTTATCGAGTCTAACGTTTCTTGAATTTCTTTCATTGTATACTTAATTTGTGACTGTGCCTCAATTAATTCTGGTATCTGTTTCAAATTATCAGAAATCGGCTCTAATTTTTTTAATAAACTTTTACTCAATTGTGTTGTTTCATTAAACTGTCTCAACGATTCTATGTTGCTTTTTTCTGCTTGTATTGTATTATAAAAACTAAGTATTATACTAATCAACGAAACAGCCATCGCAACAAAGCCAAGAATGATACTCGTATATGTATTACAAATTTCTGCTGCAAGTTGATATGAAGGTTCTTCAGCAAGAAATTGTAGTTTAATTATATATATTAACGATGCTAAGATTCCACTTGCTACAACAGTAACAGCGACACCACCAATTATATATAATCGAAAAACACGTTTTTCCCATTTATCTATAATCTGTTCAAAATTCAATTCTTCCATTTTTTCACCATCCATTAATTATTGGTTAATGATGGTATAATGATTTATCATTATACATCATCGTAATAGCAATTGTCAAATATATTTTCGCAAACTTATATGTTTTCTTTCAGCATTTACTCTACAAAAACTTTATAATTACCCTTTTATTTATCCAAAATTCAAGAACACAAAATACCTTTATTTATTATATCGAGCACATTTGACACTTTGTTATAAAAAATTGCCCTGTGCAGAAAAAATTTTGCACAGGGCGTTACTTTACTTATAATTTAATTGTATAAGTGAAATTTCACTTGTTATTTAACTTATTGCACCAATAAGTTAAAAACAGGCTGTTTTTTAAAATGAGTTTAACTTTTCTACATTAAAAACTGCAACTCGTGTAACTTGCTTGTAACTTGCAGTTTATTATCATTCGTGGTTATAAGACACCAAAAATTGCGACTTTTAAGGCTCTAACAACCATAAATGAGTAAAATATGTTCGTTAGCTTAATTGCCGGTAACTTGCTGTCATTCATTTCTCTTTTCATTTGAAATAAATTTATCTTTAATATCACCGAAATACTCTTTAATACCTTTAAAACCGTCATACACACCTGATGAGGCAAGACCTGAAATCAAACCAGCAAGTAATATATCAGGTGTGAATTTCCAAGCATGCATCCACAAACTGAGGACAACACCGAGAACTGCCATAATAAGTGGAATGAACTTGTTGATTTTGTCTGTTGTGACAATATTCTTGAGAATATATCCTACAACAAGGCAAATCAAAACGATTGTAACGATTAAGTAATCTTTTAAAATTTCAAATAAATTCATAATTAGTTCTCCTTTACACAAAAGTTTTCCCATTTCTTATAAACATCAACATATGTTTCCTGCTTATCTCCATTATGGGTAATTTCATAATACATACCGTCTGACACGGTAGTACTTACCAACGCTTTATTATTTTGCAATGTCTTGCAACACCACACAATAAACACATCATTTTCAGTAATCTGTTTATTGTCAGTTTTATCTGCATGTTCATTGAAGTACTTAACTACAATTTCTTTGCAAATCTTTTGAAATTTATCATTTCCCACGATTATTTCTCCTTAAATCCGAATTTTTTCATCATTGCAAGTGTAAGAGGACCGATACATCCGTCCTGCTTCAGGCCTGTTCGTCTTTGGAATTCTTTTGTCCAGGCTTCAGTGTTCTCACCGAAGTAACCGCCCTTTACATCTTCTTTATCTCTTTTGAGAGTTTTTGCATATGTTGGGAACACATTGTAATAGAAATCATTGATTCTTTCAATGTTCTTTCCTGAATCACCTTTTTTGAAGTAACCTTTTGATGGGAAGAAGTTATCATCTTCCACAGGCTCTATGTATTCAATATCAAGAGTCTTAAGGTATCCTTTTGCGATTGCAACACCCATAGCTCTGCGTTCTGCAAGTGTATCAACAATCTTGACATCATTCTTGTTATCAATGAACGCACATTCGATGAGTACAGCTGGTATATCATTGTCAACTGTTAATTGACGAATAAAGCCGAAATAATCCCTACCATTAGAATTTACTCTTGTTTTAAGTCCTCTGCTGTTCTGACCTATCTTAACAATTTCATTAAGAACATTTCTTGCAAGGTCATCATCAGATGTATCTGCTTTAGAGTGGAACACTTCTGTACCGTCACCGCCACCTGCATTAAGATGAATATCTCCGGCAAGGTCAGGGTTAAAAGCTATACATTCTTTAATTCGTGCTGCAAGGTTTTCACTTACATCGCTTTCACGACTCAACATTACAAGAACATTATGACGAACTAAGTCATCACGAGTTGCTTTTGCAATATCAAGAGCCATATCTTTTTCTTTTCTACCAAATGCAACGGCACCGGGGTCTTTACCACCGTGACCGACACCTAAATATACTTTTGGTTGTTTCATAGTTACTCATCCTTTCTCTGTTCGAGACTAAAAATTCTTTTTTCGTGGTCTTCAATTTTCTTACCGTGCTCATCAATTCGTCTGTGAATTTTTGAGTGTTTATCGGAGGCAGATAATTGAAACTCCTTGTTTTCCTGCTTCATTTCATTAAGTTCTTCCCTGAAAAACTTAATTTCCGAAGTAAGCTCTGTGATTGCTTTTGTTGCTTTCAGAAGTGGACCGCATATGGCCGTAATCAAACCAATAATTACAACCAATACACCTACAACTCCCCACTCGGTCATATTTCTCACCACCTTCCTGTTGTGAACATATAGAAAGCATCCTTAAATCAAGCGTAAAATTGCTTTACTTAAGAATGCTTTTTAACAATTTAACCTACCATATAAGACCCAACTACTTCAATGAAATAAGAAACGGTAAAACTACCGCTATCTTTATTAGGGTTTAAAAGCAATGTGTCCCATCCAACAGAAGATTTGCCAAGTGAAGTAGCACTGCAAAACGCCATAGAATCTCCATCACTACAATAAGCAGTTATAGATATGTGTGTTGGTGTTGAAGCAAACACCCCTGAAGGAAATGACACACTGTTTGAGTTGTAGCAAAATGTATTTGCCAAAGAATAAAAAGTTTTACTACCGGGTGAGTATTTTGCTCGACAAATCGACTGGCCACTATCCCACTTTTCATAAGTCCATATTCCATCAGTTCCCTGTTCAGTAATAAAATCTGCTCCGCTATTTCCTGTGTTTGATTTAAGTGAATCAATATCATCCTTGATATCACCGATAAGATTGCTTTTAATAGAATCAATCTCAAAAAGCAGTTTTGCAATAAACTCTGTTGTAGTGAGTTCGACTGTTCTACCCCACATATTGACACCCGATATTCCAACAACCTTTTCAGGAGTTGCCATATCTATTGTGACTGTAACGTTTGACTTTTTAGCACCTGACCAATCAGCAAGTGAAATTAGTCCACCTTTTGCTTGTTCTGCCATTCTCACATCAACTGCTGTTACTGTTCCGCTATTATTAAAGTCATATAAAGATAGTTTAGAGGAAGGAATTATTTGAGTACCTGCCACGTGTTTACCCATCACACTTATTTCCTCGTCACCCGGTTCAAGGAACATCTGTACTGTTGAGGTGAACTTGTTTGTTGGCAACTCGATTGCTCCAATACTGCTTCTAAGAGTTTCGATTTCTCGGTTTATCTCATCAATAGCATTTGTCAATTCTTCAATCTGTTCTTCGTCAACACTTCCACCATTTGATGATAAAGCCTTGATTTCTTCCTTCAGGCTTTCTATCTTGATTTTGTTTGATTCAATATCTTTCAGCACCCATTGAATAAAATCTCCTGTGTCATACTCAACATCTCTACCCCACATATTTGTGCCTGTTGCCTTAATTAAGTTTTCAGGCGAAGACAAATCTATTGTGATAGTGACATCCGACTTAACTGCCCTCTCCCAATTAGCAAGTGATGCTTCACCCAACATTATTTTGTCGATTATATATCTTGCATCTGTTGCCTTGACACCATCTCCATTACCTACAAAATCATAGAGTGCAAGTTTATCATTTGGAATAAGTTCAGTACCTGCTACGTGTTTTTGAATAGCAGTTGCTTCTTCTACATCAGGTTCAAGAAATACACTGACTAATTTTGAGATAACACCGGTGGATACATCTTCATCCTGCATATCTGATATATCCTTCTTTACTTCAGATATAACTTTTTGCATTTCTTTCAGCAAATCCTTCTGACCGCCTAAATTATATTTTCTTTCAAGGTCGTGTGCTGTTCTCACTCGCCCTCTGTCCTGCTTCTTACTCATTATTTTCTCCTTTCCAAATACAAAGAGGACTACAAATGCAGTCCTCTTTTATTTGATATTTACCATCTGACCGTACCGTCATCATAAACGGTAAAATCTAATTCCTTTAAAATTGTTATAATCTCATCACGAGTAATATCTTCTCGACTGTTGAGATAATCAACAATCTCACTGTTGTACCTATCATCCGATTTGTACTGACTCTTAAAAAGAATAAGCTTTGCACCACGGTCAATATCAAGGTCGTTTATGTATGCAGTTTTCTTTTTCTTTTTTGAACCGCTGATAGATTTTCCGTTCCTGTCTTTGTCAGCCTCAATGCTATTCAAATCACTTGTGTACTGTTTGTACTGAAGCACGTCATCTGTAACAGCTTTTGAAATTACATACCCTTCAGGATTGTTTGCAGCCCAAGAAAAATCATCCGTGTACAGAAATGCGGTTTCTTTATATTTTTCATTATATTCCTTTACTGAAATACCCTGTTCTTGAAGAACTGCATACTTTTCAGGATACCTTGTTGCAAAATCAAACTCTTCAAAGTCGTCATAATTTTCAAAGCCTCTGAGGTCTATAGGAGTATCTCTGTCAGCAATATTATTGATAAGAATATTTTTCTTTTCAACAGGCAAGTCAAGATTGCCGATATAATCGCCTTTTTCATTCAATTTAGCATATGGACCTAAATCACTTAATCCTTCACGGATTTCCCAATAGTCTTGAATAGGAATATCAAGGTCGATAAGCTCCTGAATCTGCTTTTCCTTTAACGGTGCTCGTTCTTCATCAAAATATTGTCTTGCAGTTTTGCTCGAATATTGGCCAAACAATCCTGCACGAAGCATTTCACCCATTGTTTCATCAACAGTAAAACGAAGATTTTCGCTGTCAGTATAAGAACCGGCAATTGGAAGGTCATCATCAAACATTGATAAGCCTTGAATAGTCTTTTTAATTTGACCATAACCTGTTGGTAAAAGATAGTACGGTAGTGCTTCAAGTGCTTTAAGACCTCTTTCCTCTCTGGATAAATCATATCCGTTTTGGTCTTTGCCCATTATCACTTCTTGTATTGGCAAGGCTGAACTGATTGGTATTCTACCACCACCGGTAATTAAACTTGAATATGGCAAATCTCCAAGCAATTCAAAGAAAGCCTGCTCTAAATTATCAAGAGTTGTATCTTCGCTATCTTCGTCATCGTCATAGCCACAAGCAGTTAAGATTACCTCGATAATATCAAAAGCCGGGTTATAACCTGCCATAGACTCAAACGCTGTACCAAAAAAATGCTGTGCAACTGCAAGTTCAAAAAGTGTTGCAGTATATTTTGCTGCTGTTTTTGCATTCTTTTCGAGATTACTTTCAATATTCTCATACTTTTCCTTTGCTTCTTGAAGCGTGTCATAAAACATACTATCCAATTGGTTTCTTACTTCCAATTGGTATTTTGTAAATAGTCCATACGTTTTCGAATTATACAAGAGTGGCTGTTGACCAAGTGACCTGTCACCCATCAATCTTGAAACCCATTTATCAGTTTCAATATGAGCTTTCTGTTCACTCATTCCTTTTCGGATATATTCATTATATTTTGTTCTTGCAATAAGTTCAGTTGCAACACCATCAACCGCACTCATAAAAGCATATCCTGCATCTGTAGCTTTTTGATATGGAGTTTTTGCAAAGCTCTCTGCACCTTTTCGTCTAATCATAACAGGACTTTTTTCTGCAAATCCATCATCATTACCGCTACGACGTCGAGCTGTATTAAGAACCGTCTGTGAGAATGCTTTTACAAAATCATATTTATTCGTTCTTGCAAATGTCTGAACAACAGGAATAATATTAGTTAAGCTTGATGAAATGTTCAAGCCTACCTGATTGCTACCAACCATTCCGTTAATCTTACTAAGAACTTGCAGTGCTCTTCTTGGAATAGCTCTATCAATTAGAGCAGTTTTACCTGCTACATGATTTGCCTCCTCATTTAACCACTTAGCAAAATTTGAAAGATGTCCACTATATACTTGTTCAATTCTTTCTTTTGCTTCACCTGCAGGTAATTCATCTATGCCTTCTAACCCTTTTGCTTGACCAAAAGTATCAGCAATGTAGTTTCTTAATGCTCTTAAATTTTGTATATCATCAATGTGATATATCTGATTTTTTGCACTGTTTGCGTAGCGTTCCATACCACCTAATAGGCTATAAGTTGTTTTAACACCTATTCTGTGTTTAGCACTCGCAAAATATGGTTGTCCCGGTTTCAAATCAACAGTAACACCATTCAAATCCGTTGGTAAGTCCTTTGCTTTTATGTCATTGGGATTAAGTGGTACACCGAGTCTTGAAAAGAAATCGTCCATTGCTCTGAAGTGCAATGCATAATTATCACGTCTTGGGATTGGTTCGTAAGCATTTCGTGTTCTTGCCTCATTGATTGCATTTAATGATAAATCATAAAATTCTCTGACACGCGGGTCTTTTGCAAATAATCTTATATTTTCTCTGACGTTTCTATCAGGAAAATCTGCTGCAAGCTCAGCATCACCATATCTGACATATTCATCACTTTCATTAACATAGAAACCTTCCAAATACATGTGTGCCGCAGCATCTTCTTTACTGTAAGGCTTAATGTTATATTCCTTTGATAATTTTCTTAAAAGACCTTTTTTACCTGTAATAGTGTTAAGCCATTTAATACCCTCTGTCTCATTCTGAGCAATCTTATTTACAGTAAGGTCTGCCAAAAGTTTCCCTGCTTTATAACCAAAAGTTTTTTCCAATAGTCTTTGAGGTGTGTTATCATCATAAAAAATTTCACCGTGTCTTCTGCCAGCTTTTAAAGCTTTATCAAGATCGATACCTTCTTTTTTAAATACACTTTTAAATCCTTCGATAATGTTTGAGTGATGTACCTTTCGTGTTAATTTTGTTTCTTGCTTGTTTTCACTATCAACAAAGTAATCAGGTAATTCTTCTTTAGCATCACTTTTCGGAGTTTCATCCATAATATCAGACATTTGTTCCACCAAATCATCATGT
Organism: Clostridia bacterium; assembly: GCA_017399175.1. GTDB lineage: Bacteria > Bacillota > Clostridia > Oscillospirales > Acutalibacteraceae > Fimenecus. The sequence continues at coordinate 30,652 of JAFQEE010000023.1, read as the reverse complement.
GTTGTTTCCGCTGATTGCTGAACAGATGCAACATCATCAGAAACTACAGTTTGCTCATTTTCAATGTTTTTCGGTTTAACAAACAAATCAGGTATATCCAATTCGGTGTTATCTGTTGATTGAGTTGTTTCCGCTGATGTTGTTTCCTTAATCGGCACATCATCAATTTCAAGCTTGATATCCTCACCGTAAATATTGTTATTCATTTCAGGAGCAATATCTTCAGTGTTATCATTTAATGAATACCTCATATCTTTATTTTCTTCATTAAACCTCTCCGATAAGGGAATTACTTCCCCATTTTCATCATAGGTCACCATGTCTGCTGATTTGACATTTTCTGGGTTAAACACAACATAAATATCTGAAATTTCGTCAGCTTCTACATTATAATTTTGTCCACCATTGTCTCTAATATTTTTAAATGTTACGCTATCATAACCTAATGATTGTGCATATTCCGCTACATCTCTCGTTGTTCCTTTTTGCCACAAACCATTAGGATAAAATTTCTTAAATGATTCAGGTATTTCTTCATAATAAGTAATATCATTCCAAAGCGAGCCGTTACAATCAACTACAAATGATTTTCCAAGTTTAGCATATAGTGCATAGTTGCCTGTTTTACTCCTTACAGTTAATTTATCTCTCGCCTCTTGCAATGAATTAACTTCAATTGAATATCCACCAAAACTTTCTTCTACAATTACACCATCAAGCACGTCCAGAGAACGTATTTTATTAAATAAACGTATGTTTTTTTCAAGTTGTGAAATCTCTTTACCATTTTGAGAAAAAACATCTGAATAATGAAGCAACATATATATTGGCGTTGACAATTCATCATACTTATATTTTTGCAACAAGTCATTTAGTTTTAACAACTGATTGTATGTCTTTGCATCTTTATCGGATGATTTTTGAAGTTCAAAACTAACAATTTCTTTCAATGAATCAATGCCGTTATTAACTGTCGTAATAAGCTCATTTGTCTTTTTAAGGTCATAATGTGAATATTTATAATTATCTTCTGTATCCTCGGTACGTAAAGCGTTAAGTTCATCAACAACTTGTTTTGCTGTCATTTGCTCAATTTTTTTGTTGTATGTATCTGAAACGTCCCTTGAACCTGTTACACCTGAATAAGTAGATGCAATATTATTATTGCTTGTTAGAAATATACATCTACCATCATCCATCTTCTGTAAATCAAATTCAGTAAAACCAAAACTTTTTGTACCGTGATAGAGTATCGGCGAATTATATCCGGCTTTTTTTGCCGCATCTTCAACTAGCTTTTGTGCAGTTTCTGCATCACCTTTCTCAATTGCCTCAGCATAATCTGCATCAATTTGCATAGAATCATTATTGACAGTAGGTTCATCTTGTGATAAACTATTGTTAGAACTGAAGAGTTCATAGTTGACCGGCAATTGGAGCCTAGTAATCTGTGACCACTTTTCAGTTCTCTTTTTATTTTTATCAACATAAAGAACTTTACTACTGTTTATAAAATTTTGTGCATTATCTTTTCCATAAGCACTAGCTAATTTAATTTCATCAATAGCTATATTATTTTTTGTTGGATGTAGTTCGAGAACAGCTAAAACAGGTTTATTTTCTGTTGTATATACCTCTCCAAACATTGTTAGTCGTGATGAAGAATTTTTTGATTGCATTACAATAATTGGACTTTCTAATATTTCCGGTACCTGTTTAATTATGGTGTCAGTCATCTCTGAATGTTTTGATTTAATTTTTATTATTTTAGAACTATCCCAAACAATTTTCTTATCAGATAAACCTATTTGTTTTAGTGTTTCTGATGTTGTCCCAATATCAAAGTGAATTGTCGGGTCGATTTTGTCCCAAGAATCATATTCACTTGGAAAATTTGCATTTAAGCTATACATAACACCGTTATCTGTAACGGTGTTATTTTTTTGTCTGTAAACCTCTGCAAATGTTTTCTTAACCTTTTCAAGCTGTCTTAGTTCTTTACTGCCTGTGGTTGCAACCTTACAAAGGTACTTGATTTCTTCATAAACCTTTTGGAAAACACCGGGCTGTTCTGCAGATAAATTCTTGATGAACTCTGTATCAGAAAACAAGTATTCACCAACTAATTCTGCTGTCAGTTCATTCTCAATATTTGCACCTTCCATTCCATCATACATTTCTGTAATCGATTGCAATTTTGAGTTATACTCACCCTTCGATTCTGCGAAAACTTTTACAACATCCTGTAACACAGGATAAAGTTCCGTTCCCTCAAGGATGTGAGTTATCTCGTGGCCGACAACAGTATTCAATGCTTTTGATGAATCAATGTTTATTGCTATGTTCTTTCCTTGAACATATCCTGCAACTTCCTTGCCTTCAATAGTGAACATTGAACCCTTTAACTTTTCATTGTTGGTGAAATCAAAAAGAACACCCTTATCCGCTTCTAATTTTGCAATTAAATCAACGAATTCGTGTGTTCTGTTTGTGTTATTGAGTATTCCGCTGTCAATGGCTCTCTTGACCGCTGAACGCTGTTTTTCATCATACTTTGACAAATCAGCTTCAAATGCCTGACTTTTACGAGATTTCTCGTTATAGCTTTCTGCAAGTCTGCTGTTTTTCGCAAGTTCAGAAACCTCATTACTCAACTGTCCTTTAAGTTGTGAAACTTTTGAGTTGTCATGAAATTCTTTTAGTTTGCTTTCAACTTCTGCAAGTTTATTTTCGGTTGCTTCATACTTTTTAGCATTTCCTATTGTATTACTTGCTTCTTCAAGTGTTTTCAATTCATTCTGCAGTTTAGTTTTTTCATCCTGCAGGGCTTTTTCATTATCTACCTCTGTCTGATACTGCTTATATGTTTCACCGCCAAGCACACTTTCAATTGTATCTGTACTGATATATCCTTTTTCAAGTTTATTGAGAACATCATCATAAATCTTTGTTTTTTCTTTCGCTGTGAGCTTTTCTCCGCCTTTTTCTCTTTCAGCGATAGTATCTTTATATACTTTATCAAAAACGGCTTTTTCGTTGGTTGTAAGACCTGAAAGAGCATCAACACCTGTCACACTGCTTTTAACAGCATTTGCGCCACTTGAAAAACCACCAAGAACTGCACCACCGATAAATGACTCCCACGCATCCTCAGAAGAAAACAATTCATTAAGTTCTTTATCATCAGCATAGGTCAGCTTCTGTCCTACAGCACTCATAACACCTGAAAGAACTTCTTCAGCACCTTCACCGACTGCATCCATACCAAATTTTGCAAGAGTTCTTGTAACCTTTTTGGAAATATTTGCAGCTAATGTTTTTGTCAATGCATCGTCAAGTGTTTTACCACCAAACTTAATACCACCTGAAATCTTTTCTGTAAGGATTTCAGCACCTGCAGTAACAAGACCGCTGATTGTAGCCTCTTCAAGTGTTGCGCCTTGATTAAGAGCGTTTGCTGTTTCTCCGCCAAAGCTTGTAAGTCCTGTGGTAAGCCACCAAGGAACACCTGTCATTGATAAGGCTGCAGTAGCACCTAATTGACCTGCGGACTGAACAAGAGCATCTGACTTTTCACCTAAAACAGACTTCTCATCAAAATTTAACCCTGTAAGCATTTCAACTAAATCGCCTACATCATTATCAAGCTTGTCTTCTTTTATAAAATATTCAGTTTCTTTTTTCAATTCGTCATTACCGAATATTCCTGCTACATTTCCAACAACAGTTGCTCCGGCATTAAGCAGTCCTTCAGAAATATCACCAATTGAACCAACTAAATTTACACCAACATCACCTAATGTTCCCAAAATAGTTTTTGTTACATCACCAACATTATAGCCGTCATCAAAGTATTTACTTCCTTGAAACCAAGTACGATTATCTTCTGTTTCACTATCAATATTTACTGTCGGCAAAGATGTTGTAAGTCTCGGCTTAAAATCTTCAGGTGCAATATTATTCTTACTCGTGATGGTTTTCATAGGCACATCACTTATAATAATTGGGTTTTCTGATTTTTCTTCTTGCTTTTTTCTCTTTTTACGAAGTTCAAGATATTCAGAATTAAAACTCATAATCACACCTCTACTTATTTAGCCTTCTTATACTTCAATTTACCATTTTCTTCATATTCTACAATTTCACCGGATGCTACAAGTTGATTAAGTCTTGTGGCACTAATTGGACCATAGCCCAACGAAATGACACTTGCCATATCAACGACTGGTGCACCACCTTGTGAATTGTTTGTTACATTGCTATCATCTTTCACTTTAACCGAATCAATTATGACACCGTCACTACTCTGTTTTGCATTAAACTGTCGTTTTTCTTCTGCAAGAGAAGCATTAAACTGTCGCTGTTCTTCCTTAAGCTGTGCTTTTTGGAGTTCCAACTGCTGAATCTTATATGCATTGTCTTTTGCATCCTGTTCTTTAAGTCTTGCAATTTCAATATCAAACTGTCTGATGCTTTCTTCAAACTGTTTATTCTGTAATGCATAATTCTGTTCGTACTGTCTGATTTGTTCTTCAAAAGCATTTTCTGTATTGATTTGCTGTTGTACTTCCTGCCATCTGTTATGGTATGTATTATCAATTTCAGTTTTCTTATTTGCTTTGTCAAGAATAAGCTGATTTTTATGATTGAATCCCTGCAGAGCCAATTCCAACTGCTCTTTTTGTGTGTTAAAAGCTATTTCAGCCAATGCACTATTATTTTGAAGTATGGCTTCCTTAACCATATTATCATAGTTAAGCACTACTTGATTAAAAGATGTCTTTGCCATTGCAACACGGTTCTGATATGTGTTATACATAGCAACCTGTGAGCTTTCACTGTAGCCTGTATTCTTCATCCCTGAAGCAGCCATCTGTTCAGCATTTACACCGTATGCATTACTTTGCTTCTGATAATCGACATAAGCACCTGACTGTTCTTTTAAATAGTCTTTATGTGCCTTATCCTTCTGCTGTTCGATTTTTTCAATGGCAAAATCAGTCTGTTCCTGCTGATTCTTTTGCTGTGTTTCAGCCCACTGTTGTGATGCATCTATCTGAGCATTATAAAATCCGTCTGACTGTTCAATCATTCCGTCATAGGTCTTTTCAACTTCAGTCAATGCAGCTTGTTTATCGGCTTCAACCTGTTGGAAGCGTTCATCATTATAATCTATCTCATAAGCCATTTAATCACATCCTTACCTTTTTATGTATCCACCGATAAAACATTCAAGTGTTGCAGATTCAAGGCTGAACCTTGTATCAGATTCAAACTTTAACTGAATATCTTTGAATTTCTTTCGCTTGATTCTGCTCACGATTTTATCTGTTACATTGTAATAACTGTTTATCCACTCAAAGTCGTTGGTTTTATCAGTTTTAACATAAACGGAAACATCTCCTGTCACCTCTGATACACAACCTCGCTTATTCGTGGTCTTCATATACTGCGGATATTTGAACTTATCTTTTGGTGTAGTCCAATAACTTTTAACAGCACTTACTGTATCTGTTAGTTTATATATTCCATCTGTTGTTCCTATATATAAAATTCCATCATCAACCATTGCAGATGTGACAATGTGGTCTATTTCCCAATAGAACCATTCATATTCAATATGATTTTCATTTGTGAATTTTGCCCTGCCATCCGCTAAATACACCTTGTTATCAATGAATACAAATAAATAGCCTTCCCACTCTATAAGAACCATATTTTTATAATTCGGTTCATTGAGGAGCTTTTTGTCTATCAGTGTACTTCTGTGGCCTAAAACCTGTTCTGTAGTTACATCTCCGTGAATACCTTCCATTCCTCGTTCGCTGAAGAACACAATATCATCATTAAAATTGATTGCTTTACCCACACATCCTATAGCAATATTTGAGTGTGTGCTCGGATATATCTTTCCGTACTCACTATCAACTGTCGGTGTGTGATAAAAAATTGTTGTATTCGCAGGAGATGGTTCTTTCATAACCCACAATGCGTTATTACCCGCAACCATTCCTGTAACTGGAGAAGAGTCCAAGCCTTCTTCATAGTAATCCAAATCACTGACATATTCCGGATTTTCAAGACTGCTGTGCCATATCATATTTGGATAATTCGGGTTTCCGCTGAAAAATGCTCTGTTATCAAACACTTCGAGCATGGTACATTTTTCAATCTTTTCCCTTACACCTTCAACTTTTTTCTTGAAAAGTATCCATATATTATCCTGACCATCTGTTGCCGGTTCTCCTATCGGATGTGGGAAAGTTATAACCCCTTGCTTGTAATCTACTGCAACTTCTTTATAAAGGTAAGACCGCAATTCTGTCTCATCCATAGTGACTTCTCGTCCCCACATATTCGTGCCTGTTGCCGTAATAGTACCTAATAAACCTTTTTTTACTATCACATCTGACTTTACTGCTCCCGACCAACAAGAAACTGACCATTCTCCTGAGATGGCTTTGTATACATATCTTGCATCAGTAGCTCGTATAACTCCATCACCTGTAAAATCATAAAGTTCAAGTTTATCATCTGAAATAAGTTTAGTACCTGCTATGTGTTTTCCAATAGCATCTCTTTCTTCTACACCAGGTTCAAGATACAGTTGTATGGTTATTGATGTACCATTAGCCATACTTGATATTTTATTTCTTATTGCATCTTCATAAGCCAAATTACTTTTATTATGAAATTCGTATTTTGATGACTCAATTGAATTATTAAAAGGTTCAAAATACACATCTCCGCGTTGCTTTATATACACAACAGGTTCAAAATCATCATCAATGTTTTGTGCATCAAGAAAAAATTTTGTGTTTTTACCATCACCACAAAATGTATTTATGCGATATTCTGACAACATATTGACATCTTCATACACCGTACCGCCACCTTTAGGCTTTCTTCCGATTGAAGTTGTTGGAACATATCCTTTAACTTCCGAAAGATTTTTACGGTATTTTTTTCCGTCAATAGTATAAACATTATCATTAAACACAAAACTGCTTGATTTTCTTTCATTCATTGAGTAATCTAAAGGTGCAATCCAAAGAGGTATAACAATAAAAGAATCTTCTATTTCAACATCTTTAAATGTTTCGTTTGTGGCAACACCTTGCTTAATAGCTTCTTTTGCAGTGATGCAACCATATATTTTGTCACCAATATGAAAATAATACGATTTCTGTCCTGAAGACTTAACCGCCTTATTCATTCCCCACACTGTCTTTCCATCTTCTTCAAAAAGCAAAAGATTTACCTTTTTAAATTCCGGTCTTGTTCTTATGCTGTCAACTTCCTTATAGTCTCTCCACATATTAAGGCTGTCAGGACTTCGCATAATGTTGATGTCTTCACCTCTGAAGTCAACACCTCTAAAATTACTGTAGATTCGTGGTACTAAATCTCCTGATGCCATCAGAAGTTCACCCCACCTTCATAGCTGATACTCGGCATATTGTATCTTGAGTCAACACGCTGTATCATCATTTCGTATCGCTGTGAATAAATCTTACCGTATTCTGCAGATATATCACTTTTAAGTAAGTCCGCTGCTACACCATAAGGCATTATCTCAAGCACATCAGAACTTAACTCAAATTCATAAATTTTCGCATTTGTTGTAGAGGTGATTCTTTCAGGATATATGCACATTTCAATTTCAATAGTTCCACTCTCAATGACTTTAATAATTGTGTTTTCAGCCTTGCATTCATGTTTAACACCGCTGACTTTACAAACCTGATACACCTCAGAGCCACATTCATTTTCGATTCTTGCGAAGTCGATTGTTTCTCCTTCGGTAACCTCAAATTCAACATATCGTGGTATCTTTTTAAGTCTTGCAAGTTCATACATAACCTGATTGATTACATCTTTCATCTTTGTAGCTATATCAGGGTCGTCTGTTAAATCTTTATGGTTAGGATTGAACTCTTCAATAAGTCTTAATACCTTCTTTATCATTTCCTCTAATGTCATTTAATCACCTTCATTTTCTGTGATAAATACAAAAGCACCACCAATTAAGGTGATGCTTATATAACTATTCCTCTTCAAATAACTCTTTTCTTTCTGCTTCCGTCATAAACTTGTCAGCAAGTTTGTGGATTTTCTCAATGCCGATTGAATTGCCACCTGTTTTATAAAGAGTGTACTGTGTTTTGATGAATTCAATCATTATTTTCCACCCCCGCAACCATCATAGCAATGTCTGTTAGAGCATTTTCTAAAGCTACAATTCGGTCTTTTTCAGTTGGTCGCATTTTTTCTTCGACAATTTTATCTAATGTTTCTTTTAAATTTATGTCCATTATTTAAACCTCCCCGATTTCTACTGTAGAAGAAGCATCATACAAATATGCCGCTTCATATGTTGTTATGTTCTCTTGTTTTTGATATTCAAAAATGAGTTTAGTTTCAGGGTGTTCAAGAATTGTTTCCCATAATGATTTCAGTTCAGTCATACTACTATGAGTTTGTGCTGTTCCTGTTAATTCTATAACGAGAGTTCCATAATTATCACCTGTGTTTGCATCATAGAATTCAAATATAGTATCTTTACGTGGGAATCCCATCTCATTCATTATATTTATAATAGTATCAAACCATAAAGTACCGTTCAAACCCAATGCCTGAGCTAATACGGGACTTGATATTCCAACATTCTTAAATTTATTTTGATTACTCCATGTCAAAACATTATTAACATTTATAAACTCAAACGGAACATCTATAATTTTATGTTGAACACCGTTATCCATAATTGCTGGAACAAATATAAGTGAAACTATTAACTTTGACCCTGAGTCTTCAGAAATCCAAGTCATATAACCATTTGATTTTAAAGTTTGTATATCAAGGGAATAATGTTCAGTAGTAACTACCTTATTGATGTTTTCAGGAAGATAATCAGGCTTAATTTCGTTTTTGTATGGTACATATTCTGTTGGTAATTCTGTGCCTCTTACAATCATAAGCTCTGTTCCTGTAATACGGTCAATTATTCCTGAAAAACGAGCATAACAGTTTTGTTCAATAACAAGACTTGCAACCTTTTTTTCAGTATCAACGGGAACCCCTGTAAAAAGGCTAACTTTTTTATCGAAGACCATATTCATATCATAAAATGACACATATCCGAAATGTCTATTGTTATCTCTATCGTGGGTGATAGTGTACTGTCCTTTTTTTAGTAAAATTGGTTGTGTTACTGCCCAGACAGTATTGTCGTGTATAATCCCTGTACTGTTTGAAACTTCTTTATAATTTAGGTTTGTTTTTTCATTATAGAGATTAACAGATTTATCAAATATCTCTGATATTTCTCCAACCTCACCATCAACATAATTCTTGGCAACTTTGTTCTGAACAGGATTCTCGCTATCGTCTGACATTTCATCGTCAACAACTGCACATTTTAATTTTTCAAGCTGTTCGGGTGTGAAATCTTCGTAGGTAAATGCTTCGCCTTTTTCACCTTGAGCACCTTTTTCTCCCTTTAAGGCTTCAAGCTGTTCGGGTGTGAAATCTTCGTAGGTAAATGGTTCTCCCTTTTCACCTTGTTCACCTTTCAACGATGCAAGCTGTTCCGCTGTGAAATCTTCATAGGTAAATGCTTCGCCCTTTTCACCTTGTTCACCTGTTTCACCCTTGAATTCACCATTATTAAGTTTTGATTGAAGTGTATCAGCAATTTGTTTCGCTGTATTCAAAGATGTATTGGCCTTTTCAGTTATGTCTCTTGTTTTGTCATCAACATACTCCTGAAAAAGCTCGTTTTCGATAATGCTTTCTACTGCTTCATCTGATACATTTACTTTTCTTCCTATATTATCTACAGGTAAATCGCCTGAATCGTCTCCTTCAGGATATAACAGGAATACTTTAGGACCGTCTTCATCATATCCGACAATCGTTTTTGGGTACACTCCTACAGCACCGTCTGACAAACTCCATTCAGGATTCTGTTCAATCTCATACCAATATGTTGTTGGCTTATTTATAACATCACCTAATCTTGTGTCACTACCTGATAATGCAAGCTCAATATATTCTGATGTTGAACTTACGGAATAGTCTTTTATAAGCTCAACTTTTTCGCAATTTTTCTTTGGAAACACACGAAGTCTTAACACATCACCAGTATTAACTTCATATTTTCCATCTACTTTTCTTGGGATTTTAATTATCCCGGCATCTCCCCTGTTAAGGCTAACAGATAAATCTTCATTAACAACGAACATTTAAAATCACCTCAATATCTATTTCTACCCTTTCGGGTTTATATCCGTATTATCTTTATATATTTCTTTAATTTCCTTGATTTCTGCTTCAAGGTCTCTTAATTTATACATAGGTACATTCGGCACGATATAGCCTTCCAATTCACTCCAAATAATAACTGTACCTTCAGGAAGTTCTTCTGTCTGAACACTATGAATAGTGTTTTTAATTTCACCCTGTGTCCACTCTCTGTTAATCTCTGTGGTTAAAACACAGTTTTCCAATGTCTGATGCACTTCTCCGCTATCAGTTTTTTCATCAAATTTTGTTTCTTTTGTAACTGTTACTCCGTAGTACTGCTTTAAGCTTGGTTTTACTGTAAATAATTCGTTTCCCATAATTATCTCCTTATTCTAAAAAAAGAGAGGATTTTACTCCTCTCTTTCCTTTTTTGATTATGACTTCTTTGTCTTCATAACATAGATTTCTTTTGGACGAACGATTGTCGCACCAAAGACATACAAGCCTTTAACTGCATCTGTAAATGCATCTTCAGGTCTGTACTTCTCCACCTTGTCAATCTGCTCTGCAAACGCAACTGCCTTGTCAGTACGGAGAATGTTATAATATGCATCTTCGCTTGTTGGAAGAAGATTTTCAATGCACACATAAGCATTGTTAATTTTACCAACAGCACCCTTCTTAAGAATTTCAGGGTTATCTGTTGATAACTCTGTCAACTGCTGACGATATGTAGTGAACACTCTCGGAGCAACCTCAAGATAGAATGTATCTGAAACCTTGCAATCATTTTCATAAAGTGTTGCAAAACCGTTTTCAACACTTTCTACTGCATTTGATTTCGTAAGTGCAATAACACTTTCAGAGACAGCTATCTCACCTGCATCTGCAGCAGTCTTGACAACAGAGCCAACATATTCGTCGCCCTGTTCTGCCATTCCTCGGCTTGCTTCGTCTGTAAGTGCTTCCATAAGACCGGGTACTGACTGTGCCTTTACGATATCTTCAACTTCAAAGTTGAAATATCTGTACTGGTCCAATTTGAGAGTCAATGAGCTGTCTGCTACACTTTCTCTCTGAAGAGCCTGTCCCGGTACATATGTACGAATTGTAGGTCTGTTTACGCTAAGGATTTTTACTTCCTTTGCATTTTTTGTATCTTTCTGATACTGAAAATTACAATGATTTCTCAATGATGTAATCTTCTGAAGTGAACGAAGTATTGATTTACTCCATATTACCTGTTGGAATTCTGTTACAGTATTTGCTACTGCCATAATTAATTAACCCTCTTTCTTTTTAGGGAAGGTTATTGACCGGTCATAGAACGCCTTACTGCTTCCCACACCTTCGGATTATCAAGGTCCTGTTCTGTGAGTTTTGAAATTTCTTCAGGTGTATAGTAATCTTTTACACCTTTATCGCTCTTGCCGGTTTTCATACTTCCCATTGTTTGAAAATCCTTTTTCGGCTGTGTAGTTTTTCCATAGAGATTTAATATCTCCTTAATTGGTGTATCTTTATTGAACATAGAAGCAAAGGACTTAAATTCAGGGCTGTTGTAAACATCTTCTGTTACACCGGCATCTGCAAAAGCCTTGTTTCTTTCTGTTTTCTGTCTGTATTCAGCAAGAACACTAAACACAGCCTTTTCTCTTGCTGACATCTTTTCCACACCAATTTGAGCAAGTCTGTTAGTTTCTTCGACAACCTCATCATATCCTGATGCAATAATGTCTTCAGCCTCAGCTCTTGCAAGGATTGCGTTATCCCTTGCAGAATACTCCGGCTGTTTTGGTGTTGTATCAATGCCTTTTCCTGCATAATGCGTTTTAAAAGCATCAATAAGCTTGCCGATATCCTTTTCACCTGTACCTGCCTGCAATACGCTAACGAGTTCTTTATGTTGACTGTATTCTCCGTCAACCTCTTTGCGTATCTTTGCCTCTCTGCGAGGCATTTTTTTATTCATTGACTCTTCAAACTTCGCCTGAAATTCAGCCTCTGAATAAATCTTGTCAGATTGTGTTTCCCCTGTTGATTCTTCAATCTGTTCAATGTCTTCAACGATTTCTTCTGTGGTTGTTGTATCCACATTTTCAGTGATTTCTTCTATCACATTGTTATTGTTGTTCTCCATATAGAACTCCTTTCTATTTTTTGTGGTGTTTGCTTCACCGTATCCATACAGTTTTATGACTTAAATGCTTGGTCAGTTTTATTAGTGGGAACAACCTCGCTGCTGCAAGGATTTCCAATGACATTAAAGATAACTTACTATGAGCCATTGCTTTGCCATCTTTCCTGTCCCCACATAAAAAAGCACCCTATAAGAGTGCTTTAATATCTAAATATTCTTTATTGTGTCGGGACTCCGCTTGACTGCATCATTTTCATGGCATCAGCAATCTGTGAAGCCTGTCCGTCAGCATCTTCATTGATAAACTGAAAAGCGCGTTGCTGCATTATCTGTGCATCTGCCTGAATCTGTGCAATTCTCATCTGTTCTTCTTCCATATACTTGATTGCTTCAAGAAGTTTCATCTTTGGCACAACACTGTCATCATCAAGAAGCTTCACATATATTTTTAATTCTCCTAACCGCTGAACATTGAAATATCCTTGTGTAAGGAAGTTTTCAAGTGACTGTTCCTGTGCAAACTTGTCATATACGCTCTTCGGTGTTACATCAATCTTAACGGTAGCCTGTAATCTTTCTAATACAAACTGAGGAACTGTAACAATCTGAACTGTTTCTTCTTTGGTATTCGGGTCTGTAACTTTTTCCTCAAGATTAATGCCATCCGCTGAATGTACAATGAAGTATTCAAGCCATATCTTTGCAACATCTCCGATAAACTTCTTAAAGGATTCTCTCTGTTCCATCATAGGTGCTTGTGAAGCCTGCTGAACAGCAAGAATTGCACGACCTGAAGCCGTTTCAGGGTTAACCTGTCCTGTTGCAATATCTCCGGCACCTGCAAGTTCTCTTGTTAACTGAATCAAGTCTTCCTGCAACTGCTTAACATCACTTGACATCTGTGCAGGTTGAAGTGTTCCAACAATTTTTCTGACATCATCAACTGACTGTCCTTTTGTTTTAATAAGGCCACCCACATTATTGACTTCATTTGGATTTTCAACTTTAGTAACATCAACAATCTTTTGCGGATATGCCTGGTTCTTTACCGTAAGAACTCTTCGCATTTCTGTACGGTTAACTTCAATTTGGTTAGGAATAAGATATCGTACTTCACCCTCACCTCTTGCACTTCCCTCTTTTTCTTCCCATGTGAAGTGTGCTAAAGGATAACGAGTTAATCCTGTATCAACATCTTCTACAATATCTTTATAGCGTGAAGAAATAGAAAAGCAAACTGTCCCATTCATTTTGTACAGTTTATATACAAAAGTGACCATATCATCTACTTCTTCTTTTGCTGCTTCTCCGCTTTCCTCAAATGTATCGTTGTCGCCTCTTATGTATATTGTTTCTTCTTTGCTTACTCCACAATTCAGTGCGAACTCAATAGCATTGGCAACAGGCATTCGCTTACGAATCAAGATATATGGTTGAGCCTGGATATCATCATCATTTTCGTTACCGTAGTAAATATCATTTTTCTTGATAACTTCATTAACAGGTCTCATCTTTTCTTTATCAAAGTCAACATATAGAATACCTTCATCATTGATGGCAGCATCTTTTGTTATTCTTCGACCTTTATCATCCATTTCATCCTGTTCCCATATTTTGTGAGCGTAGTTATTAAGCATTTCACAACAGCGTTCTGCTGTTTTATGGAATTCAGCATCTTCAAAATTCTGTGAAGAATAGTTAATCGCATATAAATTATCGTGAATAACAGACAACTTATATTTAACAATAGGCTTGATAAAGTTCTTCTGAACAGGTTCTACACCGCCAAGCTTTGCACCTTCCCACTGATTGCCGTTGAACATTCGGTAGTTTCGGTCTGTATCTGTGTATATTCCTGTCAGTCTATGATAATTTCTGCCCTTTTCGTATAAAGTCCATATAGCAGTCTGTTGAATTTCCTGTCTATCCATTTGTCACCTACTCCTTATGGCACATCTTCCTGTCCGATTGCCGTACCGTTATAATTTTCAATATTGTTGAGAATGATATTGTTTCTGTATTGGTCTGCATCAATAGCTTTCTGTTCCTGATGTTCACGATAAACCTTTACCGGGTTAAGCTCGGGAAGTTTAATTTCCTCACCGTTAACAACCTTCTGACCGACTTTTGCACCAACAAAAAAGCACACTATACAAAGTGTGCCGATAAAAAACATCAATATAATAATTTCTGTAATACTCATATCTTCTCCTTATATGACTACAATTCTTTCTCCGTAATCAGATTGAATTGCATTTTCTCTTTCACTGCTGAAGTTGTATTTTGGATGCACTTCAATGACATCCTTCGATACATCAACCTGTTCTTTAATTTCGTGAGCAATCGCAAGGCCCATCATTTGGTCATCATGACATCCTGCAGGAGCTTCTGCTTTACCTTTTTCGTTTTTGATAATGGTAAGCAATTCTTCCAATGTATCCTTGTCGTTGATTGTTTCAGTATGGTCACGAACTACTTCTTTTAACTTTGAAATAATCGCAGGTCGTGTAATGGTTGTTGTCTTGAATCCAAAACGCTTTTCCATTTTTCCTGTGTATTTATCAAAGGTTTCTCGAATGTACTGATTAGGATATCCCAACCTCTCTAATTCTCGTATAGGGTAAGTATCAAAATTAGCTTCAATACCTATCAAAGCCCATTTATAATACTTCCCAAGACAATACATTTGTCGTGTATATTGGTCAGCATCAAACTCGTGTTTTAATACCGCACACTGTACACCTGTTCTTGCATCAAGAATATGACCTGTAAAATAGTCACTACCGTCCCCGGCAGTATCACCACCAAGACAATATTTCGTTATCGCAGGTGTATTAGGTAACTGATAAATGTTGATATATCCGTTGTTTTTATCATTCACCCACTCAATGTTGGTTATCTTCAATCCATCATAATCGTACTTGAAATAGCCTGTTCTGATTGGCTTTGTAATCGATTGCAAACGAGCAAGTAACTTTTCAGTATCAAATACATTCGCACCTGACAAAAGAAAAGCTTCTCTCGGACTACACGGATATTCCTGTTTAATCAATCGCTTATCCAGGAATCCCTCATATTTATCGTAGTACCAATACAGCTGTTCAGGTTCAAGTCCCACATCATTCTGCAACCACTGTAACCGCTGATTTATCCATTCATTTTTAGATGGAATAAACTCCAAAAACCGTTGTTTTTCTTCATCATTCGGGAAGTTGATTCTGTATTCTTTGGTTCTCCACCATTCATAAAAGCAATTGATATGTACTCCACTATCCCACATCTTCTGATAGTCGTTATATCCGTTTGCAGTACTCTCATATATTTTTATACAGTTTTTCGTAAATGCTTCACCTAATGCAGCCTGTATCGGTGAAATACCGTCTTTCCAAAAGGCACATTCCGAACCGTGAAAGAAATTGACCGTTCTTGAACGACCTACATTCTTTGTTGCAGTATCAACAGACCAGCTACCATTGATTTTTTCAAACAATAACTGTCTTTTGTTATTGAATTTTTCAGTAGGTTGTAACACATCAGGGAGCTGTGAATATGGAAACTTTGCTTTGTTTTGAAATATTGTTTCAGCATTATCACTTTCATCAGCAAGAGTAAATCCCTGAAAGTTTTTATTCACGATACTACATGCCAACTGAATAGCTGTTATAAGTGTTGTAAAACCTTGTTGTCGGCCTTTTAACACCAACATTGATATGTTTGTTATCTTGCCTTGTTCAAAGTCCTGTATTGCTTTATTGAGTGTATTTATGAAGTCTTTTTGTACATCATTGAAGAAGAATGGCATTGTTTTTTGATTTTTATCAACAACAATAAAGACCAATTCAATCAGTTTTTCGGGATTACTTCGGATTTCCCGAAATAATCCACTATTCTGAATAATTTCTTCAGCAATAGCACTTCTTAACTTCTTATCGAATTCAATGTCGTGAAGTTCTTCCCATTTTTCTTTACGCTTTTCAATCAGGTAATCAGCTGTATAAATCATAATAGGTCTTCCAGCTTACTTACACTTAATTCACCATTGACATTTACATTTTGTTTGAACATTGCAAGATAATCACCAATTTTTGTAAGTGCATTTATAGCACCTTTGGAGTCAAATGCGTATTCACCTGTTTCAATCATTTTGTGCTCACTATAATCCCACTCCATAACTGGTTTAGCCTGCATACAACGGTCATATATTTCTAAAAATTTCATTATAACGGACTCAGGCGTAACTGATAATTTTTTTAACTCTTCAATCTGTATCGCGTGTACGCGTGAGAGAATATTAACATTTGTTAACAATCTTGATGCCTGCACACTTGCTGTTTTTTTGGAATACCCAGCAGCGATTGCAGCTTCTTTTTGCTTTCCACCATTTAGCACATATTCTCGACAGAAACGTTCTTGTTGAGGCTTTAATTTAACTTTAATTTCCGCTGAATTCTCGCTCATGGTTTTCTCCTTTCCAAAAAATTAAGCACCCCAACGGAGTGCTTTCTTTCTCTTCTCAGTTTATATTATATCTGAATTTTTCGGGACATTCGGGACAACTTTTATTTTTTTATTGATTTTTGCTTAAATATCTGTAAACCATCTTTTTGACAGTTTCTTCTGTGTTGCCACCACCAACGAGCATTGCTACCTTGTTCCAATGGTAATTCTTAATAAAACGATACCTGAAAATGTTATACACAGTTTCATCCTGAATTTTTTCTATGTATTTTATTGCTTCAGAATGTTTATACAGCATTTTTTCATATCGCTTTTGTAACTTTTCTTTATCAGCTAAACAAGAAATGTACCTTCTTTCCTTACTGTTGCATACACTTTTAGCGGAAGGCATTCCGCTGATGTTTCCACCCGGTATGCTATCCGCAAATGTTTCAATTTCTTCTTTTAGATTTTTAATGATACCGCTTTCTTTACGCAGTTCATTAAGCTGTTGTAAAGTCATTGGCAACACTCCTTTTCCGCTGACTTGTTATAAATTATTCTGCCAATCGTCATTCGGCCAATTATCCATATCCCACTTTGGAACAGGTTCATCACCGGCTGCATACATTACCACAGTCATATACCAATGACAGTTGTATTCATTGAATCGTGGATAACTGCGAACAAAACGATAACCTTTGTATTTCTTTTCCCAATATGCTGCATCGTCAACTCTTTCCTGAGCAAGTTTTGCAACTCCTGCAGCTGATAATCTGCTGGTCTTAATCTTTGGCTGTTTATATGTACGACTCATATTACGAGAACAGCAGAATCTTCTATAACCTTTAGGGTCCTTCATCATATACTTTGCCATTGTTTCAGGTCCAAAGCGTTCAGGCTGAAAACGGTCAGCATTGCAACGAGTACCGAACGGCCACAATTCCTCTAATTTATCTCTGTCAATACCACCTGTTATAAAAATGTGTGGATGATAATTCTTTCTTCCTTTAAAAGGCCCACGCTGATATTCAATTTCTTCCCTTGTGTAAAAATACTTAAAGGGAGCTTCTAATTTTGCTTTCTTGATTTCGAGTTCTTTCCGCTGAACATCAAAGAATTCATCACCCGGCAATTTTTTTAACATCTCTGTTACTCTTTCAAGCTCCTTTTTTCGGAGTCTTTTAAGCCTACGGAAGTAATTTGTGACATGACGATGCAACTCTTTTTCATCCTGCGGTGCATTTTCAGGAGAAAATGTCAAAGATAAAATATTATCATTGCTGTCAAAGTTTTCGTTTATGATAAATACTGCTTCTTTAATCGCTTGATTGTTGTTATATTTCTGCTGCGCTTCTGATGAACCGTTTGATTTCTTCGGTCCTGTTGGTAATCTTCTCCCATCAGACCAGCAAGGATAAAAATCTATATCTAACAATTTCCCTGCTTTTGTTATCTTCTCTTTAATCATTTTCTGCAATCCTCACATTTGTCTCATTTGCACCCTTATTCTCCATCTCAAAATATGAATTATAGAGAGCTGTGCGAATATATGTTTTCAAACTCTTGATTTCATAACGCACTTGATTAAAATTCAC
The DNA here is from genome assembly GCA_017399175.1 of Clostridia bacterium. Taxonomy (GTDB): domain Bacteria; phylum Bacillota; class Clostridia; order Oscillospirales; family Acutalibacteraceae; genus Fimenecus. Next base: position 12,229 of record JAFQEE010000023.1, on the reverse strand, counting down.
AAGTACAGTTTCAATGTGTCTTTCATCAAGAAGTCCGTACACTTCCTGAACAGTAGATGCTTTTCTCTGTTCTTTTCCGATAACAACAAGTGTTTCTTGTGGAAGGGTAAGAACATCTGCCATTATGTTGCAGAATTCGATTATCTGTTTCACTTCGTCTTTTTCAAAATTTCTCTGAAAGTATTCAAAATTTATCTGCTCTTTAACTTTCTGCAAGGTGGAGATAAATCCCCCTGACTTGACTTGACATTGACTTTGATTATAAGCATTCATTTTTATGTACTCCTAAATATAAAATGGTTGAGTTGTTACTATACAATACGAGGCCACCAAGGGACTCTTTTCGTCCCCGTTTTGTTTGACTTTTTGAGCACATTATGATATACTATTGTTGTTAGAAAAGTGCATATATAATGTACTCTTGACGGTGAAGTTTTTTAGAGCTTCGCCGTCTTTTTTTATTTTGCAGTTTCTTCTGTACAATCCACCATAAAACTCACATCTTCGCAACTGTTTTTTGATACTCCTTCAGAACTACCAAAACAAATTTTAAAATCTTTAGGTGTACTATTAACAACTACGTTAACAGTTGCATCAGGATTGTATTTCTTGAGTTTGCTAATAAGTTCTTTAATCTTCATTATTTCACCTCAATTTTCATTTCCGCTGAATTATGTATAAATGTTTTTAACTTATGACAACATTCTGAACACAGATGTAAATCTTCATTGATACTGTTTCGCATTGCCATACCCTGAGCATTGAACATAACACTTACACCGTCAACATTCATATTGATTTCTTTCTTACAAATATTACAGAAATACTTAATCATATAATTGCTCCCTTAAATGAACATACTGAAAAACTTGTCCGCTTCCATTAATATTGCAATAATGCTTAACGGTACTACCTGAAACAAGTTGAATAACCAAGCAAATAATCCCATAATCAATTCCATACATTCACCACCTTATATATAAAGTACAAAGTAAATAAGACTAAAGGCATAGGCAATAAAGGCAAGTCCACCTAAAAGAATCGTAAAGGCTGTTTTCTTATTCATTGTCAACCCTCATTTTCTCTTTAATATCATTAATAATTTCAATGGTAAGGGAAGGCTCATAATTCCCATGCATTTCCGCTTCGTGTAATATTTCAGTTATCTCATCTAAAACTTCTTTGATTGCTTCGGCTCTTGCTTCTGCTTTCAACCTTGAATGTAAGTCAATATCTCGTTTTTCGTCATATTGCTTTAATCTGTTGACTTGATATTTTAATTTGTTAATCTCTTCATCATTATGATTGATAAGGTCAAGGGTATTTTTTAATAGTTCAACATCAACCATAGCCATTTTTCTTGCACCATACTTGATGTTTTTAGTGCGTTCAATGTGTTCTTCAAAAGCCTTTTTAATCTCGTTATCTGTCATATTGGCTTTACCTCACTTAATTCTGGCACCGAATAATCAAATTCAAATGCATACTCACATCTTGGTGAATTCTTTTTGATTACTGCACAAGGCTTTATATTGAGAATTACATAATCTTCTTTACAGTAATTAGAATCATTAAGAATATAATCTATGTACACCAAACAGCAGCGATTTGTGTATTCCTTTGAATCAGGATTATATTCATTCAATGCAAGCAGGTCTCCGACCTTAAAATTACGGTCAGCTTTTCTCACTTCAAATGTTTTCTTACCCGAAATCACATCTTCAAAGAATTCAGGATGTTCTTTTAATTCATGTATCATTCATTTTCACCTCTTAATATTTTCTCAATCTGTTCATCGAGATTATAGATAAGCCCATCACAATCACCGTGTGATGCGTGTGCTTTCCAAGATGTATAGCATTCAATAAACTTTTCACGGCTAAGCTTACCCTCTACGACAAGCTTGGCCATCTTTTTATATTTGCGAACAGCATTACGCTTATTCTCGTTCCTTATCTTACAAACAACCTTACCGTCACGAATATAAGTATGAAATCCAAGAAACTTAATACCATTCTTAAATGGCATAATCTGTGTTTTACCATTTAAAGATAATTGAAGGTGTTCTACATATTCAGTAATCTTTTTAAGACAGTATTTAAGGTATTCCTTATCCTGATGAATCAAATAGAAATCATCCATATATCTGCCGTAATATTGAATACCGAGTGTTTCTGTTATGTAATGGTCCAATCCGTTAAGATAAAGGAGAGCAAACACCTGTGATGTCTGATTACCTAATGGTAAACCTTTTCCATCGGTGCTATCGATAATAAGATTACAGAGCCATCTGATACCGTCATCATCAAATTGTTCGGCCACGAGTTTCTTTAATATCTCGTGGTCAATGTTATAAAAGAATTTGGTTACATCTGCTTTTAATATGTAGATGTTCATACCGTGTATGGTATAGGCATCATACATATCTTTTTTAAGTGTTTCTAAACCGAATAGTGTCCCTTTACCAATCTGTCCAGCAAAGTTATTACGAATGAATACAGAGGCAAGTTTCGGCAAAAGAACATTGTCACAAAGACTATGCTGCACAATCTTATCTACAAAAGCACCGGCTTTTATAACTCTTTCCTTTGGCTCATAAACCTTGAATTCAGAATAACCTCGTATCCGATATTCATGATTTATAAGTAATTCTTTGAGTATATTCACTCCGTCAAGAGCCATTGTCCCAAACCTTGCGGAACTTCCCTTATATCCTTTACCACGTTTTGCTGTGCGATATGCCCGGTATAAGTTTTCAAAGGATGTTACCTTTTCAAAATCTGTCATAATATCAAAGGGAAAGGCTATGCGTTCTTTTGATGTGGTGCACTGATTTCGGCGTACTGCCTACTCTTTCTCACTTTCCACCGAAACGGGCGAACCCCACCGTCATTGTTGTAGTTGTTGTAGTTAAGTATTCCATTGTTGTTGACGGCGCGGGCGCAAAAAAACGGACAACGCATAGCCTGTGCTTTATCTATCTTTATCCCTTTTTCTCCATGCAATAGTCATACGCTTTATATCGGTGACAAGACCGGACCAAAACTCCGCCCTCTGTGGTGTGATGATATTGTTCATTAAGGAAAGTTCGATATAAAACTGCAATTCTTCGCAATATGTAATTGCTTTTGTTTGCAAATCTCCACGGATTATCTTATTTTCAATGCGTGTGCGATTTGCTTCGAGCAAGCTCTCATAGATGTTAAAGCTTCTCGTTTGCATTTTATCTACAAGTGTAAAGCGGAATTTTTTAGGGAAGTTCTTACTGTTTGAGGTAATTCCCAAAGTGTAAGCTGCCAACTCTTTCGCTTTAATTATTACTTGCATTTCCTTATCATTTGGTTTGTCTTGTCCCATAGAATTCTCCTTATTCAGATACAGAGATTGAAGAATTTAAGATATAAAACGGGCGAACCCCACCGTCAATGATGTAGAGGTAGTAGTGAAGTACCCCACTGCCGTAGACGGCGCGGGCGCAATCTTCCCAATACTCAATAGCAAAAGGAGTAGCAAGCCACCACCAACGACCAGGATTGTACTTTTCAAGGATTTCGTTATATTTACGGAAAAGTTCACAAGTCAAAAGACTGACTTTATCTGTTACCGAGCCGTGTTTCTTACTACCTTCATCAGATGTAAGGTCAACTGTATGCTCAATAATATTTTCTGCACCAACCTCTTTTGTAAGCTTGTCCAAGAACTTTGAATTGAGGTACTTACGGATATTTGAATTGGTATAGATGCCTGTCTTCTTATCGTATGCCATTGAAGTAACGATGTCTTTTGAAAGGCAAACTGTTTTACCATCAGGAAGATGTTCAAGAACGATGTGCTCCATTGTTTCTGTTTTACAAGTATTTCCTACTTGAATTTCTGCTAATGTCATAGTTTTATTCCTCCACTTTAGATACAAAGATATTAGATTTTAAGATACAAAACGGGCGAACCCCACCGTCAATGTAGCAGCTGAAGTAGTAAAGTATCCCAATGCCGTAGACGGCGCGGGCGCAATCCTCCCAACCGGGTACATCAATAGGTGTACAGAGCCACCACCATTTATCAAGTTTGTATTTTTCAAGAATATCGTGGTACTTACTGAAAAGACTGCAGGTTAAAAGACTTACCTTATCCTGCACTGAACCATACTTTTTACTACCCTCAACAGTTGTAAGGTCAACTGTATGTTCAATAATGTTTTCAGCACCAAAATTCATTGAAAGTGTTTTATAGAAATCAGTATTGAGATAGTTTCTCAAATCACTTGAAATCCAATTACCTGATTTAGAGTCAAACTGCATTCTCTTTTCAAGAGCATTTTTGAAAATAATTGCTGTTCCTTCCTCAAGATGCTCGAGAACAATAATCTCAAACATTCCCGCCTTTACTACTTCACCAGGCTCAATTTTATTGAGCGTTGTGAGAGTTCCATTACCAAGAAGGGACCTAATCATTTCATTAGGTACATTCTCAATAATAATTTTTCCATCTGCTGGAACTACTGTTACTTTACTCATGTGTAACACTCCTTTTAACTTAATTTTTTAATTTCAAATCTTCAAGTTTTGCGTATGTAACCGAACGCCCACATTTATCTTCAAGCTTTACTTTCGTTATTGCATCACTATCAGGTGTTGGGAGTTCATTTGCATATCCGATTATTCGCTTATATTCATATTGTCCATCTGTTTCATTGCGAGGATTTATAACATCAGTACAAAGAATAACCGGCACTTGCTGAATCCAGGCTTCTTTCATTTCATCAAATGTCATAGTTTTCCTCTTTTCCGCTGATGCGATTTTTTCCTTGCCTTATACATTGCAACGCCTGCTCTCGCAATAAGAACACCTGTTTCTGTTAATTCTGATGAATCACTTCGCAATCCATTTCTTGTCATTTGCAACAGTTCAGCTTCACTTACAAGTGCAAGATTCTCAAGAACACAATTTTGCTTGTTTCCATCTAAAAATATTAGCTTATAGCCTTTTGGTATAGGACCATTCACCTGTTCCCATACAAGGCGGTGTTTTGCAACAAAATTATCATTACAATCATGGTTACTCGGTCGCATTTTTACTTTTACTTCAATATAACCATCTTTTGTAATTCTTTCATATCCAATGGGCTTTGTGTTGTGCGGTAAGTTACCTTTTTTAAACCATGTTTTTTCACAACCTTCAGCACACATACCTTTAATACCTTTATTAAACGGAACATGACCTTTTTCAAATCTGCCTGTTTTACCGGTATTTAGTTTGTGATTTCCTATATATCCTTTGACTCTCGATGCTGTAATAGGTTCTTTGAATCTTTGGTTATATGCTTCTACTATCTCTTTGTATGTATGTCCCGGTATATAACTTCTTAAGAACTCGTGTTCTTCATCTGTATATCGATGTCCTACCATTGTTCTAATCTTTTTATCCTTTCTCGTAGATTCTTCACTTGCTCTTTAAGTTCTGTGTTTTCCTTAACCAGTCATTTATCTGTAATACCTAAAAGTGGCATTGCAACTTTATTCCCGGGTGCATAATCATCAAAATGTTTTTGAGCCTGTAAAGCAAGAGTACCATTATCAATAATTGTCTTTGCAACCTTCTGCACTGCTTCACTTCTTTTTATTTCTTTTTCAAGGTCCTCATTGCTTAAACTGTCGTCGTTTAAACGTTCAATACTCTCAAAAAGATAGTTATTCAAATCTGATAATGTATTTTTCATAATCTTCCTCTTTTCTTTCTGTACAATTTTTTTATTTGACATTTTAGGAAAAGGAAGTTATAATAAATTTGTGAGGTTTATTATGACTTCCTTGTATTTATAGCCGTGTTAGTTACCGCTGACACGGTTATTTTTTTGTTTGTTTTCAACGAACTCTAAAAACAGGTCACCAAGGCCACTATCTTTTATCACGATAAAGCAAGAGAAACATTTACTACTTAATGCTTTGACTAATTCATGATTTTCATCACCTATAAGGTTCTTAACTGTTTTATATCCGTCATAATAGTGGTAGGCATTTTCAAACAGTGCATTTATTACTTCCTGTTCCTTAATTCCTGACCTTCTTAAAACTCGCCAGTTTTCATACTCAACGATTTTGTTATATATGTACCTGCAGATTTTAAGCCTCGTTTTTTTCTCCCAAGCCTTAACCTCGTCTTCGTTCAGATAGCCATATACTATAAGCGAACCGAATATAAGTCCTATGGCAAGTATGCTTGTTATTCCTGACATCTTCTCACTCCTTTACTACATAAATTATTGTTTCTTGTTCTTTTTGCCATTGTTGACCGCTGAGTTGTAGTAACTGTGTAGCTTCTTCCACGCTGTCACATTCCAAGTGTTGTTTCATTTGCTGTTCTTTGTTATAAACACTTAAACAAACTCTACCGTTCTTTAATGCTTGGATTTTTGCTGTATATCCGGCGAACTTCTTTGAATATGGTGTCATGTGGCTTGCTCAATCCATATTCCGTCACCGTGTTTATTCAGCACACCGCCGATTTTGTCTTCAGAGTCAACTGTCTCGATACAGGTTATATCGCCTTTCGGTGATTTAAACCTCAATACCCACTTTGGTGACTTCATTTTAAATGGTACTTCATCAATTTCAACAGTTTCACCTTGATAATTTCTAAATTTTCGCATCAGACTCCCCCTGTAAGTTTCTTTAATGTTTCCTCTTTATGTATTCGCCACTCCCTACCTATTTTGAAGGCAACAAATGTATTGTTCCTGCATAGAATTCTTACATTGTCCTGCGGTATCTTAAATAATATTGCAGCTTCCTCAATAGTAAGAAGTGCCGGAGCTTCTGACATTGTTGTATATTGTTTGTTCCATTGAGGAGCATAAGCTAATATATTACCTGTCATATACTCACCTTCCTTTTCTTTGGTTCACAGAGCTTTTCCATCGTACAGACCGATGCTATGTATAAAATGGTGTACAATAAAAAATCATTAAGGAGAATTTTTCCTGCAGTGGTGGGTCAGTTCTGCAGGTATGTATGGAAATCTGTGTATAATCACTTTTTGTCACAAAGCTGTTTATACCTACCTTGGAGAGTCGGTATGTTGACTTACACAAAATGCCCTATGGATAAAAAATTTGCAAAAAATGTTCTTTTCAGCCTGTACGACGGAAAAGCCCTGTGAAAATATATTGTTTACTTGAAAATTTTTCCCTTTTCTATATAATAGAGTTACAGGCTTTGCAGAGCCGAGTTTATAAAGAAAGGAAAATAACAATGATATTTAAAATATCCGAATTGATAGAAAGACTCACCGAAATAACTAATGATGGTTATAAAACTGTCGAAATCGATTTAATTGAAGCTGAAGATGACTTGCCTGGTTGCATGACATTTGGAGCTATTAAAAATGAGTCTCTCACAATTGATTATGATGAAGTTGAAGCTATTGAAGATTAAAACCTTTTGAACAACATATTTTTCCAGTCGGTTGAATTATCTTATATTCAATCGACTCTTTTTTTAATAATCTCTTGAATCTAACTGTGTTAAAAATTTTGTTGTTAGGCACTTTGAGTTTAATTGTTATCTCTTTCATCTTTCTCACCTCCGGGGTTGTGGGATGTTATAAGTTTACATTTCGTGTACTTTTAGGTTAAAAAAAAGTTCATTTATTGTTGTGTGATAATAATTAGCAAGAACGACTTTAATTTCATCACGTGGAACCCTTTCACCTGTTTCATACATTGCAAGAGCCGATGGCGTTATCCCTACATCTAAACACACTTCTTTTTGGGTCTTATCCCCTCTAAATTGTTTCAATTTTTCTGCCATTTTTTCTTTATCTATTACTAACTTTTCCATTATTTCACCTCTGTTCACATATCGTGTACTTTTACTATACACTCATTTTTCCTTTTTGTCAACACTTTTTGTGAACTTTTTATTGACTTTTTTCACATTTCGTGATATTATTCCATTGAGGTGGTAATTATGCCAATACTTTTTTCTGAAATTTTAAGAAACTTGCGAAAAAAAGAGCAGTTAACCCAAGATGAGTTAGCTGATAAATTAAAGATATCCAAAAGTGCTATCTCGATGTATGAAAACGGCAATCGTACACCAGATTTTGAAACACTTGAAGCAATTGCAGATTTTTTTAATGTCAATTTATCATATCTTATTGGTGAAGAACAAAAATATAAACTAAGGCATCCTAATCTGACTTTTGAAACAGTCACATTCCCTGTTGTTGGTTCTATTGCTGCAGGATATGATGAAATAGCAGTCGAAAACTGGAGTGGTGAAACCGTTGAAATTCCACTTACATACTTAAAGGGCAGAAAAAAAGAGGAATACTTTGTCCTCTCCGTTAAGGGAGATTCTATGTATCCTCTTTATATGGATGGTGATAAAGTTTTAATTCTTCGTCAGTCAACACTTAATCATAGCGGTGAAATCGGTGCAGTTCTCTATGAAGGAGAAAACGCAACACTTAAAAAGGTCGAATATGTTGACGGCGAAGATTGGATGAAACTTGTTCCTATAAATCCTCAATACAAGCCTAAAGAAATTACAAATAGCGATTTGGAACAATGCAGAATATTGGGCATACCAAGATTATTAATAAGAGAAATTTGAAAACATAGGAGATGTTTAAAAATGAATACTGATTTAGAAACTATTTTGGAAGACACACCCTATAATTCTTATGAAGATTTGTTTACTGCCATATATAATAACAAAGCAAAAATTTTCATATCAAGCAGAGCATTAAGAGATATATCATATTTAGAAAGGCCATTCACTGTTTCCTACGGAAATTATTTTGGTATAATACCTTCTATTGTTTTAACTGTTATTGCCACGATAGAACACCAAAATTTTTTTCTGCTTCTTCTCATATTATTAGAGCTTATACTTCCATTTGTAATTATTTTTCTTAATGCATTTAAAATCAAAAGTACATGGGTTGCAATTGGTATAATCATTATCGATTTATTCTTCTTTGAATTGCCAATTGCTATTCCCCTGTTAGCTACTTGTTGGGTTATAAATGCTTGGCTTTTAAAAAGAGTTGAACGAAGTCTATACAAGACGAGTGTAAGGCTTTTACGAAATGATGTTGACTCATTCATTGATGCATATTACTCATCAGAGCTAACGATTGAAGATTGTTACGGAAATCGATATAGCCATTCAAGATAAGGTAGTTGATTAAGAGTAAAATTTTAGTTGAAGTGTTTGTTATTTGCAAGTTAAAGCACACTTTCTTGTTGGTAGCAGATAGTCACTTTAATTGGTATTTACAAATATATTTATATGGGGGAATCTCACTATGGCAAATAATGAAAAAAATAAGTCTCTTTTAAAGGATATTGCTATCCTTTCTTGTGTATGGGGACCGCTTTTATTTATAATTATAGGTGGAATTGCTTGGCGAAGTGGCAGTTTTGATGGAACAATTATGGAACAGTTATTTCCTGCTGTGTTCTTTGGATTTGTAGCAGCATTCGGCGTAGTGATAGTATTGAGCAATGTATTCAAAAATTCAACGACTTTGTGGTGGATTAGTGCAATTATCGCTTTTGTTATAACAGTAATCCTTTATATGCTAAATAAATCATAATAGCACCAATATAAATATATTAAAAAAACCGCCCATCTGCTACCAACAGATGAACGGTTCATATACGGTCTGAGTATAAATATCAGTACAATAGCAAATCACAATATATACCATATTTGGAACAAAATTAAATAAACAGCCCATATCTTGTTGTTGATTTTTGGCGCGATTCCGTATATAATATAAGTGTGGAGATTATCTCCACGCTGAATGACAAATTTAATTCGGCTCTCGAATATGTTTGCTCGTTCGCTCCAAGCGGAAAGTCCGAGCCGTAAAATCGGAACTTAAAAAAGCGGAAAGTCTTTGCCGAAAGTAAGACCTTAAAAAAGCGGAAATCCCTTGCCGAAAGTAGGGACTTAAAAAGACGAAATGGGCGGTTGTTCATTTCGTCATTTTTTATTGTGGAGGATTATGGAAAATTTAAAATTATACCGTATTGAAGAAAAATACATAAACTATCTGAAATCGCGTGATAATCGAGTACAAAATAACAAAGACCAAAAACGACCTTATGTTGGTGTTCTTTTAATTGTTGGTAGTTATAAATATTTTGTTCCAATGGAGTCACCAAAACCGAATCATAGTAAAATTAAACCTGGTATCCATATTATGAAATTAGACAATGGCAATCTTGGTTTACTTGGTTTCAACAATATGATTCCTGTACCTGACTCAGCTTTAATCTCATTTGATATTAATAATGAAACAGATGAAAAATATGCTGAACTGTTAAGAAGACAAATTTCCTATATAAATAAAAGGAAAGCTGATGTTTTTAACTCTGCAACAAAAACATATTATAAGTCAACAAAAGGAAACAATGCTTTTCTTTCTAATATCTGTTGTAATTTTAAAAAGTTAGAAAGAGCTTGTGATAATTATAATCCAAACTATAAAAAAGCAAAGACTAAAGTCACAAAAATCAAGAAAAAGTAATGTAATATCAAAATAAAAAACCGCCCACCTGCTACCAACAGATGAACGGTATATACGGTCTGAGTGTGATACAAACAAACCGGCTCTCCAAAGCGGTTATATTGTATCACACCCGGACTAAAAAATCAAGTCTCGGGCATTTTTATGCCTAAAAGGAGTGGTATAATGCCTAAAAAATCTAATACCAAAAGAGAAGATGGCAGATTTGCCGTTCAAGTGTACATCGGTAAAGTCAACGGAAAACGAAAGTATAAAACTGTTTATGGCAAAACACAGAAAGAGGCAAATCAAAAAGCTGATGAAATCAGAACATCTCTCAAAAAAGGAATCGATGTTACATCAAGTAATGATAGTTTTGAAACATGGGCTGATTATTGGTTGAATTCTAAAAAGCAAGAAGTATCCGCTGACCAATACAATGTAATTGAAAGTAGAATCAGGATATGGAAATCATATTTAAAAGGCTACAAAGTTAATCAGATTGCACCACTGACTTTACAAACAATAATTTATAATATAGCAGAGAAAAATCCATACACCGGAAGGAAAACTGCAAAAGGAACATTGAAAAGTTATATACAGATAGTTACATCCGTTTTTAATTTTGCTATTGATAATCGTATTATGGATTTTAATCCTGCAGCAAGATTGAAACTTCCACAAGATGCACCACAAAAGAAAAGACGAGCTTTATCCGCTGAAGAAAGACAACGCGTAATAGAATTCGAACACAGAGCCAAACCTTTTGCAATGCTCTTGATGTTGTCGGGATTGCGACGTGGTGAAGCTACAGCTCTACAATGGAATGATATTGATTTTGATAATAATCAGATAGTTGTAAGCAAGTCATTTAACTTCAAACAAAAAACATTTAAGTCGCCAAAGAACGGCAAAACAAGAATCGTATCAGTTCCACAACTTCTTATTGATTATCTTGGAACTCTTGAACGACACTCCCCTTTTGTTCTTACCTCTGCAAATGGGACTATGATGAGCGACACAGCGTGGAAAAGATTATTTGATAGTTATATGACTGATTTGAATTTAGAATACGGAAAATTTACAAGCACACCGAATAAATTCTCACCTAAAAAAGCTCCAATGATGATTTCAACATTTACCCCACACGAACTACGACACACTTTCTGCACAATAATGTACGAAGCAGGTGTTGATGTCCTTACTGCAAAGGAACAGATGGGACACTCTGATGTAAAGACAACATTAGAAATTTATACTCACCTTGATGCAGAGAAAAAGAAGAACGATATATCAAAACTTGATGCATTTTTAACCCCACAAAAAGCAAATGCAAGTCAGATGCAAGTCAAATCTTCGTAAAAACGGCTCTGTATAGCCATTTAAAACCTAAAAAGCGAATTCTCCAAAACCACGTGCCGAGGGTTCGAATCCTTCTGCCCCTGCCAAAAATGCACCTGCTACTTTTGTAGCGGGTGTATTTTTTGTTTAGAGATAGAGAAGGATGAGAACCCGTAGGGTTCGAGCGTTAAGAAAACAATTCGGGGAATTGTTTTTAGCGAGAAGCACAATGCGAATCCCCCATTCGCATTGTGAATTTAGCATTCGAATCCTTCTGCCCCTGCCAAAAATGCACCTGCTCCTTTTGTAGCGGGTGTATTTTTTGTTTAGAGATAGAGAAGGATGAGAACCCGTAGGGTTCGAGCGTTAA
>JAFQEE010000022.1 GCA_017399175.1 Clostridia bacterium | reverse complement strand
TGTATGTGTTAAAATGATATGACCCAATAAAAAAGAGAAGTAACTTCAAAATATGGTATAATGAATCTGCCACAAAACATTTACCGTAAGAAAGAAGTACTTCTCATGAATATGATAACACAAGAAGCAAGAAAAAAGCAAGAGATAGTTAATCAAGCAATAAAGAATGGAAAAAGTTATACAAGCAGGAAATACGGAGTAAGTTTATCGACATTAAAGCGGTGGTGTAAGAAATACGACGGAACATGGCAATCGTTGTTAGATAAATCACACAGACCACATAATCATCCCAACAGGCATACACCGAAAGAAGAAAAACAAATCAAGAACTCATTCAAGAAATGTTATGCTCGTTACGGATGGGATGGAGTGTATGATGATCTGCTTCGCAAAGGCTATACACGAAGCTTTTCGGGAATGGTATATGCGGCCAAAAGGTTAGGATTAAAGGAGAAAAAACAAACTCAAAAGAAAAGTCGAGTTCAAAGAAGGTATCCTGAACTGCTTGAGCCGGGTGAAAAGGTACAGATTGATGTAAAAGAAGTACCGTACAACTGTTTAAGAGGAAAAGCTTTGAGAGATGAAAAGCACCTTTATCAATGGACAGCAATAGACGAATGCACCCGAATGAGATTTGTGTATGGTTTTGAAGAACACACACCTGAAAATTCAGTCAGATTTCTTGCTATGCTTATGAAGGCATTTCCTTTTAAAATCAAAACTATACAGACAGATAACGGAACTGAATTCACCTACAAATTTATCAGCGATGATAAAATTTGCCCATTTGATAAAGCATTAGCAAAATTAGGCATTAAACACAAGCTTATTCCACCTAGAACGCCTTGGCACAACGGCAAGGTAGAAAGAAGTCACAGAAATGACCAAAGATATTTCTATGATTGGGAAACCTTCAGAAGTGTTGAGGAGTTAAATCAAAAGTTAGCAAAACACCTTGTCTGGAGCAACAATAAAACAATGCGGACATTAGGAAGAAAAAGCCCTATTCAGCTTCTCAACGAGAAGCTGTCGGCGTGACCGGCGATTTTTGGAAGCCTTTTACGTTACGCTACGCTCCACTCCAAAGGCTTCCAAAAATCATTGTACTATACTTTGACTTTATTTTTTACAGAAAATGGGTCACATCTATTTACAACGCAGACCGTAGGCATACGGCGAAGCCGTTTTCTTGTTGCAATATTTGTCATATTATGTTACAATTATGCACGGGCAAGGCAGACCTTGAACGGTAGGCGGTTCCTTCCGACATTCGGAGGGTGTCTTTTCCCTCCGGAAAGGAGGGATTCGCATGGTGACATTGGAAGATATCCTTTTATTATTGGGACTTCTTGTTACAGTTGCTGAATTTGTTTTCATTGTATGTAAACATATTTTTGAAACAAAAAAGAAATAACCGCCCCAATCCTTCCAAGACGAGCGGTTATTTCGTTTAACAAGGAAGGCTAACCGTCTATCGGTCTGCCTTGTTCACTTATATTATAGCAATACTTCAGCATTCTGTCAACACCCGAACGTGGTGTTTTTTTTGTTGCAATATTTGTCATATTATGATACAATTATGCACGGACAAGGCAGACCTTGTGCGGTAGGCGGTTACCTTCCGACATTCGGAGGGTGTCTTTTCCCTCCGGAAAGGAGGGATGTAAAATGGTGACACATGAAGAACTTTACTTATTGTTGGGTTTTATTGTTGCACTGCTTA
>JAFQEE010000021.1 GCA_017399175.1 Clostridia bacterium | reverse complement strand
TTTTTGTTTTCGCTTAACCTGCGTAGTTGAAGAGCCCCTGAATCTTTGTTGTGACTGTGGGCATGATGGTTGTGTTGAAGAGAGCATAAAGACCGCCGAGAAGAAGAGCACCGATAACTACGGCAATAAGAATCTTAACGCCTGTGTCCACATACGCTTCTGCGATTGTGCCGTCAAGAACTTCGTGTGCCTTCTGAGAAACCTTTTCTGCACAAAAATCCTTTACTGCCTGAACCTTTGTCTGAATGAATGACTTTGCTTTGTTAAACATAATTTTTTACCTCGTTCTTTCTTAAAATTTAGTTATTTTCGTTGAGTTTCTGCTCATAAGCAGAGAAGAGAGCTTCTTCAAGTTCTTTACGAGCCGAAGAAGAAATGGGATGACATACGGGTCTTGTAACTTCTTCACCCTTGGCTGTCTTCCAACTTGTCATAGGCATTGACATATATCTGCCTTTTTCGTTTTCAACAACACCAACGCCGTGAATTACGACTGCATCATCGATAACGATGTTTGCATAAGCCTTTGTAGGCTTATCACCTTTGAGGATTTTCTTGATTTCAACTTTGATATTCATTTTGCATTTTCCTTTCTTGTATTTACTAACAGAGTTAATATTTCTTATTCTCGGTTAGTACAGTTAGTATTTAATAAAGGGGAGAGTGTGAGAGGGGGAAAAGAAAAAAGCTATCGAGCTTCTCTTTCCCGACGTTTTTGCAACATTCGGTTATAGTAGTCGATAGCTTTTAATACATATTCGCACTGTTTTTCTTTTGGAATTGATTTTGGAATTGCATTCGATATGCGATTATCCCTGAACGGAGATTTTTCTTTTTGGTTAGGTTTCTCTTCATCCATAATCGCAACAATCATATCTTCTGACAATCTGCCTTGTTCTGCATATTTCCTCATTCTCAAAGTCTGTGCATGGGAAGGAGTTGCGTCAGCAGCACCGATAGCATCGTAAAGCCACTTTTGTGCTTCAGGTGCAAAATATGATATCTCCACAGCAGGTCGCATAGCGATGAGCTTTTCATCAACAAGATTAAGCAGTTCAGGAATTAGATTTGTAAGACGGATATACCTACGAATCTGCTCTCTACTTTCGCCAACTTCTTCAGCTAAAACCTCATTAGTTCTTTGCTTTTCAAAATTTGACTCCACCGGTGTCAGATTTTCTTTTTTCGGTCTGCCTGCTTGTCGGTTCATAGCTTCAAGCCGCATCTTATATGCGAAGGCTTTTTCTGAAGGTAAGATTTCATCTCGTTGCAGATTGCTGTCAACCATTGAGAGAATTGCTTCATCCCTTGTGAGTTCCTGAACTCTTGCAGCTATCTTTTCGATGCCGGCAAGTTCAAACGCACGTTTTCTTCTGTGTCCGGACACCATTTCGTATGTTCCGTCCATAAGAGGTCTTACAAGTACAGGCTGAATTAATCCTCTTGTCTTTATACTCTCAACAAGCTCGGACATATTTTCATCATCCTTAACTTTGTACGGATGTTCAGGGAAATCGTGAATTAAAGAGATAGGAATTTCCATAAGCCTTTCTCTTTTTAAATCCTCACGACTTTCGTCTGTCTGAAACAAATCATCGAACGAGCTCAGATGAACTTTTGAAACGCTGTCTTGTTTTGCCATCACTCATTACCTCCTTCGTTAAATTCGTATAAGCTTCAGCAACTTTACCGTTTTTATCGTGAAGATAAATACTTTTCCCTTCTGCTGCAGTTTCAACTGCTCGTATTGAACGGGGAATAACAGTATTAAACACAGTTGGGTATCTGCCATACTGTTGTCTTATAAGGCTTTCTAAACCTCTTCCAAACCTTGTACGATTATCGACCATTGTAATAAGGATGCCGTCGATTTTAAGGTCGGGGTTAATACGCCTTTTCACTCTGTTAATCGTTCCGAGAAGCTGTTCAAGTCCTTTTGCTGATAAAAACTCCGGTGTTGTAGGAATTATTACGCTGTCTGCTGAACACAAGGCATTAAATGTCATCATACCAAGCGAAGGCATACAATCTATAATGATATAGTCGTATTTGTCTTTCACAGTATCAATATATGATTTCAACACTCTTTCTCGGCTCATTTCATTAACCAACCTAACTTCTATACCGGATAGTTCGATATTAGAAGGCATAAGGTCAATTCCTTCTTCTGTCCTTAAAAGAGCAAAGCCCGATTTATACTCTTTATCATCAACAATTCTTTCCATAACGTTTGCGAGTGTTGAATCGAGTTCATCGGGATTTTTAATACCTAACGAGAGAGTAAGACTTCCCTGCGGGTCCGCATCAATTAACATTACTTTTTTACCTGCTCGTACAAGTCCTGCTCCCAAATTTGCAGCAGTAGTAGTTTTACCCACACCACCTTTTTGATTTGCGATTGCTATTACTTTGCAATTATTCAAGCGCATACCTCCTAAAGTTGATTGCTAATATTCGTGTACGAATATCTGTAACATTTCATTCCTCCTTTACAAAGAAATGATTTTTATCAGACTACATTCCGATAATCTGATTAGCAACATACCAGAGAGGAAGAATAACATTAAAGCACAAACCTCTACCGATGTTATAAATGATTGCTGTTGTAATCATTCGGTTTACCTCCTTTACTAAAAAAAGCCGTTACTTTTTTTCGTAACGGCTATGTAACTTTGTTGATATGAGGTAGGGGTTTTAAGGCATAAAAAAAAGACCTATTTTTTCAGAAGTTAATCTTCCTTAAAAATAGGTCTTATGTAAGAAAATATTAAACTTTAGTGATTTCACCGGTTCAAATCCGAGTTGTTAATAAAAATGGTAATTTTTAGACTTTTGGTCTAAATTAAGATCTCACCTGTGTTTACAACTTGTTTTTGTCAAAAATTGAAATCACTCAAAACAGCCCGATAAATTGGAATTTGTCAATACCTATTACCATAAAGATATTTATTTGAAATTCTCTTTTGTGTTTCCAAATATTTTGTAACGTTTTCATCATAATCAGGATAATTATAACCAAGTGAATCTGCCACTTTTTTAGATATTTTTTTG
>JAFQEE010000020.1 GCA_017399175.1 Clostridia bacterium | reverse complement strand
GGAAACTCAATAGTAGTAAATGTTTTGCTTGCCATCTATCGCAAACTGTATATTGCAATGCCGTACTTGTTTAATGACATACGGCTCGGAAGTTTTTTCAGTGGGATAGGAGCCTTTGAAAAAGCGCTTGTTATCTTAAAAAATGAATTGGAAAGAGGTGAAATTAGTGATACTTGGAAATGAAAAATTCACATATGAAGAAGTGGAATTGATTGCAACCTATGAAGAATTGTATAAAATTCCGGAGAGTGAAAAAGTCACTGACTGGTGGGGAGATATGCATATGCATGAATTCAAACATATGGCACAGCCTGAAAAGGCGAAAGAAATGCTTGAAAAATCCTTAAAAGCAGTCAATATGACGAGAAAAGAATTGGCTGATTTTCATTATGTTTACAGGTCAAGACTCATAGAAAAAATGAAAGACAATATGCCTCAAAAATATGAAGCTGTAATCATATTTAACAAGCCGATGCTATTCACTAATCTGAGGATTGAAGATAAAGATGTTCCTGATGGAATGTACCGATACGACATCAGAGATGGCGGTATGGATGGCAACATGTGTGAACTGAAAGACTATGTTGCAGTTAATCATTGGGGAACAGTACTGAGCAAGGATGCAATAGAGCCACGAATCATCGATGGAGAGGAAATGACTTCTGCAAATGGAATTCTCATGACAGATGATGACTATAACTACACAGGAGAAGAATTCACAGCAGATGAATTTCTTGAAAAATATGACTACCTTGTATCCGAGTATTGTGAGCCTGAACAGACAAACGAAATGACTATGGGATAGGAGGTGTTTCATAGATGAAACTTGAAAAAATTTCATTCAATTACAGCGTTGAAAAACTCCGTGGAATCAAAGTTCATTCACCTGAAGTTTATGAAAATCTTGAAACACATTTGGCAGAAGGCATGGACAAAATATATCGAAGACATGTACCAAAATCAACAAGAATGTATATCGAAGCCATGCTTGCCGCTGAAGAAAATGTTCCTGGAAAGGGTGGTAATAAATGAGTAAATATAAACCATCATTGCTTGAACAAGAAACAATAATTTTATATAACCAAGGCGAGAAGGATGTAGAAATATATACCCACGATCCGATGCTGATTAAGAAGTTAAAAGAGCAGCCGCATATAGCAAAATTAAAATCAGTAAACCAATTCGGAGGATATACCTACACCATTCCAAAGAAGGAAATGGTACTGAAACTAAAGTACCATCCAACAGGCGAGACATTAAAGAAACGAGTATTACAAGCTGAAAGAATGAGAAATGCTCGTCAATTAAAGAAAAATTCGCAAAATAAATAATCGGCAGAGGGAGAATAGCACTGATAAATTATAAGGTCGAAATAATTATAGTGTTTAAAGAACTTTTTACCCTTTAAAAACGATTAAAACAAAATCCGCATCTCACTAACCCTAACCGCACAAAAAAGCTAAAAAGGCCGCAAAAACGCCTTATGACAGCAAAAGTAGCGAAATAAAATTAAGCAGGAAAAAGCGTGGGTGCGTTTCATCGCCCTCCACGCCGTAAACACCGACCGGCAGTGCCGTTCGGGATGGTGCTATTTGCAGAAAGTAGTGCGGTTTGGGGGTGCGGTGTTCCTATCAGGCGAGTAAAATAGCCTTATTTGAATGCACATATCTCATGTGCGTAAGCGAAAGGAGGAAAATTATGAGCAATAAACATCATATCAGCTTCTGGATTAAAGACTCAAATCTGAAAGAAACTGAAATAAATATGAAAGCCATTGGTTGTAAAAGCAGAAGTGATTACATTGATACTGCAGTTGAATTCTACAACGGATATTTACACAACAAGCATAACGAGGAGTATGTTAATAAAAATGTAGTCAATACAGTACAAGGAATGCTTGATAGTTTTGAAAGAAGAATGGCTCGTCAATTGTTCAAACAGTCTGTTGAGATTTCTAAAATATTTTGGTTGATGGTTAAAGAGATGGATGTTAATCCGGAAGACGCTGATACATTGCATGCAAGCTGTACCGATGAAGTGAAAAAAATCAACGGCGCAATACAATTCCCTTATAACACAAAGGATGATATTTAATGCCAAGATTAATCGTTAAAATTATGCATGTGAAAGCATCAAAATCTGTTCGTGGTTATGTGAATTATGTTGCGACTCGTGAAGGCGTTGACAAGTCGGTAAATCTGAATGTTTTGATTGGAAAACCAACAAAAAAACAGATGGAATTTATCGACAAAATGCTCGAAGAAAGTCCTGATGTTATGGACTCGTTTGAGTATGAAGATTACATCTTAAATCCAACAAAACAAAATGCATCTGCACTCATTACTGTGATTGCGGAAAGCAATCCAGAATTATTTGATAGCAGAGAACAGTATCTGAATTATATTGCAACAAGACCGAATGTAGAAAAAGTTTCTGAACACGGTTTGTTCGGAAAGAAAAATGAAATTAATCTCGCAGAAGTTAAGAATGAAATTGCAGATTTGAATTCAGTTATATGGACACCGATTGTCTCATTACAGAGAGAAGATGCATATCGTCTAGGATATGATAATGCTGATATGTGGCGTGATTTAATTCGCTCAAAACAATTGCAGATGGCAGAAATCTTTGGAATACCTGCAAAGGATTTTAATTGGTATGGAGCATTCCATAATGAAGCAGGTCATCCGCACTTGCATATGGTTGTATATTCGACAGGAAGTAAGCGTGGTTTTATCACAGAAGAAAAGATAGAAAAAATAAAATCTATGCTTGCAAACGAAATATTTAAAAACGATATGTATGAGTTGTATGATCACAAAACACAAGCGAGAGAAAAGATATCTGATGAGATAAAAGCACGACTTAAAGTTATTGCTGAACGAATTCGTGACAGAGACTTTTCTGACTCTGAAGTATGCGATTTGCTTGAACAGTTTTCTGAAAAATTGAAACTGCAAAAAGGAAAAAAACTGTATGGGTATTTGTCTCCTAAAATGAAAAGAGAAGTGGATGAGATATTCAAAAAAATTTCAGAGGATGACGACATACAGAAAATGTATAAAGAGTGGTGTGATTTGCAAACACAACTGCTCAGAATATATCACGATAAGGAAATAATATTTCCAGAATTGTATGAAAATGAAGAATTCAGAAAACTGAAAAATGCAATCGTGAAGGAAGCAGATTTGATTGGAAAAACGTTGGGTTACATTGAAGAGCCTGATGTGGTTGAAATGCCAACAGAACTTGATGAAAATGATGAATATAGTCCGATAGAATTGACTACGAAATCATCGCAAGTTGCAAAAAAAAGAGAACCTGATCTTGAAGTGGAAGAAGAAATTAAAGCGGAAGGTATAGCTGTCTCTGATACATATATTTGTGATTACAGGTCCAAGTACAGAACTGCAAGGTGGTTGTTGTATTCTGAAAAGGATTATGAGAAAGCATTTGAGTCGCTGAAAGAAGAAGCAAAAATTGGAAATGTTCCTGCAATACTTGACCTTGCAAAAATGTATCAATCGGGATTGTTTGTAAATCAGGATGACGAAATGGCTGAAAAACTTTTCAAAGTCGCACTCGAAGGATTTGAAACATTAGAGGGGAATGAAACATCAGATTTTTATGAGTATCAGATCGCAAAACTATATGCAATGAAATCAAGTTTTCAGAATCAGCGAGAAGCAAGAAAATGGTTTGAACTTTCAGCTAAAAAAGGAAATTCATTTGCGATGTTTTCCCTTGCTAATATTTATTTTTACGGAAATGGTATAGAGCAAGATATGGGGAAAGCTTTTGAATTTTATAACAAGAGTGCAAAGAAAGGTTGTACACATTCATATTACCGACTTGCAGAAATGTATAGAAAAGGTTTGGGATGTGATGTCGATGTCAGATTAGCAGGAAGATGGTATGCAGAAATGTTAAAATTCTATTCTTTTAATCCAGATAAAAGAGATTCACGGAGCGACTATAGAATCGGTCGCTTGTATGAAAAGGGCTGGGGAACTGATGCGGATATAAATAAGGCAAAAAAATATTATCTATCAGCATGCAAAGATAACAATGCAGATGCGGAATTTGCAATGGCAAGAATAAATTACAGAGAAGGTAATGAAGAGGAATGCCTAAAGTTTATTGAACTCGCAGAGGAGCATGGAAATGAACATGCAAGAGAATGGTATGAAAATGTAAAAGCATATCAAAATCAGTATTATCAGCAAACAATTATAGAATCAACTGCACAGTTGTTTTGCAGACTTGCAAGCATAATTGAGAACGATACAGATAAGAAAACAGAAGGATTTAATAAAACAATTGTCGACTCTAAAGAAAGAAAACGTATCATCAAAAAGAAACAGAGCCTCGGCATTAAAATGGGGTGATAAATTGGTTAAGAAAAAGTTTACCGATGAGCAACTCCAGAGAGCAAGTAATATTGATTTAGTCAGTATGCTGCAAAGCCAAGGTGAGAAGCTTAAAAAACAAGGCAGAGTCTATCGGTGGATGCGATATGACAGCACAGTAATTGACAGAAATCGTTGGTTTCGTCACAGCCGTGAAGTTGGCGGCGGACCGATTCAGTTCATGCAACACTTCTACAACATGGATTTTGTCAGTGCTGTCAAATATTTGCTCAATGGAGAAGAAGGCGCTGAGTTCGTACAAGCGAGCAGAGAACCTGAAAAAAAGCCTGAATTTATTCAGCCAAAGCTCTCAAAAAACATGCATCGTACATTTGCATATCTGATCAAAACCAGAAAAATTGATGCGGATATTGTTCAGCATTTCGTGAATGAAAAAAAGATTTTCGAAACGGAAGAGCATCACAATATTGCATTTTGCGGT
>JAFQEE010000019.1 GCA_017399175.1 Clostridia bacterium | reverse complement strand
GGCGTTATAATCGCGTCGCAGACACTCGCCTACCGGCTCAGACAGTGCTTCTGCTTCGCAGAGGTGTCCACCGGACACCCGCACCCCTTAATTCCGAATTACGAATTACGCATTACGAATTATCCTTACAAACTCCAATTTCGCAAATTGTATTCAAACAATTTCTACACCTGTATAATAATGCTTTAATATTTCTTCATATGTTGAACCTTGACGCGCCATATAATCAGCACCGTATTGGCTCATTCCCACACCGTGACCGTAACCGTTTACAGTAA
This sequence comes from Clostridia bacterium, assembly GCA_017399175.1. Lineage (GTDB taxonomy): Bacteria > Bacillota > Clostridia > Oscillospirales > Acutalibacteraceae > Fimenecus. The sequence continues at coordinate 7,071 of JAFQEE010000019.1, read as the reverse complement.
AGATAAAATTACCGTCTTTATATTTACAGGTGAATGTACTGCTTCGTAGTGAAAAAAGACTGCGAATTTCACGGCCTGTAAGTGTCTTGTCACAAATTTCAATTGTTTTCACCATACCTGTTTTGGTATTGGTAATTTTTTTTATCCAATTTTCAGGTTTATCAGAAAATGAAATTCCTTTTTCTTTCAAGGCTTTTTTGAAATCACTTTCTGTGACGGTGACTTCCGACTGAAATGCAGGGGACAATTTGTCGCCCGCACTTGCAACAGATACGAGATACGGATAATTTCCACCCCATACATCGCTGACGTTTTCGGTTTTGCCATTGGATATTGAATGAAATGCTGCGTTTATGTATTCTCCGTCATACTGTAATGTGTAATCCATAACTTCATCAACGCATTTTGCGATTTTGTTGTAATTTGTTTCATAGTTATCTTTCCATTTTTCCTTTTGTCTTTCCTCGGTGAGAAAACCTTGATGTGTATTACTGTCACCTGATATATCAGCACCATTCAATGATTCTGGATTTTTGTTTTTTATATATATAAGTAAAGTGTGTGATGCTATAATCTGTGCTTTTATTGCTTCTTCGTGATAAGATGCATTCATTTCTTCTGCCACTACGCCTATAAGATATTCTTTTAGTGGCATTTCTGTAATATCATCGCTGTTCGCTGACATAACTTTAACAGTGGGAACGGCTTCGGTAATAACATTTTCATCATTTTGAACAGCCTCTTCACCGAGAAATTCCTGTGAAATCACATCAGAAGTTTTGTCAATGGATACCAGAGGAAAAAGAATCATCCCCAGTGCGAGAAAAAAGCATATCAGAGTGTAGTTTTTCATTTTTTATCTCTCCCTTTTTGTTGACTTTATTCTTTTATTGTATTAAAATATACAATGTATATTTATATTATCTTGGATACATATCGAAATTTTCTACAAGGAGGTAATTTTATGTCAGAATATATTTCAAGTATCTCCAACGACGCTCTTTCAACTTTATGCGAAGAGCTTCGTAAAAATAACCATATAAATCCTGATTACTATAATAGATTTGAAGTAAAACGCGGTCTTCGTAACTATGACGGAACAGGTGTCCTTGCAGGTCTTACACGCGTTTGTTCTGTTGAGGGTTATTATATGGATGACGGTGAAAAGGTGCCTAAAAACGGTCGTCTTGTTTACCGTGGAATTAATATGTCAGACATTGTTGAACATTGTGAAAAGGAAAACCGATTTGGTTATGAAGAGGTTGTATGGCTTCTTTTGTTTGGTGCACTTCCGACAAAGGAACAGCTTAAATGGTTTACCGAATTGTTGGCGGAATGCCGTAATCTTCCTGAAGATTTTATTGAAGATATGATTATGAAAGCTCCGTCACCTGATGTTATGAATAAATCAGCTCGTAGCGTGTTGGCACTTTATTCTTATGACCCTAATCCTGATGACATTTCACCTGAAAATGTGCTTCGTCAGTGTATTCAGCTTATAGCACAGATGCCTGTAATTCTTACAAGTGCATATCAGGTAAAACGCAGAGTATATGATAAAAAGAGTATGTATTTCCATCAGAATAAGATTGAATTAGGTACTGCAGAAAGCATTCTTCGTTCAATCCGTCCTGATAAGAAATTTACTGATGATGAGGCAAAGCTTCTTGACATTTGTATGATTATCCACGCTGAACACGGTGGCGGTAACAACTCAACATTCACAAACCGTTGTGTTACATCAAGCGGAACAGATACATATGCTGCTATTGCTTCCGCTATAGGTTCGCTTAAAGGACCTCGTCACGGTGGTGCTAATATCAAGGTTTATAAGATGCTTGAGGATATGAAAGCAAACATCAGCGATATTACAAACGAAGGTCAGGTTGCCGATTACATCACAAAAATTATGAACAAAGAGGCAAATGACCATTCAGGTCTTGTTTACGGTATGGGTCACGCTGTTTATACTCTTTCTGACCCAAGAGCAGTTATCCTTCGTCGTTATGCTGATAAATTCTCAAAAATTCACGGCAGAGAAGACGAATTCAAGATGCTTAATCTTATTGAAGAACTTACTCCTGAACTTTTTGCAAAGCATCGTGGAATAAATAAGAAAATGTGTGCAAATGTTGACCTTTATTCAGGTCTTGTTTACGATATGCTCGGAATTCCACAGGACCTCTTTACTCCTATTTTTATGGCAGCTCGTATGGCTGGTTGGTCAGCTCACAGAATTGAGGAACTTACAACAGGCGGAAGAATTATCCGTCCTGCATATAAGAATGTTACAATTCCGCGTGAATATGTTCCTATGTCTGAAAGAATTTTGCGTACAAAAAGTATTCAGGCTGAATATATTCCTATTGAAGAAAGGTAAGCGTGTTATGAAAATCATCGGAAGATCTAAAAAATTAAATCCGTTACTTCCATTATACATTATTTCGGGACTTCTTTGTCTTGCAGTTCCGTTCAGAACATATCAGTTGCTTTTTATAACAGAAAACACAACAGGTTTTTATAAAAATATTGACTGGTCTGTTTATGCAATTTACGGATTATCGGCATTGGCAATCCTTGTTTCAATTGTGATAGTAAATCTTGCAAAGAATGTTCCTTCATCAAGGGATGAAATCAAGAAAAAAAACATTTTTCTCTCAATTTCATCAATTCTTTTTTCCTTTGGTATAATAATTGATTCAGTACTTTCATTTGCATCAATTATTGCAGGTACAGCAGGTACAGAAAATTTCACATCAGTTGTTATTGAAACAGTTTTTGGTGTTCTTGCTGCAATTTATTTTATGTTGTTTGGTATTTCACATTTTGACGGCAGAACAACATATTTTCAGTACAGATTTTTAGCATTAGCACCACTTGCGTGGACAACAGGCAGAATAATCATAAGATTTATGAAAAAAATAGCTTATGTAAATGTTGCTGACTTAATGCTTGAACTCTTTATTCTTGCAGGAATGATGATTTTCTTCTTATCCCTTGCAAGAATTTCATCAGGACTTTCAAACGAAAAGTCAATGCGTTCGCTTTTCGCATCAGGATATGTCTGCATATTCTTCTGTGCATTGGCAAATGTTCCGAGAATTGTTTTAATGCTTACAGGTAACAGCGATTATATTCCAATGGAATATCCGCTTTCAGTCTGTGATTTGACATTTGCACTTTTTGTTACAGCATATATAGTCAATGCAATGAATACAGCGACTGTAAACGACCACGACGAAATATAGGGTGGCGGTGATAATCCGAACCATGCCTGAAATCAAGCCTTTTCAGTGCTTTTCGGCGTTTCGGCTTTGAAAGGCGTCAGCCTTCCGGCACCCTCAACATCCAAAAATCATCTGAAAAATCTTTTATTTCAGGTCGAAGATTTTTTATCGAGAAGATTTTTGGCAATTCGCGGCAAAACCGCAGCTAATCCTTACGGATTGGCGAGGATTTTAACAATGAAGTGGCGGAAATCATCCGATAAAAAACATAGTTCGGATTATTACCGCCACCCTACGCAGAAGAAAATAAATAAAGAAAGATAAAAAAAATGGAAATTTTCCTTAATAATGTCTTTACGGCATTTACTCAGGTTGTAATACTTTTCCTTGTTGCTATGGTTGGTTTTGTCTGTCATAAGGCAGGAATTTATACCGAAAAAGCATCAAGACTTACTACAAATTTACTTTTTTATATTGTTGCTCCCGCTATTATCATTCGTTCATTTTACGGAATGGAATACAACCCAAGTGCATTAAAAGGCTTGGTGATGGCACTTATCGGTGGTATATTTTTACACCTTGTTGGCATTGTTATTATTCCTTTTTTGTTTAATAAAGGGGATAAGGCAACAGCGTGTATCTTTAAATATGCCTGTGTTTACGGTAATGTAGGATATATGGCTTTGCCTTTGGCACAGGCTGTATTGGGTGATGAAGGTATTTTTTACTGTTCAGTAATTTTAGTACCTTTCAATATCCTCTCATTTACTCACGGTGTCAGCATAATGCAAAAGGGTGACAATGCTGAAAAGTTCAACCTTAAAAAACTTATTGTTAATCCCGGTGTAATCGGTGTTGCAATAGGACTTCCAATATTCCTTTTACAGATAAAATTGCCTGAAATCATTTATTCACCGGTTTCATATATTGCTGACCTTAATACACCGCTTGCAATGGTAATGTTCGGCACATATTTAGCATCTGCTGACTGGAAAACATTGTTTTCAGATAAGCGTATTTTCGTTTCAGCACTCGTAAAGGTGATTATTGTGCCTCTTGTAACAATATTCTCATTAAAACTTTTCGGTTTTGGCGGTACTTTGCTTACAGCTTGTGCTTTGAGTGCATCAGCACCGACAGCAAGCAATACAGTTATGTTCGCTGCCAAGTATAACCGTGACACAGCGTTAGCATCAAAGGTTACAGCCTTTATCAGCGTGTTGTCAATTCTGACAATGCCTGTAATGATAGCGTTAGCACAAAGCATACAATAAATAATAAGGAGTGTGATTTTCGTGAAACTTATCGTTGCAATTATCAATAATGATGATGCAAATGCAGTAATGTCCAATCTTACAAAAGCGGGGTATTCAGCAACAAGACTCAATACCTCAGGTGGATTTTTACGCGCAGGTAATATAACACTTTTAATTGGTGTTGAAAAAAGTAAAGTTGACGAAGTAATCAACATTATCGGTGAATACAGCAGTCAGCGTAAGAAAATCACACCTGTGAATACTACATATATTGGGGAGTCAATGCTTTCATCAATGCCTGTTGAGGTTACTGTAGGCGGAGCAACAATTTTTGTTCTTGATGTTGAGCAGTTTTACAAAATATGACAAACGAGATACAGACCAAAACAGAATTGATGTACAGTCAGGTTGTATCTTCTGTAAAACAAGGCAACTTTCCTCACGGTGTTTTGGTGGAATGTCAGAACACTGTTGACGGTGAAGATTTTGCGCGGTTTATTGCAAACACTCTTGTTTGTACGGGAGATAATAAGCCTTGTTCAGTCTGCTCTGATTGTATAAAGGCACAGGGCAAGGGTCATCCTGATATTTTCATAACAGACGGAATAAAAGGTAAGAGCAAGAATTTTACTGTTGATGCAATCCGTGAAATCCGTGATGATGCATTTGTTGTTCCCAATGAAAGTGATAAAAAAATATATATACTTAAAAATGGTCATAATATGAATGAACAGGCACAGAATGCCATTCTTAAAATATTGGAAGAACCACCGTCATATGTGTATTTCATAATTGTTACAGAATCAAAAAGCACTATGCTTGAAACTGTTCTTTCCCGTGTACAGGTTTTTTCATTGTTAGGTAATGAAGATGCTTTTACTGACAAGGAAGCACAGGCAGTAGGCGGTATGGTTAAGGCTTTGCTGAGCGTCAATGAATTGGCATTGATGGAACAGACAGCAGTTTTTCAGAAGAACAATCAGTTTGCAAAATCAGTTCTTGTGTTGCTTACAGAAGTTTTTCGTGATGCGCTTGTTAAAAAGAGTGGATTTACAAGAAATTTTCGCTTTAATGACGAAACAAACTTAATCTGTAACAACCTTACAGCAAAAGCGATTTTACAGTTGATTTCCATATGTAACGAACTGATTGAGTCCATTGACCGTAATTGTAATAATAACTTGCTCCTTGTTCGTATGTGTTACGAGCTAAAAAGAGCAATCGGAAGATAAATTAGGAGAATTTTAGATGATAGAAACAATAGGAATCAGATTTAAAGAAGGCGGAAAAATCTATGATTTTGATGCTGACGGAATGAAATTTGAAAAAGGCGATTATGCTATGGTCGAAACTGTCCGTGGCATTGAATGTGGTCTTGTGGCAAAGGCTAATCACAGCGTAAATGAAGACAATATCACAAAGCCTTTGAAAAAGGTTATAAGAGTTGCTACTGAATCAGATATTAAGACTCTTAATGAAAACAAGGAAAAGGAAAAAGAGGCATTCGGAATTTGTGAAACCAAAATTGAGGCACATGGACTCGATATGAAGCTTGTTGATGTGGAATACACATTTGACAGAAGTAAATTGCTTTTCTATTTCACAGCCGACGGCAGAGTTGATTTCCGTGAACTCGTTAAGGATTTGGCATCAACCTTCAAAACACGAATTGAACTTCGTCAGATTGGTGTTCGTGACGAGTCAAGAATGATTGGTGGTTTCGGTATTTGCGGACGACCATTCTGTTGTAACACATTCTTAACTGATTTTCAGCCTGTTTCAATCAAAATGGCAAAGGAGCAAGGTTTATCACTTAACCCTACAAAAATCAGCGGTACTTGCGGACGACTTATGTGTTGTCTTAAATATGAACAGGACACTTATGAGCATCTTCTTCGTGTAACACCAAAGGTTGGTGCAATCGTTGATACTCCTGAAGGAAAAGGCAAGGTTATTGAAAATAATCTTATTACAGGCATGTTAAAGGTTTGTCTTGACCGCCGTCCTGATGCTGCACCATTGGTGATTAACCGTCACTCTGTTAAACTTCTTAAGGATGCATATATCAGAGTGGAAAAAGAGGAATTAGAGGCATTAAAAGGAATTGAGTAAAAAGTACTTGATTTTTCATATTAATATGCTAAAATGATAATATACCAATAAAGGGAGGGTACATAACATGGCATACAAAATTACTGAAGACTGCATCTCATGTGGCGCTTGCGCAGCAGATTGTCCAGTTGAAGCTATTTCAGAAGGCGACGGCATCTATGTAATCGACGCTGATACTTGCATCGATTGTGGTGCTTGTGCTGATAGCTGCCCTGTTTCAGCACCTGTAGCTGAATAATTAAAAAAATGATAAAAAGAATCGCCAAGGTTAACCCCTTGGCGATTTTTTTGTGCCTAAAAGCCGTAAAGGATGACTCGGCATCTCTTTTCATTTCAAATCATAATTTATCGGGGTAACCAATTTGGTTTGTCATTCTGAGCGTAGCGAAGAATCTCCTTTGAAGTGTACAATAAAACCAACAGAGATTCTTCGTCGTTACACTCCTCAGAATGACCTATTTAATTGGTTGTTCTGC
>JAFQEE010000018.1 GCA_017399175.1 Clostridia bacterium | reverse complement strand
TGAGACTGAGGGGTCTGTTCTTTGACCAACAAACTAATTGAGAATCTTCACAAACCCCTCTGTCACCTTACGGTGACATCTCCCCTTTCAGGGGAGACAAGAATTCAATCTCCCCGATAAATTATAAAACTCCTATAAAGGGAGAATAAAAATGAAATATTGCTACGCAATATGAAATAATCATACGATTATGAAGTATTTACTGTCGTAAATATGAAATGAAGCAAATCCTTAATATGCCGAAGGCATACTTCACAGCGTTAGCTACTTCACATCCGTAGGATACTTCACAAATCCATAAGGATTTACTTCATTAAAAAAGCACCCTCCTGGGTGCTTTTTTTACTTTGTTCTGATTGATGCGATATAATTTGCCATTTCGCCGACAGTTTTATAATCAATAAAATCAGTTGCTTTAAGGTTTACACCAAAAACAGATTTAACATCAGTTACAAGACACATTGTGTCGAATGAACTCATTTCCAAATCAGCTCTAAAATTGCTTTCGGGAGAGATGTCTTCAACTTTCACGTAGTTTTCAAGGATTTCAACAAGTTGTGTGAATTCTTGCATTCCGGTTTACCGTTCCTTTCTGCATCTGTAAGTGCGATTTTCTGGAGTATTTCTCCGACTGTAATGTCAGGGTTTTCAGCACCCAAAACGAGTGATTTTTCGATTTTAGTATAGAGAAGACGAAGGTCATATTCTGCAGGTGGCTCTTTTCTGTATTCAAAACAGAAATCAAGACCGTTATCCTGTTTTCTGTGTCTGATTGTAACATAGAGAGGAATCATTGTCGAGCCGTTGTTGTACCAGATGCTCTTGGCAGTCTTTTCCATTTCCTCGTCAATATATGTACTCTTCATAAGTGGCTGATATGAAAGACCAAAGCTGTCATATGTTGAGTCAGCCTTTGAGTTTTCAGGCATTGACTTGTGTCTTTCCTTGAGAGTTTCCATAAAACTCAAACTTGCGTGCTGATACATTTCGTTCTGAACTTCAGAAATCTTCTGTACAGCACCAACGAATGTTTCTTCAGGTTTGATGATACTTCTCATAGGTAAGAAGTTTATACGAAGACCGCCTGATTTCTTTTCAGCAATTGTACCGCGACGGTTGATAATCATTTTGAAAGAAACATCTTCCTGATTATCGTTAAAGCAAGAAAGACCTGTACGAACACCCATTGAAAGTACAGCAAAAATTGAAAGATTTCGGTCATTACAGAGTTTCATAACCTTTTCGCTGTCTTCTGCACTCATACTCATATTGAAAATGTCAGCATCAGGAAGTCCTGAATGAATGTCAGCATATCTCTGACCCGGATTCTTTTCCTGCTGATGTTTAAGACGATTGTCAATCATAAAGTCAGTAAAGATTGGCTCAGTTGATTTTGCAAGTGAATCATACCAATACTTCTTGTCGATTTCACACTGTTCTGATTCCTGATATTCAAGTTCCTTTTCAAGCACCGGAATATATGGTCGCATTGGCTTGGGATAAGGAGTACCCTGAGTCTTGCTCTTGTAGATTTCAATAACATCATTTAAGAACATCTTAACTGAATAAGCATCCATAGCAAGGTGATGGAATCTTATGAAAAGTCCGTGATAACCGTTTTTGAACTTAACAACAGCAATCTTGTGAACCTCACACTCATACATCGGAATATTCTGTCTTGATATTTTTGTAAGTTCTTCTTCAGCTTCTTCGATTGTTTTATAGCTGTAATCCCAGTCTTCAATAACGAGTTCGCTCTTTTCAGTAACATACTGATGAAGATTAAGACTTACCTTTTTATCCTTTGTGAAACGAAGTCGCATTGTGTCGCAACGCTCGATTGCCTCATAAACGGATTCCTTCAGAATGCCTATGTGCAAATCACCCTGCCAGTAATATCCGCAACCGATATTGTTTACAGGATATCCCGAACCGTATTTAAGTGACATTAAGAACATCATTTTCTGTGAGTTAGAAATAGGATATGCCTTAACGACTTGACCGTTACGCAGTTTTTTCTCTATCATTTTGCTTCATCCTCCGCAAAATTAAATTGTGCTCTCTTAATTTTACCTGTTGAAGTTCTTGGGAACGGAGTTTCTCTTATAACAAATGAGTGAATATGTCTGTCAGTATTAAGAGAAGAATTTACTCTGTCAACAATTTTGCTGATTTCAGCAGGAATATCTGTAATTCCCATAGTAGCAGCAAGTGCTTCGTCAGGGAAAATTTCAGCGATAATTGTATCCTTTTCACCGCGAACAACAATTTCTTTTACAATTCCGTCATCAACGAACTTGTTTTCAAGTTCTTCGGGAGAAATGTTTTCGCCGTTTGAAAGGATAATAAGATTTTTCTTTCTGCCTACAAGGTAAATATGGTTGTTTTCAATGTAACCCAAGTCACCTGTGTGTAAATATCCGTCCTCTGTGAAGGCTTCTGCTGTTCTTTCAGGTTTCTTGTAGTAACCTTTCATAACTGAAGGGCCTTTAACCTGAATTTCACCGTCAATAACTCTTACATCGTCAACACCTGTGAGAATACCGTTTGAGTATTTGTTGTCTTCTGAAAAATCAGATACTGTGATACGAGGACTGCATTCGCTCATACCGTAACCCTGACGGGCAGTAATACCGTATTTTGCGAATTCGTCAATCAAAGCACCGCTTAAAAACGCACTACCTGCAATAAATCTTGTAAGACGCTTACCGACAACAAGTTCAGCAGCCTCACGCGGAGTAAGCTCAGGGTGTTTCTTTTCTTGAATTTTAATTTTTGTGATAATTGCCTTGCAAAGAAGCGGAACAATTCTTGTGTTTGTCGGTTCAAATATAAGGAAATTTCTGTAAATGTTAGGAAGTGCACCGTTAAGACAGATTGTTGTACCGTCATAAAGAACTTTAAGCACATCACAAGCATAACAGAAAACATGGTGCATAGGTAAAACTGAAAGACAGACTTCACCGTCCAGAGCCTTGTATGTATCGTAACAGGAGTTTGATGTCAAATTACTGTTTGTAAGCATAACACCCTTTCTTTCACCTGTTGTACCTGATGTATAGATAATCAATGCACATTCATATGGGTCGATTTCGATGTCTGAAAGGTGAGCGTATTCACTCTCTGCAGAATATGTTTTGAAAATATTGTCGAACCAATGCCAGTCACCGAGGGACACAACCTGACGGATACCTTCATATTTCTGCTGAATTACATTTGCTTTGCTTAAAAATTCTTCTTCACAGAAAAGCATCTGAATGTCAGCATCCTGGAAAAGTGTGCAAGCTTCTTCAACTGAAATGTTAGGGTCGAATGGCACAACAACATTACCGCTGCAAATCATACCTGTAAGACAAGCGATATATTCATAGTTTGTCTTACCGATAAATGCAATGTGCATCTTTTCTTTTTCAATAGTTTTGATATATCGGCTTACTGCGAAACAATCTTCACGGAATTCAGCGAAATTTTTGATTTCGATTTCGCTGTCACGGAAAAATTTACAAAAATCTCTTTCTCCGTAGTTTTGGGCAGCAAAATTTACAAGGTCTTTTACTGTTGCAAGGTTTTTATTACTCATATCCTCATTAAGCCTTTCGTTTTTATGATTGGAAAATGAACAAAATATCTTTCGAATGTACATTATCACCCATTTTCTACATTTTTAACATTCAAATTCTACTATACACTTTGACAGTTGTCAAGGAATTAGGAACAAGTTTTACATAATAGAACAAGTGTAAAAGTTTTACATTTTCTCATATTTGTCATTTTTATTATTGAAGAATGTAATAAATAGTTGTATAATATTCTTTATAAATTAAAAGGGGAAATTTTTATGACTAAAAAGCTTCTTGCAATTATTCTTTCACTCGTTATGGTGTTTTCTGTTTTTATGGTACCTGCTTCTGCTTGTATTAAGATAGAAACAACTAATATCGAGAATACTTTTAACCTTTGTCTTGATGTACTTATTCACAGAATTCTTACTGTGCTTAATGTTTTCTGGCCCGGTTATGATGGTGACTGGGAAAAAATAGAAGATTACGAAGCAAGTAATTTTTATGAGGGCGAAAAGAAATTCGACAAAAACACAAAGGAAAATTCAGCATGGTATATGGGTTATGCAGGTGCATCACTTTTAGAAGACCTTGATATTATGAACGGTGAATATTTCCTTGCAGGTACACTTGAAGTTTTTGAGGGCAGAGTGCCTACAAAAATCAACGACGACCAGCGAGTAAGAGTATACGCAATAAGCGACGGTGTAAGCGGTATTGTTGTTCACGCTGTTATTGACGGCTTTGGTCTTTCACGCGGTGATGTTCAGACAATCCGTAATAAAGTTGCACAGGCAGTCAGCGGTTATAATATAATCAGTATGAATGTTTCCGTATTACATCAGCATTCTTGCATTGATACTCTCGGTATGAATATTCCGCTTTTACCGGGTCTTATCATCAACACAACAAATGCTGCATTGGGCGGTGTTCTTGACAGCATTAAGGTTATGAAAAATCAAGAGTTTATGGATAACCTTTTTGAGAAAACAGTTGACTGTGTTGAAAGTGCTGTTAAAAATATGAAAAAAGGTAACCTTTACTACGGTTATACAGATATAAGTGAATATATGCGTGATGCTCGTGACCCTTGGTCATTTGATGAGAATATGCACAGACTCCGTTTTGTACCGAATGACGGCTCAAAGGAAACTTGGATTTTACAGGGCTCAATGCATTGTACAGGTATGGGTGCAGGACCTGACGAACTTACCGCCGACTATCCTTATTATATTGAAAAGGCAATCAAGGAAAAAACAGGTGCAAATGTTGTTTATGTAATCGGTGCTGAACTTGCTATAAGACAGGAAAGAGAACTTACAGACAAAGAAGGTGCAACTGATATTGAAAATATCACAGCTTACGGCTATGCACTTGCTGACAAGGTTATTAAAATCAACAACGATATAAAACTTCAGCCTGTTCTTAATGTGGCACACAAGGAAGTTAACATGAAAGTTGATAACGGAATTTTAACACTTGCTGCCCGTCAGGATATCCTTAATGCAGTAATTGTAAAAGACGGATTTAAGTATGTATTGATTACTGAAATCGGATATATGGAACTTGGTAACAAGGTTGGTATCTTTATGTGTCCCGGTGAATTTGACCCAATGCTTATTTTCGGCGGACCTGAATCAGGTGATGCTTCTTGGACAGGGGACACATGGGATTATGATGCCTTGACAGATACAGCAGATGTTCCTAATGTAATGGTTTACGGTCTTTGTAATGACCAGGCTGGATATGTGCTTCGTGACAATGAATATCATTCACTTATCGGTGAAAATGAAGAAGTAAATATTATCAGCAGAACAGCAGGCTCTGTTTTCGTGGAATCTTATACAGAACTCATTAATTCTGTTCGTTGACATTTTTTATGAATTATTGTAGTATGATTGTATAAAATATTGGGGGAGGCTGATTTTAATGAAAAAAATTATAGCAATTCTTTTAGTATTATCAATGATGTTTGCTTTTGTTGCTTGTGGTGGTAATAAAGACGATACACCAACAACTGATGTGAATACTGAAAACACAACGGACGATAAGGCAGTAAATTCAGGGGAAGTGGATGTTGAACCGTCAACAGACGAAAATGTATCTGACGAACCCTCAACTGATGAAGAACCGTCAACTGATAAAAACAGCGAAGAGCCTTCAACAGATAAGGCTGACGATAAAGAAGACGAGCCTACAACAAAGAAAGAAGAACTTCCAACTGACCCTGCAAAATGGTCAAAGGAACAGATTGTTGAGTATTACAAGCAGTCAGCAATCAAAACTCATCCTACTGTAAAGTCATCACAGACAATGGAACTTGCAAAGCTCGTTGTTAATGACGGTGACGGTGCTCTTAACTTCTTCCTTAATATGATTAAGCCTGCTATCAGCACAGTTATCAAGAATAACACTATGACATACAATGGTCTTACAGGTGGTTTCGAAAATCTCAAAGCATCTGATGTAAAGAGTGCAAAGGCATATAAGCAGGGTAACTGTACAGTTGTTGAACTTTATATGGTTGAACAGATAGACGGTATGTACGGGGATGCACAGTCAGGTACAGTTGGTCACGCAATCAATGTTCTCGGCAACATCGCAACAGCGGTTGAACAGTTCCCACAGTTCGATATTAAGTATAAGGAAGCAGATATCAAAATCCGTTATGCTGACCCAACAGTAAAGGTTAAAATCAACAATAAAGGTATCATTGAAAAGGGTACTTGGAGCTATAATGCTGTAATCGCAATCAAGCATCTTGAAATCAGCGGAATTATGGTTGATAAAGCAGATGCAATAATGAAATATGTAATCGTCACAGGTGGCGGATTCTAAAAAAACTCCCTTCGGGGAGTTTTTTTAATGAAGTAAATCCTTATGGATTTGCTTCATTTCATATTTACGACAGTAAATATTTCATAATCGTAAGATTATTTCATATTGCGTAGCAATATTTCATTATTCAATTCATGTAATTGTTAACTTATTAACTACACTAATATGATAATGCAACCCTGTAGGGTTGCTTCATGAAGCAACCGTTCCAAAGTGTGCTGAAACTCTCATTCGGACGCTTCGTGAAGCGTCCCTACAAAGTAACCAATTAAAATATGTTGTAGGGGAGGGTCTCCGTGCCCTCCCGAACTTTTAATATGCACTTGTGGGCGAGCACGGAGACTCGCCCCTACATTCCAACCATATTGGTTTTGTTATAATCGCAACGCAGTTCCTACATTTTGCACTTTGCGTTTTGCATTTTGCACTTCCCCGATAAACTCCAATTTGTCTATTCAAACAAATCATACACACAATGTTTTCGATTGACAAATGAGTAAAAAAAGGATAAAATGTATGGGAAATAAATTGTAAAAAAAGGGGTATTTTTTATGGCAAAATCAAAAGCACCTTTAACTCCCGAACAGGCTGAAATCAAAAAGATGAAGAAAGAAAAAGCATCTTCAGGCTTTACTTCTTTCCTTGCAGTCGTTCTTGCTGTTGCTCTTGCAGTTGGTGTTGTATCTATTGGTAAAACAACTGCCCAGAAGGGTGTGGAAAATGCAGGTTCAAATGTGATTGTCAACAATAATGGCGATTTTGTAAATACAGATAATTCTGTTTCTGACGATAACACAACCAATATGGGAACAGATAGCATTACAGACGAAAATCTTGATACAGATATTGAATCAGGCGATGTAACACAGGACGACAATAATCAGGAAGAAACAAAAGAACCTGAGCGTGAACTTCCAAAAAATCCTGCCGAATGGACTAAAGCTGAAATTGTAAACTACTACAAAATGGCTGCCAACAATTCAACAGGAGTTAAGTCAATTCAAAAAATGACAATGGATAACGGAATGGATGTTAATCTCAATAATGGTGCATTGGAATTCCTTATCGGTCTTGCTGAACCTATTATCAAGGCGGCACTTAAAGCAAATTCAACTGAATTTGACGGTATTACAGGTGGTTACAACGACCTTGTTCCGTCGGACATCAAGAGTGCAAAGGCATATAAAGAGGGCAACTACACAATTATAGAAATGACACCTGTTGAACAGACAGACGATGCTTACGGTGATACATTCAAGGGCACAACAGGACACGCAATTTCTGTCGTTGGTAACATCGCAGTTGTTGCCGATAATTTCCCTAATTGGACAATTAATTTCAAGGATGCTTTCGTTCAACTTAAATACATAAATCCACAGTTGAAAGTGAAAATCAATGACAAAGGTGTTATTGAAAAGGGTACATGGAGTTATGTTGTGGGAGTAACCGTAAGAGGACTTCAGATTGAGAAGGTAGTTGTCGAAAACGCAACAACAGAAATTAACTATGTAATTACCACAGGTGGCGGATTCTAAAAAAACTCCCTTCGGGGAGTTTTTTTAATGAAGTAAATCCTTACGGATTTGTGAAGTATCCCGCGGATGTGAAATAGCTAACGCTATGAAGTATGCCTTCGGCATATTAAGGATTTGCTTCATTTCATATTTACGACAGTAAATACTTCATAATCGTAAGATTATTTCATATTGAGTAGCAATATTTCATTTTTATTCCCGTTAATCTCCAATTTTTTTGTTTTCAAATTTGTTATAATTTTGTGAACATTACATATTAACCCGGTTTCTAATTGACAAAAAAACACAAATATAGTAAAATATTTTCATATATGTAATCGGGAGGATATAACTATGGATAATATGGAACCAATGCAGCCTGTACAGCCAACAGAACCAACACCGCCGGCACAGCCTGCTTCACCTAAAAAATCAAAAAAGACAAAGAAGATTGTTGCTATTGTGTTAGCAGTTGTAATATTCCTTGTAGCAGTTTTTGGAATAGCATTTGCAATTTCATCAGACAAAAATAAGAGCACAGTTCCCACTTGTGACTGTGAATATTGTAGCCAGATGTTCGCATATTACAACTACCTTATTGAAACAGGACAGATTGAATTAAAGGAAGTTCAGGGTGTTACTCCTGATGTTAATGACTTTATGCAGAACAATCAGCAACAGGATAACCAGCAGGATGTTCCGCAGAACAACAACCAGCAGGATAACACTCAGCAGAGCGCTGACCCTACAAAATGGACAACAGCAGAAGTTGTTGAAACATACAGACACGCAGCAGGCAGAACTCACAATTCAGTAACTTCATATCAGGATATGAAACTTCGTGATGATTCACTTAATGCTCCCGGTATCCCCGGTGCTTTGCTCAGCTTTGCAGAGGGCATTATGGCAAAGGCGCTCAGCAACAACTCAATGAATATCAAGGGTATTACAGGCGGTCATCAGAATCTTACTGTTTCTGATGTTCAGGGAGCAAGAGCATACAAGAGTGGTAACAACATCGTAATCGAAATGGTTATGAAAGAACAGGTTGATAAGGGTAACGGTCAGATGTACAGCGGTACAGTTGGTCACGCTATTTCAGTTGTTGGTGATATTGATTCAGTTGTTGGTCAGTTTTCAGCACTTGGTATGACAGCACAGATTGCTGATGAAGATTGTACGCTTCAATATAAGAACCCAAGACTTAAGGTTACTCTTGACAGCAACGGCAGAATTATCAACGGTACATGGAGTTATTATGTAAATATTACTCTTAACAATATGACAATTTCAGGTTTGGGTATGACAGTTCCTGTTAAACAGGCAACTGCAGTCGTTGACTTCGTTGTTACACTTAACGGCGGTTTCAAAGGATAATTAATAAAATCAAATACCGATATGAAAGGTGAGTTGTTACAGCTCATCTTTTATACGTAGAAAGAAGAAGAGGAAAATGGGATTATTAAAACTCGATTTCATTGATTGGCTTTCTTTTAAGGATATTCTGCCTTTTGAGGGAATTGACACAACTTTTGCAGAATTCTGTGCACAGTATTCTGCAGTACAGACAAACTGGGCATATACATATGCTGCGATTATCGGCATAATCATTCTTCTTATCAAGAAGAACAAAAAATGGTACTGGTATTTGTTCCTTATTATTTTCAGCATTATGTCTGTAACATCTGTTGGTATGCATACAGCAAATTACGGTGCATTTGAACCGGGAGTGCTCACCACAAAGTTACTTGCAAGTTATGTTGATATGTCATTTACCGAACTTACTGCCTGGTGCGGTGTTTGTAGCTTCGCAATGGAGTTCTATCAGTCAAAGGACAGCCTTAAAAAGCGTAATATGTTCTTAATAGGTGTTTCGGCAATAACCGTGCTTGTGCTTGGCATTCTTACATATGAAGTGTTTGTAATTCACGACAGACCGCTTTATTTCGGCGGTAACGGTGCACCAATGGACGGTAAAACAGGCGGTATGTCAATCGCTGAAGTTGGTTGTATAATCACAATTCTTCCGATGGCTTATCTTTTCGCAGATAACTTTAAGAAGATGACAGGAAATGAAAAAGCACTTTTGGCTCTTACAATCGGTGTTTTGATTGTTGCTGCTATTATTACAGCACTCTGGGGTGACAACGAAATTGCTGATTTTGCCCTTGGTAATTTCCACGGTCATTCAACATGGCATATGCTTGGTGCGATAATGGAATTGGTAATCGTATTCTGGGTTGACCAACGCGAAACCAACAGAAAACTTCGCGAAGCAAAATTCTCAGCGGCTAATTTTCCGTCATAACTCGTCCAAAATACTCGTTAATACACAAAGTATTGCCTGCGTTTTTTGACGGTTCTGACAAAAAAATATCTCGCTGATAATCACAACCTAATTTAATTATCGGTTACTGAAGGACTTGTTTATTGACAGGTCCTTTTTTATTCCTTATAATAAAGTCATAAACCGAAAGGGGAATAGATAATGAAAACTGTAGAGAAAATCACACAAAGTGAACAAAAAGAAATAAAGCGACTTAAAAGGATGCAAGGGAGAAGCAACTCAGGTAAATACTTCTTTGTATTGCTTATGCTCATAGCAATCGTAAATATCCTTGACGAAGTAACAAGTAATCTTACTGTTACCGTGCAATCATCATTCGTAACGGAATTTTTTGTGAATAATCCGTTTATGGGTAAATATTACACATTCCAGGAAGGCCTTGCACTTCATTCGGGTGTTGGCGTGTTTACTTATGTTTTAGGCATTTTCACACCATTTTACAAGGCTCTTGCCGACAAATGGGGACGAAAACCGCTTTTTGCCATTTCCACACTTGGTATGGCAATAGGTCTTTTTGTGATTTACCTTTCATCAAGTTACATAATGTTCCTTGTGGGCTTTGCAATCATCAGTTTCTTTATGGGACACGATATTCAGATTATCTATATACTTGAGGAAGCACCCGACAAGCACCGTGCAAAGATTTACAGTTTTCTCAAAAGTTTCGGTATTTTAGGCGTTATTCTTATCCCCGCACTTCGCGATGCACTTATGGGTGACGATGCTACAAAATGGCGTGAAATCTTTTTAGTACCTGCTATAATCGGCTTTATCGCTGTTTTACTTGTTGTAATTCTCGCAAAGGATACAAAGGTGTTTATAAACGAAAGAATAGAATATCTTTCACGACCATTCCACGAAAGACAGGCTGAAAAAGAACTCAAAAAGCAACAGAAGGAAGCACAACGCAATCAGTCAGGTGTTTTCAATGGTGTAAAATACATTTTTTCAAACAATGACACAAAAAATCTTATCATTTCACATATTATATTTGACTCTGCAATGCCTGCGATTGCCCTTTATTTCGAGTCCTCAATGCACGAAGTAGGTATGAGTACAAGTGATATTACAAAGGCGCTCTTTATGGTGCCTGTTGTCTATGCAACAATTACTTTCCTTTCAGGTTTTATTGCCGATAAACTTGGACGAAAGGTTACCGTAACAGGTTTTTCAGTTACTTGTATGGTTGGATATTCTCTTTTTGTAGCAGGAATTCTTTGTGGTTGGAATCCTTATTTGATTGGCTTCTTCGCAGGACTTTATCAAGGCTCATACTGGATTGGCCGAGATTATATGAATGTTATGATGACGGAAAAAGTACCGACAGATATCCGCGCATCAGTTGTCGGTGCAGAAGGTCTTCTGGTAATTATCGGTCTTGCTGTTGGTTACCTCCTTGCAATCGTTGGTATGCTCAAATTCCAGATTTGGTGGGTATGCCTTGCAATTTCAATTGTAGCAGTCGGCACAGCAGCAATAATGTTCGCAAAAGTTGTTAAAGAAACAAAAGGCGCAAATCTTGATGAGATTGAATGAATGCAAATTAAAATATATTTTATTGGGGTAACCAATTTGGTTTGTCATTCTGAGCGAAGCGAAGAATCTCCTTTGAAGTGTACAATAAAACCAACAGAGATTCTTCGTCGTTACACTCCTCAGAATGACCTATTCTTTATAATCGCGTCGCAGACCCTTAATTACGAATTCCGAATTACGCATTACGAATTATCCTTACAAACTCCAATTTAGCTTTACAAAATAAAATTCAGCAACAAAAAAGAGCCTTCTTGTTAAAGGCTCTTTTTCTGTTATTTACCTTCAATTAAATTCTTCATTCAATGTCTGCATTGTAACTTCTTCTTTGTCAGGGTTTATGTATTTGTCCTGATAATAGTTTTCAGGGTAACAGTCAAAAGTTCCGTCAGGAGTTACCGTGATTACTGTGCAACCACGCTGTGAACCTCTTTTATGAAGTGAGCCGTATGCAATATAGTCAATGCTCATACCGTATGTAAGACGGATTCCCTTGTATTCCAATGAAAAACCGTTAATGTGGTCGTGACCGACAAACATACCTTGAGTGCTCTTCGTTTCTAACAGAGTTTCAAAGAATAAGTCGTCATCAGCAGGGTGGCAGACATCTTCACCCAATGTGCCGTAATGATATTTTACATTTTCAGTATCCTTGTATCCGTTTGATTTGAATTCGTCCCAAGCCAATTTGTATTCAACGGGAGGAATGTGCATAAATAAAAGTGATTTCACAAGAGAGAACTTCCGGAGTAACTGTGATTTTTCATCACCCTCAAAGGTCTTTTCGATAAAAGCCTTATTCTCCGCATTAAGGTTTTCGCAGGTGTTTTTATACCACTCAATCTGATTCTCGTGAATGTTATCGTAATGACCTGCAGGACCTGCGATAAGTCCTCCGAGCAAGGTGTCCTTAGGATAATCATTTGAGTCCATTGTGATAAGTGCCTGAGTCATAACACCGTTACTGTTTTTAACCTTGATTACGCTGTTGCCGAATCCGTCAACATTTTTGTCACCTTTAAGGAAAAGACAGTTTTTCCATTTTTCATCTGCATAAAAATCTGCCATTTCTTCACGATTGTAAATCGAGTACATTTCGGCATCGTGATTACCGAATGTAACTGTCCAATAAACACCGAGATGTTCCATAAGAGTAGCAAAAACAGTTGAAGCATACTGATTATTGAATGTTGCAGCCTGAACAGGTATAGGATAACTGATATCGCCTGTTGCAATAACAATGTCAGGCTTTTCTGCTATTACCATTGATGCAACTGCGTTAATAGCCCTTATATCCATCTTTTTTGTTGTCCATCCGCCACCGATATGAACATCAGTAAGCTGAAGGACTTTAAGGTCACGGTCAGTTGTTATTGTGTAAAAACCTTCACTGTCCTTTTCAACAGGAAGTCTTTCCTCAACAGTTACCTTGTCCAATGTAGCGATGTGTTCAGTCAATTTCTTCACATTCTGTTTGTTTGCGATTGTACTTGCAACAGCAAACACAATAATTGCACAAAAGATTATGCACAAAATTTTCAATCCCATTTTCCTGTTCCCTTTTTTCTTCGTCATTATTTCACACCTTTTTATTGTTCCTTCCCAACTGCTTCCCAATCAACAAGAATGTTGTTATTATAGAAATTACTGCGGTTTGCCAATTCTTCGTTTACCTTATCAAGACCGTCTGTTTCAACAAGTGTTTTTTCACCCGAGAACATATTTGTGCCGATTCCAAGGCGTTCGCCCTCAATTTCAACACCCATACAAGCGAGTGTTGTAGGGAACATATCAAACGGAGCCCATTTTCTGTTATATGTGTATTCTTTCGGAATGTTCTGAAGATTTTCGGGAACGTTGAGGAAAAGGTTATAAATTGTACGACGGTAACCCTGTACATCCTCAAAGAAAGCGTTTGCCATACTCAAATGGTCACCAACAATTATAACAGTAGTATTGTCATAGAAGTCTTGTTCCTGAATCCAACGGACAAACTTAACTGCCTCTGACTGGCTGTAATAAATGCAGTTTGCATACTGTGAATCATATTTCTTTTCTGCGTTTTCACTTAAATATCCGTCAGGAGCGTGAGTGTCAGCAGTTTCCATAACAAAGTGGAAAGGCTTACCTGTATCACCAAGTCGTGTAAGTTCGCGTTTAGCGAATTCATAAAGTTTGTCGTCCTCGTAACCCCACCAAACATCGTAGTATTCAGGCAACCAGCCTTTTTCAATAACGCCTTTGTGGTCAAAGATGTTAAAGTCACCGTGTGACTGGAAGAAGAAATCAAGTCCGCCGAATGCAGCGTCAGCACCGAACATAACTGACTGTTCATATCCCTGTTCTTTAAGGATATCACCTAAACAGGTAGCACCGGGCAGGAAGTTGCCGGGTTGACCGTAAGAGTTTCCGTCAACAGGCACTTTCATAGGAAGACCTGTGTTCATATTTACCATAGCGGCAACTGACCAGCCACTACCTGATGTTTTGAAAGCACCGCCAAAAAGCCCTTCTTCTCTATGAGAAAAACTGATACCCTCTTTTGAAAGCTCAGCCAAATCAGGCATATAGTTTTCTTCCCAATATCCGCCAAGGTCCTTTGAGAAGAAGGTGTTTTCCATTGATTCAAGGTAGATGAAAATAAGATTACGCTTTTCTTCAGGGAAAGTAAGCTTTACAGTTTCAGGGTCAGCAAAATTATCCTCAATATATGTTGAAGCATCTAAATATGCATCAAAAAGAGTTGTAAGCTGGAAGCGTTCAATACCGAATGCACAACCACCGACAAATATGGCAAGTGCAAGAATAAATGAGATTATTCTGATTGCGATTTCAGGAAGAAAAACAGCTCTGTCATCACCTTTTTCGTATGCGAGTCTGTATTTCGGGAAAACAACTGTACAGAAAATAACCGTCAGCAGTACCGTCATAAGGACAGGGCCTGTGAAAAGGGAAATATAAACACCAACATCAGTACCCTCGGTAGGTGAGTTAAGGTTAATAAGAATCTGGTCAGGAGCCAAATCACCGAATGCCTCTTTACCCCAGAGTGTGCCTGTGTATGCTGCAACACCGAGTGCGAAAAGAACTGCTGAAACAATCTTTAATGCAAAAGCACCCTTTTTCTTCTTTATTTCGCAGAACTCAAATTTGAATACGCGTTTTATAAAGCCTGAAAGAATAATAAATACAACACCGACAGCAACAACAAGTCCTAAAAATTTCCAAGTGTAAGAAATTCGCATTGAAGAAATGTCAAAAATGTTCTTCACGCCGAGAATTTTGTCTGCAAGTACCATACCTGACAGAACAGACAACAATGTATCACGGACAAGAACTGTGATAACTGTGCCGACTTTTTTGTTGTCTGCTAAAAGGACAATGTCAATAAAACCGATGACAAGACCTATTGCGATTGCACCAAACCATACCATAAATTAACTCTCCTTTCACTTTATGAACGAAACAAGCCACATTATAACAAACCACAATGGCGGAATAATGAGTGCAGGTAACATATTAAGTGTCTTTAAATTTTTTATGTTAAGAATTGCAAGACCTGATGATGCGATTAAGAAACCACCTACAACACTGATTTCACACATTAATTCAGGACTCATAAATTCACCTAAAAAGGTTGCGAGTAAATAAATACTGCCTTGCCAACAGAAAAGCACGGGAGCAGCAAGGGCAATTCCTATTCCGTAGGTTGATGCTAAAACCATACTTGTCACAAAGTCAAGTGTAGCATTTGTAAAAAGATATGTATGGTCGTTGTTAAGGGCAGAATTTATAGGCCCTAAAATTGACAAACTACCGATACAGAAAAGGAGTATTGCGGTGGAAAGACCTTTCCCAAGTTCACTTTTGCCCTTTTTCTCTGTAAGAGCGTTAAAACGCTTGTCCAAATCAATCATATTGCCAAGTAGTGAACCCAAAGCAAGACTTACAATAAACAAAACAGGATATTTGCTGTTTGGCATATTCTGTACAACGGAATTTATGCCGATTCCTGCCGCCGCAAGTCCCATTGCATTCATAAGGCAATTTGTGTATTTTTCTTTAATTCCTTTTTTGAGCAGACTGCCGATAATACTTCCCGTAAGAATTGTGGCAGTATTAACTATTGTTCCAATCATTTGTTTATCCTCGTATTTTCAACTGCTGTAAAGATTTCTTTGAGTGTATCAAGAGAATCCTGACCATCTCTCTTTTTGATATTTATGCTCTTTTTACCTGTCTTTGTAAGTCCCACACGACCACGAAGTACAGAAGAAATATCAAGCACCAATGATGTGTTGATTTCTTCACAGTAAAGGTAAAGAGTGTCACCACGCTGACCTATTTCATAAATACCAAGGGAAGCAGCGGTGTTTCTGCAAAGAGAAACCTCAATAAGTCCCTCAACTGACGGTGGTATATCACCGTAACGGTCACGAAGTTCATCACGGACATCCTCTGCATCCTGAAATGAACGGATATCAGCAATTCTTCGGTAAATTGAAAGTCGTTGCTGAAGTGCAGAAATGTACTTTTCAGGAATATGTGCATTGATTTGAAGGTCGATAAGACATTCCTTTTCTTTTGGATTTTCGCCCTTTTGCTGACTTATTGCCTCACCCAAAAGTTTCATATACATATCATAGCCAACTGCAGCAAGATGACCGTGCTGTTGTGCACCGAGCAGGTTACCTGCACCGCGGATTTCAAGGTCACGCATAGCAATTTTAAAGCCTGAACCGAATTCCGTGTATTCACGGATTGCCTGTAATCGTTTATATGCAATTTCAGAAAGATTTTTGTCCCGTTTATAAGTAAGATATGCACTTGCTCGTCTTGCACTTCGACCAACTCGGCCACGCAACTGATGAAGCTGAGCAAGTCCCAATTTATCCGCATCTTCAATAATCAGAGTGTTGGCATTGGGCACGTCAACACCTGTTTCAATAATGGTTGTGCAGACAAGAATGTCGATTTCACCGTTAAGAAGTGATTGCCATATGTCACTTAACTGCTCCTCGTTCATTTTACCGTGAGCAACCGCTATTCTTGCATTGGGAAGTTGTTCCTGAATCTGATTTGCAACACCGTCAATGGTTTCAACTCTGTTGTGTAAAAAATACACCTGACCGCCACGACGAAGCTCTTTTTCCATAGCCTCACAAAGAAGTGGCATATTGTGTTCCACAACATAAGTCTGAACAGGTGAACGGTCGGACGGTGCTTCTTCAATAACCGACATATCACGAATTCCCGACATCGCCATATTGAGTGTTCGCGGAATTGGTGTAGCAGAAAGAGTCAGAACATCAACACCAGGGAATAATTCTTTCAGTTTCTCTTTTTGTGCAACACCGAAACGCTGTTCTTCGTCAACGATTAAAAGACCTAAATCCTTGAATTTTACTTTCTTTGAAATAAGTGAATGTGTTCCGACGATAATATCCACAAAGCCTGCATTCACTCGTTTTATGATTTTTTCTCGTTGTGTTGGAGTACGGAAACGAGATAACATTTCCGCTTCAATGGGGAAACCGTCAAATCGTTTGAGAATTGTCTGGTAATGCTGTAATGCAAGAATTGTAGTCGGTACAAGGATTGCACATTGTTTTCCGTCTGCAATACACTTGAAAACCGCACGCAAAGCCACTTCTGTCTTTCCGAAACCAACATCACCGCAGAGAAGTCTGTCCATTGGATATGGTTTTTCCATATCACTCTTGATTTCATCGATACTTCGTAACTGGTCGCCTGTTTCTTCAAATTCGAATCGTCGTTCAAAGTCCCGTTGCATATCAATGTCAGGGGAGAAAGCATAACCCTCGCTGTGTAGTCGTTGTGAATAAAGTTTTATGAGCTGGTCAGCCATATCCTTAACGGCTGTACGAACTTTATTTCTTGTCTTTTCCCATTCACCACCGCCAAGACGGTTAAGTTTAAGTGCCTTTCCGTCGTCCTCATGTGGGCCTATATATTTCGATACCAAATCAAGTTGAGTAACGGGAACATAAAGCACATCACTTTTTGCATACTTGATTTTGATATAATCTTTTATGATTTTGTTGGCTTCAAGCTGTGTAACACCGTCAAAAATACCGATACCGTGAACTGCGTGAACGATATAATCTCCCTTTTTGATTTCATCAAGAGAGTGAATAGTATCCCTTGCCTTAAAGCCTGTTTTTCTCTTGCGAGAAGTGGATTGATAAATTTTTGAATAAGTGAAAACATACAGTTTTTCATTTCTGTATGAAAAACCTGAAGAAAGTGAACCTGCAAGAACACAGATTGCACCTTTCGGGAATTTTGCGGGAATTTGGGAGAAATAAACCGAAACAAAGTTTTCGTCTTCTAAAGATTGTGCAAGATTTTTTGCACTTTTTTCAGTTCCTGCAAACACCACAACTGTGCTGTCATTAGTGTTGACAGGCTTTATGTCTTCCATAAGAATGTCAAGTTTTCCGTTCCAAACGGGCAGGGTATTACCGCTGAATGTGGTAAGACTTTTTACAGGAGTATCAAAACTGCCTCTTGCAAAATTATCAATATATGTTGCACCGAATTCCTGATATTTTTCAACGAGTTCATTAAATGTAAGGCAGAATTTATCAAGCCCTTTACAGAGTGTGCCATCATCAACACAAGCCTTGATATCTTCAAGTAAAAGCTTTTGTGAAGAAGACACCTTTTCCTTGATTCCGGCTGTTTCAACCGCAAAAAGAAGATAATCCTTTGCATAGTCAAAAATTGTAGCAGGGGAATAAATAAGCGGTAAGTATTTGTCAGCAGAGCCAACGGACAGACCGCCTTTAAGTCTGTCAATGTCTGCATATAGTTTTTCACGGATAATGTCCGTCTTTTTACCACGGATTGAAGATGATAATTTCTCGATTTTTTCAATGAGCTCATTGTTATCGTCAATTATGATTTCCTTTGACGGAGCAATTAAAATTTCATCAATATTAACTGTTCGTCTTTGTGTTGAAACATCAAAATGACACATAGTATCAACTGTGTCACCCCATAATTCAATTCGAACAGGTTCTTCGTCGTCAGGTGAGAAAAAGTCCACAATACCACCACGGACAGAGAACTGACCAACACCCTCAACAGCGTCAACTCGTGTGTATCCTGCACAGTTAAGGGAAAGAATAATATTTTCAAGTGTGGTGTCCTCGTCTTTTTTAAGAAGGACACTTTTCTGTCTTAAAATTTCAGGTGGAACAGTATATGAAACAGCCGATTCTGCACTTGCCACAACAATGTCACAACGATTATCAAGCATTCGACGAAGTACCTTGATTCGCTTTTGTTCATATTCATAGCTTTGTGAATCAGTTGTGTAAAATGAAAGATTACGAGCAGGATAGTGGAGTGCTGAAACACCAAATGTATTCAAATCCTCACAAAGTCGCACAGCAGTAGCATCGTCAGGCACGACCACAAGGGCCTTTTTTTCAAGACCCCCCGTTAACGCAGAAATTATGTGTGCTTTCATAACGGGAATTAACCCTAAAACACCCTGTGGCAGAAAACCTTTTTTAATACTGTTTTCAACGCCCTTGTATTCTGCTGAATTTTTAATTGTTTCGGTAAATGCTGACATATTAATTACCCCTGTAATTAACTGTTATATAAGTTCATTGCCTTTTCTGTGTTGTTATCAAGCATAAGCTCAAGTGCCTTACACGCGTTTTCAAGTGCAGGTTCAAGTGCTTTCAGCTCATCTTTTTTATACTCCGAAATTACCCAATCAATAAGGTCATAGTCAGGATGTGGCTTTTTACCGCAACCAACCTTGATTCTCGGGAATTGGTCAGAATTCAAGTGATATATAATACTCTTTATTCCGTTGTGACCACCGTCAGTACCCTTTCTGCGAATACGCAGTTTACCGACATCAAGAGAAATATCGTCATAAATCACAATAACCTTTTCAGGCGGAATTTTATAAAATGATGCACATTCTCTTATTGCCTCACCGCTGTTGTTCATAAATGTCTGCGGTTTCATAACAATGCAACGGTGACCGTTTATGTTCACATCAGCCATAAGAGATTTATATTTAAGCCTGTCAATTCTGAAACCGAGTTTTTCGGATAGCATATCAAGGCACAAAAATCCCGTATTGTGTCGTGTAATAGTGTATTTGTTGCCGGGATTACCAAGTCCAACAATAAGAAACTCGTGTGTACCCGTAGCACCTGTATTTGTCTGTTTTTTAAATCTGTTAAACATTTTTGTTTTCCTTTATTTTTTAAATCTGTCTTTATTTTTTTCTCGCCAACCCTCGATATTTACTTGTCTTGCTCTTGCAATACCAAGGGAATCGGCAGGGATATCTTCTGTAATTGTTGAACCCGCAGCCGTATAGGCACCGTCGCAGAGTGCAACGGGAGCAACAAGATTTGTGTTACAACCTAAAAAGCAATCGTCACCGATAGTTGTTCTGTGTTTGTTTTTACCGTCATAGTTAACCGTAACAGTACCGCAACCGAAATTGACTCTTTTACCAACATCGGCGTCCCCTACATAAGTGAGATGAGAAACC
Source organism: Clostridia bacterium (assembly GCA_017399175.1). Classification (GTDB taxonomy): domain Bacteria; phylum Bacillota; class Clostridia; order Oscillospirales; family Acutalibacteraceae; genus Fimenecus. The sequence goes on along the minus strand of JAFQEE010000018.1, from coordinate 67,656 downwards.
TTTGTACTTTCGTCAATATTGGAGTTTTTAACCTCAACAAAGTTGCCTAAATGCACCTTTTCACCGATAACTGAATTTGGCCTTATATGAACGAATGGACCAATATCAGCATTATCAAGCACCTTTGATTGATAACATTGAACGGAATTGAGTTTAACACCGTTTCCGATAGTGCTTTCTTTAATGAGAGTATTAGGGCCGATTACACAGTTTTCACCAATGGTAACACCTGAAAAAATCATAGTGTTAGGGAGAATTTCTGTACCACTACCGATAGTGACATTTTCTTCGATGATAACACTCTGGTGATAAGGAATTTTAACACCGTTTTTCTCGTGAAATTCAATGCTTTTCTGGTTCCTGATATCGTTTTTTGTCATAAGAATACCTCAAATTCCTCTAAATAATTATTTTATCATAGTCTATGCAGATTTTCAACCTTTTAGTTGGTGAAATGACAGGTTTAAACCCTGACAGATAAAAATACAAATTATAGTTTGTCGGGATGATATGAAATTAAAATAGGAATGGAAACCTTGTAGGGGTCATTCACGAATGACCCGTTCCAAAGTGTGCTGAAACCTCATTCGGACGATAGTCTCGCCTGCCGGCTCGGTCGGTGCTTCTGCTTCGCAGAGGTGTCCACCGGACACCCGCACCGTGAAGCGTCCCTACAAAGCAACCAATTAAATTATCTTGTAGGGGCGAGTCTCCGTGCTCGCCCGTAAGTTCACAGTAAAATCTCGGGCAGGCACAGAGACCTGCCCCTACATTTTAACCAAATTAGTTTGTCATTCTGAGCGAAGCGAAGAATCTCTACCGAAGTGACATATCATCCAACAGAGATTCTTCGTCGTTTCACTCCTCAGAATGACCTATCCTTTATAATCGCAACGCAGTTCCGACATTTTGCACTTTGCATTTTGCATTCTGCATTCACATCGACAACCTCCAATTTATATACATAAATTACACCGCATCAGTTTTTCCTTTAAAAACCTTGAAATATCAAGGAATAAATGATATAATGATAAATTAGTATAATGCGATAAATTTTGATTTTGAAAGGGGGCAAGACTCATGAGCAGAAAAAAATGGCTTACTGCACATATTGATAAAGAAGTGGCGGCACAGGTTGCGGAAAATCATAGTCTTGACCCTTTTACTGCCCTTATATTAGTATCCCGCGGAATTACGGAATATGAGGATGTTGAGGAATTTTTTGATAGTGATTTCAGTTTTTGCGACCCATATCTTATTACTGATATGGAAGAAGCAGTTTTAAGAATTGAAACTGCCATTGAAAACAAAGAGAAAATTTGCGTTTTCGGTGACTATGATGCGGACGGTGTTACTGCAACAGCACTTATGTATTCATATCTTTCTTCACGCGGTGCTGATGTAATGTACTATATCCCCGACAGAGTCAGCGAGGGTTACGGTATGAACAAAAATGCCGTAACATACTTGAGTGAGCAGGGTGTAAAACTTATTGTGACCGTTGATAACGGTATTTCAGCCGTAGAAGAAATCGCATACGGTAACAGTCTTGGTATTGATACTGTTGTAACTGACCACCATCAGGTTGGTGCAGTTTTACCCGATGCAGTTGCTGTCATTGACCCGCACCGTGAGGATTGTAATCTTCATTTCAAGGATTGGGCAGGTGTCGGTGTTGCCTTTAAGGTTGTCTGTGCCTTGGAAAAAGGCGACTATGGGGAGATTTTAAACAGATATGCTGATATTATCGCAGTTGGCACTATTGCCGATGTGGTTGACTTAAAGGACGAAAACCGAGCAATCGTAAAATATGGTGTTGCAAAAATTAATTCGAACCCTTGTAACGGCATAAATGCACTCCGTCAGATTGCAGGGGTCAGCGAAAGACAACTGAATGCAGTTGGTGTAACATATTCATTAGCACCACGAATTAACGCAGCAGGTCGAATTGAATCTGCTACAACTGCACTTAAACTTCTACTTTGTGATGACCTTCTTAAAGCATTGGATATCGGCGAACAGGTTGATATGTGTAACCGTCAGCGTCATATGCTTGAAGCAGAGATTATGGAGTCTGCTGTTAAACATATTGAAAGTAATGACAGACTTAAATATTCCCGCGTGCTTGTTGTGTGTGGCGAGGGCTGGCATCACGGTGTAATCGGAATTGTGGCTGCAAGAATTACAGAAAAATACGGAAAACCAACTATCGTAATCACCTTTGACGGTGACGAGGGTACAGGTTCAGCACGAAGCATCGGCGCTTTTTCTGTTTATGACGCAATCAAATCGGGTGAAGATTTGCTTACTCATTTTGGTGGCCATACTTTGGCTGCAGGACTTGGAATAAAACGAGAAAATGTTGGCGAATTTTTTAATCGTGTAAATAATTACGCAAATTCTCTTCCCGATGCAGTACCTGAATTGCTACTTGACTGCAAACTCAATCCTGCATATATTGATACTGCGTTGGTGGAATCTCTTGAAAACCTTGAACCATATGGTGCAGGTAATCCACAGCCTGTTTTCGGTATTTTCGGTGTGCGACTTGACTCAATCAAGCCTGTTGGTGAGGGTAAGCATTTGCGACTTTCATTCACAAAAGGGAATACTCAGTTTGTGGCAATGAAATTTTCAACAACAATTCTTGAATTTCCGTTCAGCGAGGGTGATACAGTTGACCTTGCTGTGCGAATTGAAAAAAATGAGTTCAGGGGTGAAGTGAAAGCATCCGTACATCTTCGTGAAATCCGTTTTTCAGGTGTGGATGATGAAACTTTCTTTAAATCCCGTGCACTTTATGAAAAATATAAACGCGGTGAAGCACTTAATTCTCACGAGGCAAGATTTTTAATGCCCACAAGGGAATTCTTACTTGGTGTTTACGGTCTTTTAAAGCAGTACAAAAAATGGCCTTATGATGTGGAAACGCTTACTTACAGAGCAAAATGTCCTGTTGAGCGATATTGCACAATGCTCATCTCCCTTGATGTGCTTCGCGAATTAAAGCTTATTTATTACGAAAATGAACAGATTGTCTTTGACGGTGACGGCAAAAAAGCCGACTTGTCACAATCAAAGATACTTAATGAATTGAACAAAATGAAAGGTGGTGAATAATAATGGCAGAGGTTGTTAATGTGAATGTGGATGTAAACGAACTTTTTGAAAATTTACGAAATAAGATAAAGTCGTTCCATAGTGAAGATGAAATCAAGGTTATTGATAAGGCTTTCAGAATTGCAAACGAATATCACGGTGACCAGAAGCGTAAATCGGGCGAGCCATATATTATTCATCCTATTGCAGTTTGTGGTATACTCGTTGACTTGGGTATGGACTGGCAATCACTTGTGGCGGCACTTCTTCATGATGTTGTTGAGGATACTCCTTATACAATCGAACAGCTTATAGAAGATTTTGGTGAAGAAGTAGCAGTTTTAGTTGACGGTGTTACAAAACTTGGTCAGGTACAGATTAATTCAAGTGAAGCAAAGGAAGAAGCACAGGCGGAAAATATCCGTAAAATGCTTCTTGCAATGTCAAAGGATATTCGTGTTATTATCGTAAAACTTGCTGACCGTGTGCATAATATGAGAACATTACAGTTTATGGCACCACAGAAACAACGCGATAAAGCACTTGAAACACTTGAAATTTTTGCACCTATTTCTCACCGTCTTGGTATCCGTTCCGTAAAGGAAGAACTTGAGGACAGGGCAATCCGTTTCCTTGACCCTGTGGCTTATGAGGGTATTGAGGAAAGTCTGAAAAAATCAAATGCTTCGGGAAATGATTTCCTTGAAAGTATAAAGCAGAAAATCGGTGACCGAGTTCACGAAACTGTGCCGAAAGCACAAATCAGCGGACGAATCAAGTCCGTTCACGGTATTTACCGTAAAATGTATATGCAGGGAAAACAGTTTGACGAAATTTATGACATTTATGCTGTTCGTATTATCGTTGACAGCGTAATCGACTGTTACAACTGCCTTGGTATTATTCACGATATGTATAATCCGCTTCCGGGCAGATTTAAGGACTATATTTCAACACCAAAACCAAATATGTATCAGTCACTTCACACAACCGTTATCGGTAAAGAGGGAACACCTTTTGAAGTGCAGATAAGAACTTGGGAAATGCACCGTACTGCTGAATTCGGTATCGCAGCCCATTGGAAATACAAACTTGGTGTTTCAGGCGGAAAACAGAGCTTTGACCAGCGTCTTCAATGGATTCGCGAAATGCTTGAAACACAGCAAGAAGCAGGGGACGCAAGAGAACTTGTTTCCACAATCAAAACTGACCTTATTACCGACGAAGTATTTGTATATACACCAAAGGGTGATGTGATTAATGTGCCTGTTGGCTCAACAGTAATCGACTTTGCTTATGCTATTCACTCTGCCGTTGGTAACAAGATGACAGGTGCCAAGGTTGACGGACGAATTGTGCCTATTGATTATGTAATCAAAACAGGTGAAATCGTTGAAATTCTTACATCATCTCAACAGGGTAAAGGCCCAAGCCGTGACTGGCTCAATATTGTAAAGACAAGTCAGGCAAAGAGCAAAATCCGTTCTTGGTTTAAAAAGGAAAAACGAGAAGAAAATATCATTGAGGGTAAAGCGGAAATCGAACGCGAATTCAGACGAAATTATATCCGTCTTACCGACGAGGAATATCAGAAGTTTATTAAGAAACTCAGTGAGCGTCAGCGAATGGATAATGTTGACGATTTCTATGCGGCAATCGGCTATGGCGGACTTTCCGTTAACCGAATGATGCCTTATATCAAGGAAGAATATCAGAAAAACTACGACAAGAGCCGTCAGGAAATCAAGGTTGTTACCGTTAAGGATAACTCAAAGAAAAACAAAGACGGTGTTACTGTTGAGGGTATCGACAACTGTCTTATCAAGTTCTCACAATGCTGTAATCCGTTACCGGGTGACAACATTATCGGCTTTATAACAAGAGGTCACGGTGTTTCAATTCATAAGCGTGATTGTACAAATGTGCCAAAGGATATTATCAACTGTGCCGAGCCTGCTCGCTGGGTAAATGCATATTGGAACAGTAATGTCAAGGAAGAATACAAGGCAACGCTTCAGCTTACTTGTCTTTCCCGTGTTGGACTTATGGCAGAGGTTGCAATGCAGGTTGCAAATATGCGAGTTAACATTACAAGCATCAGTACCCACGATATGAAGGACGGAAGAACAATTATTGAACTTACCGTTAATGTCAGCGGTATTGACCACCTTAAAAACTTAATTCAGCGAATCGAAAAGGTTGACGGAATTTTAAGTGTAGAACGATAAAGGAAATAATTTATGAAAGCAGTAATTCAAAGAGTATCAAAGGCGAGCGTAGCCGTGGACGGTGAACTCATTTCAAAAATCGGAAAAGGTTATCTTATTCTCCTTGGTGTTATGGATGATGATAACGAGGCTGATGCAGAGGTTTTGGCAAGAAAGACATCAACTCTCCGTATTTTCGAGGATGAAGATGGCAAAATGAACCTTGATATACAGAATGTAGATGGCGAAATTCTTGCAGTTTCACAGTTCACTCTCTGTGCTGATTTGAAAAAGGGTAACAGACCGTCATTCGGTCATTCTGCTCATCCTGACAAAGCCAATGAGTTGTATGAATATTTCTGCGACAAGCTTACAGAAAATGGTGTAAAAAGTGTTAAAAAAGGTGTTTTCGGTGCCGATATGAAAGTTGAACTTCTCAACGACGGCCCGGTTACAATCCTTTACGATTCAGAAATATGGAGAAAAAGATAAACTGGAGAAGGAAGTAAAAAGATATGATAACAGTAGAAAAGCATTTAGCAGTAATGGATAGTGGTTTTACAACAAACACATATATTGTGACAGATAATGAAACCGGTGATACAGCAGTTGTTGACCCGTCACTTCCTGAAGAAAGCTTAATGGAAAAGTTAAACGGTAAGAATGTAAAATATATTCTTCTTACTCACGGACATTTTGACCATATGTGTGGTGCAAAAATGGTGCAGGATAACACAGGAGCAAAGGTCGTTATTCATACAGAAGACGAAGAAATGCTTCATGATGTGGATAAAAACGAGTTTGCAATAAACTGTGCAGGTTACGAATTCCCTGAAATTAATGCAGATATTGTGACAGAAGACGGAACTGAAATTATGCTCGGTAACACAAAAATCACAGTTCTTCATACACCGGGACATTCAAAGGGTGGAGTTTGCTATCTCTTTACAGAAGACAAAGTTATGTTTTCAGGTGACACACTTTTCCGTCTTACAGCAGGCAGAACTGACCTTTACGGCGGTAATGGTCGTCAGGAGCTTCGTTCACTTGCAAAAATCGGCGAATTAGAGGGCGATTACAAGGTTTATCCCGGTCACGAGGGTGATACTACTCTTGATTTTGAGCGCCAGAATAACCGTTATATGAGAACTCGTTTCAGAAGAAAATGATAAAATTACTTGTAATAAATCATAAATTCCATTATGAAATGGAAAAACTCCTTCGGATTTTTATGCCTGATGTTAAAATTCAGGTTGTGTACGAAGAATGTGACGATTTTAACATTTACACATCTGTAACAGACGAAATTAAGGTCATAATAAATTTTGATGGTTTCAATAAAACTCTTACTGCTCCTCTTTGTGATGACAACGAAATGCAGATGGGCAGAATGGTGTATTCCCTTATGGGTGAATATACTCGCTTTTATCCCAAATGGGGAGTGCTTACGGGTGTTCGCCCATCTAAACTCCTTATAAATACTGAAAAACAAATGGGACGCGAGAAAACGGAAGAATATTTCAAGAACGATTTACTTGTTTCTTATGAAAAATTCCGCCTTGCAAGGGAAGTTGCCGATTGGGAAGAAAGAATTATCGGTACAAGTAAACCCGATTCCTTCAGCCTTTATGTTTCAATTCCTTTCTGTCCATCAAGATGCAGTTACTGTTCATTCGTTTCACATTCAGTTGAGAATGATAAGGCAAAAAATCTTTTGCCACAATATGTAGAACTTTTGTCAGAAGAACTGAAACTTACAGGCGAAATTGCAAAAAATACAGGTGTCCGGCTTGAAAGTATTTATATAGGTGGCGGTACTCCCACAACTCTTTCAGCAGAACAACTTGAAATCGTGATAAATACAATTAAAAACAATTTTGATTTGAAATGTTGTCGTGAATTTACGGTTGAGTCAGGTCGTCCTGATACCATAACAGAAGAAAAACTCTATGTTCTTAAAAACAGTCCTGTTGACAGAATAAGCATCAATCCCCAGACCTTTAATGATTCGGTTTTACAGGCTGTGGGCAGACGACATACTGCAGAAGATACAATAAACATCTTCAATATGGCTCGTAGGCTGGGATTCGATAACATCAATATGGACTTAATTGCGGGACTTCCCACTGACACGGTTGAGGGTTTTCGTCATTCACTTGATACTGCATTTTCCCTTGACCCTGAAAATATCACAGTCCATACTCTCTCGGTCAAGCGTTCATCAACAATCGGACAAAACAATCCTAAACTTGCTGTGGAGAATGCAAATACAGCGTCCGAAATGCTAAAATATACTTACGATAAATTGTACGAAAAGTATCACCCATACTATATGTACCGTCAGTCAAAGTCAGCAGGTGCACTTGAAAATGTTGGCTGGGCAAAGGATAATACAGAATGTATTTATAACATCTTTATGATGGAAGAATGTCATACAATTCTGTCTTGTGGCGGTGGTGCAGTTACCAAACTCAAAGCACCAAAGGGTGACGAAATCGAGCGAATTTTCAATTTCAAATATCCTTTTGAATATATTTCCGGTTTTAATGAGCTTATTGAACGAAAGAAAAGAATAACACAGTTTTATGATACATACAAATAATAGAATAATTTTGTGAGGTATTATAAATGGCTAATTTAAAAAATAAACTTGAATACATCAATGACAGAGCAGTATTTGACCCTGTGGAATTTATCAATGAATGTGAAGAAAGATACGAAAAAATCATTAATTCCATTGTTGAAAGAATTGTTACAGAAGACGGCAGAGAAATCGTAATGCTCGCAGGTCCTTCGTCAGCAGGAAAAACCACAACTGCACGAAAACTCAAGGAAGGACTCTCCAAAAAAGGTGTAAAAACTTATGTTTTAAGCCTTGATGATTTCTATCTTGACCGTGAGGATATTCCTTATCTTCCTGACGGCACACAGGATTATGAAACTGTTGACGCTCTTGATTTAGTTCAGCTTGAAAATGATTTGAATGCACTAATCCGTGGTGAAACAGTTAAAACTCCCGTTTTTGATTTCACTAAAGGCAAACGAAGTGATACTGAATATAACGAAATCACTTTAGGCGACGAAGATGTTGTAATTATTGAGGGACTTCATGCACTTAACCCTGTTATTACAGAAAAGGTTCACGGTAAACTTTTAAAGGTATATATCAATGTGTCAACAAGAATTTATGACGAAAACGGAAATGTGCTTTTAAATAAACGCAATCTCCGTTTCTTACGCAGAATGATTCGTGACTATAAATACCGTGCAAGTAGCGTGGATAACACCTGCAAACTCTGGAAAAATGTCACAGCAGGTGAGGATAAATACCTTTTCCCATTCCGTGACAATGCGGATATAAAGGCAGATACAATTCACCTTTATGAATCTTGCGTAATAAAGCATCAGGCTTTACCGCTTCTTTGCGACAGCGAAGTTTCCGATGAATTCAAGTCGGAAATCCAAAAACTCAAAAAAGCACTTGAACAGTTTAATGATATAAATGAAAATACAGTTCCGAAAAACTCATTACTCCGTGAATTTTTAGGACAGTAAAAGGTGTGATAAATTTGGCAGACAAAAAAAGAACCAATCAGACGCTTCTTAACGGTGCGTTAATCTTAAGCCTTGCGTCACTTATCGTTAAGGTGATTGGCGTAATTTATAAAATTCCTCTTTCCAATATGATTGGTACTGTGGGTAGAGGCTATTTTGACTCAGCATATAATCTTTATGTTCCTATTTATACAGTTTCGATGGCCGGGCTTCCTGTTGCCATTTCAAATATGGTTTCAAAGGCTATGGCTATGGGGAATTATCGTGATGTAAAGATTATCCGTAAGGTCGCACAGCGTCTTTTCCTGATAGTGGGCATAATCGGCACAATCGCAATGTTCATTCTTGCATTCCCTTATGCTATGTCAGCAAAGAATATGGATGTTCTTCCTGCAGTTTTCGTTATAACTCCGTCAATATTCTTCTGCTGTATAATGTCAAGCTATCGCGGTTACTATAACGGTCTTTCAAATATGACACCTACTGCCGTTTCTGAGGTTTTTGAAGCAGCAGGCAAACTCATTTTCGGTCTTATCTGTGCAAAAGGTGTAATTACTTACGGTTATTCACGATTTGAACAGGGGCTTACAGTTTTCGGCAGAACTGTTACAAACGAAAGCGAAGCATTAAGTGCAATTTATCCTTATGCCGCAGCAGGTGCAGCCGCAGGTGTTACTCTTGGTACTGTAATCGGTGTTGTCTATCTTATCATTCTTCATAAGGTAAAGGGTGACAGAATTACAAAGGCAGAGCTTATTTCTGCACCAAAGCCTGAAAAAGCAAATGTTGTTGCAAATAAGCTTTTAAAATTTGCAATTCCCGTTGCAATCAGTTCATTGGTGTTCAGTATCACAAACCTTATTGACTCAATCACAATCCAGAATCGTCTTGAATATGTAATTCTCAATAACCTTGATTATATAAGAAATCTTTACAGCACAGAACTTACAGGAGTGCTTGATGCTGATATTAAAAACTTCCTTTACGGTGCATATTCATTGTCAATTGACTTTCGTAATTTAATTCCGTCAATTACAATGACTCTCGGTATCAGCGCTATCCCTGCTCTTTCAGCAGCATGGGCAGTTAAGAATAAGCGAGCAATCCGCGTTTCAATCGAATCAGTTCTTCGTGTTACAATGCTTATTGCAATGCCTTGCGGTATCGGTATGGGCGTACTTGCTCAACCAATTCTTGCTGCTTTTTATGGTAGCGGTGACGCTGCCAGCGGTGTTTCAATCGCAGCACCTGTACTTACTGCCTACGGATTTACAATTTTCCTTATGGCACTTTCACAGCCAATGACAAATATGCTTCAGGCACTTGATAAAACAAAAGTACCGCTTATTTCACTTTCAGCGGGTGCATTCGCAAAACTTATTGCAAACTTTATTTTTGTTTCAATTCCAAAACTTAATGTAAACGGTGCTGTTATAGGTACTGTACTTTGCTATGTAATCGTTGTTTCAATTAACTTTGTAGCACTTATAAAGACGGCAAGAGTAAGAATAAATCTTCTTTCTGTTTTCATAAAACCGATTTTCAGCGGTATCCTTTGCGGTGTTGCAGCCTACACATCTTACGGAATCTGCAATAGATTCTTGCCTGAATTCTCAATTAAAAATCTTTTCTGCCTTGCCGTTTCAATCGGTTTTGGCGGTCTTGTATATGTAATTTCCATACTTTTAATCAAAGGAATTGCAAAAGATGATGTAATTATGCTTCCAAAAGGCGAAAAAATTGCAAAAATACTTGCAAAATTTGGTTTTATAGAGTAAAATGAAAGGGAACAGTTATGATTGATAATTTTCAGTTCAAAGAACACTACGATATAAATGACTTAATTGATATTGTGGAAATCCTTCGTTCACCTGAGGGTTGTCCTTGGGATAGGGAACAGGACCACAAGTCAATCCGTCGTGATTTCCTTGAAGAAACTTATGAGGTTATTGAAGCCATCAATAAGGACGATAAGGATATGCTGTTGGAGGAACTTGGTGATGTTTTGTTACAGGTTGTTTTCCACACACAGATTGAGCGTGAAAAGGGAGCATTCGAATTAAAGGATGTTGCCGATGATATCTGCAAAAAGATGATTGAGCGTCATCCACATGTTTTCGGTGATGTTAATGCCACTACGAGTGAACAGGTGCTTGAAAATTGGGACATTATCAAAAAGCGTACAAAACAGCAGAAAAGTCAGACTGAATCAATGCTTTCAATTCCTCGTGAATTCCCCGCACTTATGCGTGCCGATAAGGTACAGAAAAAGGCATCCAAAGTTGGCTTTGACTGGGACAATGCTGACGGTGCTTTCGATAAAATCAGCGAGGAACTTCTTGAATTAAAACAAGCATACAAAGAGGGCAATCAGGAAAATATCCACGAGGAGCTTGGCGACTTGCTTTTCTCCGTTGTCAATGTATCACGATTTGTGAAGGTTGATAGTGAAGAAGCACTTACAAACTCAACGGACAAGTTTATTGACCGTTTCAGTAAGGTCGAAAAAATGGCAAGTGAACAGGGCTTGGATATGAAAAATACAGACTTGGCTACATTGGACAAGTTATGGGATTTGGCTAAAAAGGACAAAGGTTCTTTTTAAAATAAAAAAGATAAAAATTTTTTGGAGGAATACAAAAATGAACAAAACAGAACTCGTAGCAGCAGTAGCAGCTAAAGCAGGCATTTCAAAGAAAGACGCTGACGCAGCAGTAGCAGCAGTTTTCGCATCAGTTACAGACGCACTCAAGAATGGTGACAAAGTTCAGCTTATCGGCTTTGGTACATTTGAAGTTCGTGAAAGAGCAGAAAAGACAGCTCGTAACCCAAGAACAGGCGAAACAATGACAGTTCCTGCAACAAAGGTTCCTGCATTCAAAGCAGGCGCAGCACTCAAAGCAGCTGTTAAATAATCACACAATCGCAAAAAATTGGGGTCGCCAACAGCGACCCTTGTTTTTTAATAACAAACTCCGCAAGGAGTTTATTTCATGTTTATTAAATATTTCATTTAATGAAATAAATTCTATATAGAATTTATGAAATATCTTTTGTGAGATATGAAATAGTTTTACTATGAAATACGCTGTGCGTATTATAAAATTTAGAGTTGTAAAAAGTGAGCAATTATGAGATTAGACAAATTTTTAAAAGTATCAAGAATAATTAAAAGACGAACTGTTGCCAATGAAGTATGTGACGCTGGTCATGTTGTTGTTAGTGGCAGAGTCGTAAAAGCCTCTTACGATGTAAAGGAAGGGGACATTCTCGAAATCCAGTTTGGTGAAAAAATCACAAAGTATAAAGTTTTAAATGTCACCGAACACGCAACAAAACAGACAGCTGGGGATATGTATGAAATAGTAAAATAAAACTATTTTAGATTTATTGGTTTTTATTATACAAATTGGAGTTTGTCGAGGTAAGAGCAAAATGCAAAACGCAAAGTGCAAAATTAAGGAACTGCGTTGCAATTATAAAATAAAACCAATATGGTTGGAATGTAGGGGCGAGTCTCCGTGCTCGCCCGCAAGTGCATATTAAAAGTTCGGGAGGGCACGGAGACCCTCCCCTACAAGATAATTTAATTGGTTGCTTTGTAGGGACGCTTCACGAAGCGTCCGAATGAGGTTTCAGCACACTTTGGAACGGTCGCTTCGTGAAGCGACCCTACAAGGTTTTTATTCCTATTTTAATTTCCAATCTCCCCGATAAATTATAATTTATTGATTAAATAATTCCGCATTACGAATTACGCATTACGCATTAAAAAAAGGCTCGTAAGAGCCTTTTTTTACTTTGTTCCTGTTGAACCGAATCCGCCTGCACCTCTGTCTGTTTCGTCAAGGTCATCTACCTCAACGATTTGTGGCAATTCAACAGGGCTTATCACCATTTGTGCAATTCTTTCAAATGGCTCGATTGTGTATTCAGGGTCAGTCTGTTTAATAACACCCACACAGATTTCACCACGATAATCGCTGTCAATAACACCAACGGAATTCAAAAGTCCGATTCCGTGTTTAATGGCAAGTCCGCTTCTCGCATACACAAAAGCCGCATAATGCGGGTCGTCGAGTCCGATTGCAATACCCGTCGGAATAACAGCCTTGTCACCCTTTTTAAGAGTTATGGGCTCTGGGATACAAGCATACAAATCCATTCCTGCACTTCCCACAGTACCTCGTGTGGGGAGTTTTGCATTTTCTCGCATCTTTTTAATCTTTAAAATTTCCATTATTCAACACCTCTGTATAAAAGTCCTCGTGTGAATTCACCCTGAGGGCTTTTTTCTTGAATATAAGCAGAAATTACATCTGCAACTTCTTGTTTTGTTTCAGTCGTAAAGTTGAAAAACATAATGTCACATTCAGGGATTTCACCCATTCTGTCGCCCATATATATGGGTCGTGAATTAAGAATTTCCGAGTATCCCATAAAGCACCTTACAGGGAATTTAATACCCATTCTGTCGGTGATTTCACTCTCTCGACCACATTCTTTGCAGCTTTTTCCGTTTTTTACAGGACAGTTACGAGTAAGCATAAGAGGAGTTTTACCATAAACCGTAATTCCCTTTGGGATAGGTGCAGAAATTTTCCTGAAATTCTCAATAGTACATTCGTTGGAAACAATCACTTCACTTATTCTCATATCCTTTGCCATATCCATTGAATGGGAATTGAACACATTAAGTGACGGTGAACCAACAACAGTTTTGTTGCATTTTTTCGCAACAGCAACAGCATCAAGAGTGTGACAAAGACAATGTGTAGCAGAAGATTTTTTAAGCATTTCTTCAACCTTTTTACCGTTACCGAACATACCGTGAGGCAGTTCAACACCGTATTTTCTGTCTTTTATGATTTTGTCATCACTACCTAAAGGCACAAAAATCAAATCAGCATCAATATTATCGGGAATTTGATTTATATTGTCAAATCGGCAATAGTATTTTCGTTCATTTCGTGAAATAATGTTTGTTGGAAGTGGAGCAGGACAGATTTTTCGCTCAACTTTACCCATAATTTCGTTCTGTAATTGTTCAAGGACATTTCTTCTCATGGAATTAAGTGCCGAAACAGGAAGTGAATAGTCAACATCACCTAAAATTTCAACACTTTCTGCATTGAACTGTGCACCACCGCATTTTGAAAGTGCATCCTTTACTCTTTCAACTGCAATCGGTCGGTTTATAGGTGCTTCGCAAAGCATTTCACTTTGTACGGAAACAGTATGTCCGTTACACTCTGCTGTAAGAGTAGCATTTTCACCGATTTTACCCGAGAATGTGAATTTTACATTAAATCTTGCTTGCTCTTTTTCATAAATCGAAGCGTATTTTGCGAAAAGTTCCTTTGTAGCAGACTGCACATTTTCCTTTTCACGATACCCAAACATATCGCGACCGAGCATATTTTCATAATATCCGTCAGTAAACCCTGAACGGGAGAACAAATCAGCCAAATCTTTTCGGACAAGTGAAGTGTAATTGTCATTTACGGATTTTTTACAGGCAGAAACAACAGCACTTACATATTCAGGTCGCTTCATCCTGCCTTCGATTTTAAATGAGCAAACACCCATTCGGGAGAGTTCGGGAATATGCTCAATCAGGGACAAGTCCTTAAGACTCAAATCGTGTCCCGTACCTTTCTGCACCTTAAAAGGTAATCGGCAAGGCTGGGCACAAAGTCCGCGATTACCGCTTCGTGAACCGAGAAAAGCACTCATAAGGCATTGACCCGAAACGCACATACAAAGTGCACCGTGAATAAACACCTCAAGGTCAACAGGGGAGTGCTCACAAAGATATTTTATCTCGTCATAACTCAATTCTCGCGGTAAAACTGCTCTGCTGAATCCAAGTTTTTTTAGTTCATAAAGTCCTTCTAAAGTACCCACAGTCATTTGAGTTGATGCGTGAATTTCAATATGGGGACAAACAGTTTTAATAATCTTCGCAAGACCTAAATCCTGCACAATAATCGCATCAGCACCCATTTGGCATACAGCCTTAACTGTTTCAACTGCGTCCTTGATTTCTGTATCCTTAATAAGGGTGTTAAGCGTAATATGTACCTTAACACCCCTACTGTGGCAGTATTCTATTGCTTCTTTTGCTGTGTCAAAAGTAAAGTTCTGTGCATTTCTTCTGGCATTAAAATTGCCTAAGCCAAAATAAACTGCATCTGCCCCTGAAAGCACAGCAGCCTTAAGATTTTCGGCATTCCCGACGGGAGCCAATATTTCAATTTTATTCATCATCGTTATTCTTACTGTTTGCGAAAAGATTTATCTGGTCGTTCTTGAATTTCGCTTCAGTCTTGATTCGTTCATTTTCACGCTTATAGTAATCGCGTTCACTCTTTGCTTTTGCTGAATCGTCAAGATAACCCTTCATCTGTTCGCGTAACTCCTTGATTTCCTTTTCAGCTTTAGCCTTTGCGTCAGCCATTTCAAGGGCAACAAGAATAGTCGCCTGACTAAATGAAAGACGATAGTTGTTATCAAGAAGTTCGTTAAGTCTGTTATCAATCACTTTACCGAGTGCCTTTGTATAATTAACACTTTCATCAGTATTGATATAGAAATTTGTGCCACGAATAGTAAGTTTAACTTTATTATCCATTGATTTTTACACCCCGATACAATAAATGTATACTTTTTTCTATTGTATCACATATGTTTTTCCATTTCAAGTATGGGTTATTTGTGTCGGAAAAGAGAATCAAACATATTTTCCTTTGTGTTATACCGACAATTTTCGGGAATTGTGGCATCAACAAGGATTGTGTCGTCACCGATAACCTTGATGTCATTCCAACATATCTTTATGTCCTCACCTCTGCCTAAAAGTCCGAAAGCCTTTCCTCTGCCAAAAATAATAATGGAAACAATCGTACCTGAACAAGTGTCGAATTCCACATCACAGACATTACCAATCCGACACCCGTCTTTTAAATTGATTACTTCCTTTTCACGCATATCAGTTATGCAACAGTTCATAAAAACACCCCCGTTAATTTTATTTAGCAGGTGTCTTTTTTATTACTGTGGAGTATAGACAATATTCTTTTCTCTGTGTTGGTTTATATCGTCTTTTGTAATGGTAATCGGAACTGTCATATATTCAATTTGCTCTGCTGAATTGAAATACCCCACAGTCAGATTTTGTTCTCCGATTTTTTCGGTGTTCCATTTAAGTTTACCGTTTCTATCGGTTTTTCCAATTGTTGGTCCCGGAAAAATTTCGCGTCCGTCGGGATACCTTTCTTCGTAAACAGATATTCCGCTAATGGGTTCACCATCTGTACCGATAACGGATAATACTACATAATTGTCATTTGATGATGAACAGCCGACAAGTATTGTCATAAGCATAAAGAATAATGTTATTAGTACAAATGCTTTTTTCATAATATTCACTCCTTATATATAAGAGTAACATATAAGGATTATTGTTTCAAAATTCTTTCACTTTTTTTATAGCACCTTTTTCAAGACGGCTGACCTGTGCCTGACTAATACCCACTTCCTGAGCCACTTCCATTTGAGTTTTACCCTGCATAAAACGAAGATTTAAAATCTGTTTTTCACGGTCACTTAAATTATTTATAGCCTCTTTTATGGCAATTTCATAAAGCCAGTCCTCGTCACTTTCCGAGCTTCCCACCTGGTCCATAACATAAATGGTGTCACCACCGTCGGAATAAACAGGCTCATAAAGTGAAATCGGCTCAACAATAGCCTCAAGAGCGATAATCACATTCACAGGCTCAATTTCCATTTCTTTTGCAATTTCCTCGATAGTGGCATCTCGCCCGAGAGTATTCTGAATTCGCTCCTTTATCTGCATAGCGTGATACGCTGTGTCCCTTAATGAACGGCTCACACGAATAGGATTATAGTCCCTCAAATACCGCCTGATTTCACCGATAATCATCGGAATGGTATATGTCAGGCGAAATTATAGTAATAATTATTTGTTTAGGTATTGTTCAAGGTGAAAATGTATGCTGATTTCAGGGTCACCGTCGGTATGAGTAATCACGATTCGGTCAATTACTTCTCGACAGACTGTTCGTTTTTCTTCATCCGTCATGTGAGGCCAGGCATCAGCGATATTTTTAATTGTTGATTTTGTCTTTTCGATTTTTCGTTTAATATTTCTTTTCTCTCGTTCACTTTTTACTTGTGAAACAAGTCGTTCAATCTCATCTGACAACCTGTCGATGGTAGCAGCATATGCCTTGCCTTTTGCACTGTCAGTATCGGACATAGCGTATTCCATTGTTGCCTTGTTCAATGCTTTTTGATTTTTTTCAATTTCCTTTTCAAGTGAAGAGATAATATCAAAGTCAGTTATTGTCTTTTTGTTGTCTTGATTTATATATGACAAACGAAACAGCTCACGAATTACAATATCCTCGATATCTTTTGCATAATAGCGTGTTTTATTTGGACAGTTAGGGTCTTTGACAAGATGTCTTTTAGCGTGAGAATGTTCTTTCGAATAACAAGAAAGTTTCACATTACCTGTTGCGGATTCTTTTTGATATCTGAACTTTGCACCACAGTTGCCGCAGTACACTAACCCAGTAAGCATATAGGTTGTATCACAACGTGCTCGACTTCTGCGTTCAAATTCATCTTGTTGTTCCTGCCATTGTTCTTCTGTTATGAATGGTTCAAAATGTCCGGGATACTCAACGCCATTGTAAGTTAATATATTAAGATAAGTTCTGCGTTTGAGCATCTGAGTAACGAGTCTTTCAGTAGAAAGATTCAACTCCTCTGCAATGGTAGCAGGTGGGAGGTGCTCCTCAACGAACAGCCTTCTTGCTTCAAGAAATTTTTCTTTCTGTTCAGGAATTGTCTCATAATTACCTTTTTTGTCCTTAGTGTTTTCAACATATCGGTAGCCATACGGAACATTGCCACCACCTAAAGGATAACCACTTGCAACCCTTTGTGCTTTACCTGAACGGAACTTTCGGAGAATAGCTTTTCTGTCCAAATCAGCAAGCAATGAGAAAATAACAATTAAAAGGTGAGAAGTAGGGTCCAATTCACCATTTTCTGTTGTAACAATCCTGATGTTACTTTCTTCTTCTGATATAAATTCAACAAGGTATCGATTTTCATTAACAGTCGATTTTGTGCCACCTTTAGGTAAAATGTAATCATTGATGAAACTCAACATACCAACAATGTCTCGACCTAATCTATCCATTCTTGGCACAATCAATCTACGAATACGAATTTTAGTCAAACCTCTGTTAAAGTCAGTAAGACGTTTAATAAAACAGTCCATACCAGGACGTTCCATAACTGTTCCTGTAAAACCGTCGTCAGTTATAAGGATACAAGCAGTTGAATCGTTTTTTCTGCAACAAGCCTTAATCTTCTCCAATTGGCTGTCAAGACCAAATCCATCTAAAGATTGTTTTTCGGTTGAAACTCGACGATAGGCAATGTCAATTAAGTAATTGCCTTCGCTGTCTCTTTGAATGTTGTCGGTATCATATAATATTTCTTCTTTAGACATTAAGTTGATATTTTCTTTAATCCAACCCATAATGTTATCCTCCTGACTTTATTTTCTTTAACCATTATAGCAGAATGTTTCGACTAAAACAATACAAAAATCAAATTAACAAAATTTGTCGAAATATAGAAAGTACTGACGCATTTCTGCATCAGTACTTTCGCTTTATGAAACTTTAATTTCAATGTCATTGTTTTCTTTCGCCTTATCAATAATGCTATTAACAATTCTGTCAATTGCAGGACACTTTATCTCATAATCAGGAAGGTCAGACAAATCTACTTCCATGTCATTTATATAAACTTTAACATTTAAATACATCCTGACCATCCTTTCATTGTGTCTTTATTGTTGACACGTAAAAAAAGAAATAATCAATAATAAATATGGTTTTGTAAAATAATTTTTTATGTTTAAAAATAAAATGCCATATGTGTATTGCAAATTTCGGTCATGTGTTGATGTGGTACTCGCATAATTAGTTCGATAATAATACTTTTTTAAAATATTTTTCTTTATGAATTTTTTCATTTTTTGATATAAAAGAAGAACGACTTTACACAACATTCGCCCTATGGCCGATTGTACTCGTTTCTATATAGTATCAACGTTAATTATAAAATTTTATTATGTCACAAAACTTGTCACAAAATGTCTGTTTAATACGATATATATAGATAAGTGTTGTTTTAATATGATGTCAATGCCATAATAAAAATATAAGGATTGGTGATTTAATGTATATTCCATTGATGAAATGCCGAGAAGCAGAATTGCGTACTGCTAAGAGTACATATACAGTTTTTTCGGATGATATTGTCCCTCTATTTGAGATTATAAATGATTTTTTTGAGACAAAGTATGAAGTTAATCCTGTAACAAATAAATATGTTTATGAAAAGAAAAATGGACGCAACTACAAGAAAAAATTAAAACCTACCGAAGACGATATAAATACGCTTGAATTATTAAGAAAACTGTTAAAGATAAGAAAGCATTTATTGATTATTTGAGAGTTGATAACAATAAATATAAGAACTATGATGTCGCTAAAGTGTCGTTAGGATTGAAATTAAGAGATTTTGATGAATATAAAAAACGGGTATGCGAGATTACAAATTATGAAAATTTTATTCCGGTTATTTCAATTAGTAATGCATTTGATAATACTCTTGCTGATATTACTGTTTTTTATAAACAGTTAAAAGAGTTATCAAATAATGTTGCTATTCGTATAACTGCTGATATAATTAGCGAATATATGCCATTACTAATTTCTCTTCGTACATCAGACTATCTTTTGCTTGATGTTGGCGAGACAAACATCGATGGATTATCAATTGAAATTGAAGAAATTAATGAAAATACAATTTCAGCACAAAAGGTAATATTAAATTCTCCTCGTGAGGCAAACTATCAGAATAAAGATTTCGAGGAAACAGGAATCACTGCCTTGATAGATAACTCTTTATTGAAAAAATATAAGGATTTGGGTTTTAGCGGTTTTGGTGATTATGCAGGATATAAGGATGTTTTGCCTTCTTCAGGATTATCTAATCGTGGTGCAGCATTATGTTTAATTTATAATTATAAAGACAATGGCTTTTGGGTGTTTACAAATAAAGATACTTCATTGGGTGTGAAAGGATATAAAGAATTAAAGCCCAAAGTGTTGGCGATGCGACCTCGTTTTGACCCTGATAATTCTTGTCCTGCATACATGAAAATAGATTTGCCAGGGGATGGTAACTATACATCGTGGATTGAAGTTTGTTTAATAAGATACATAACTCAACTTTACAATAATATGACTGATTGGAATTAAAAAAGTGTAGCCATTAGCTTACGCAACACAAGGCAATAAATGGGACTATAGATATTTTTGTTTTGTTTGAAAATGTGTTGACTATTCTTGCAGAAAATGGTTACAGTGAATTTACCGTCGGTGTTGAAGATGACAACTCAAAAGCTCACTATATGTATTAAAAACACGGCTTTACAGAACCTATTGCAAGAATAAAAGAAAATTATCAGGGTGACAGTTATGAATATGATTTGTTGTTGAAAAGATAATTGAATAATTAGAGTAGCCCGCATCGTAACATACAGTTACGGTGCGGTTGGTTTTTGAAGTGTGACGAGTCGAAAAATAAACATTTTTGTCGAAAAATAAAGCATTTTTGCAAATTGTGTTGACCAAGTCTTACATAGTATATTATTTTTGACTATAAGCGTATTTGTAAGCTAATCAAATTAATAAGGTTAATTAAACGAGAGAAAGTGTGTAAAATATGAATGATATTAATACTTTAAGACTAATACTTCACGTTTCGGATTTTCATTTAACTGATAATAATGAAGAACTTGAGCATGCGAAAAAAGCTTTGAAGTCTCTAACAGAAAAATTAAAAAGTGAAAAGATTAAAATTGATTACTTGGTTCATACTGGTGATATTATTAATTCTAGTGACATTTTTGATATTGTAGCTAATGAATTACATATTGATGATATGTATTTTACAACTGAAGAGGGGGAACCACGTAGATTTAACAAAAAACTGTTTGCTCAAGAAGCAGATGAAGAAATTAAACATAAATTTGATGATGCTGTTAAAACTATCGTTGAGCGTCGATTCGATGTTGCTGCTGAAATAATGAGAAAATTTATATCAGATTTAAACATTCCATTTGGTAGTGTTGTTATCTGTTGTGGTAATCATGATGTTTTGCGTCCATTTGTAATCGATAAGTCAATATCATGCAAAAAAGAAAACGATAAATGGATGTATGGCTATCCTGAAACCCTATTAATGAATTTTATGCCCTTTGAAAATTTTCTCAATCAGTTAGGGGTTGCAAACTCACAGTCAAGATGTGCACAAACAGAGCCTGTTTCAATTTGCACATTAGATAATCTAAATTTTTTAATTTTAAATACTAACTGGCAAAATCCAAAAAAGCAAAAAGAAGGTTATTATTGTATTAACTGTGAAAGAGTTAGAGATTCAATAACAAAACTTTATGAAGACTTAGATTCGCAAGATTATATAAATATTGTTTTAGCTCATAAACCAATATATGAGATTTGTGAGAAAACGAGACTGGCATATAAACGATATATAAAAACCCCTTTTATGAGTGATATACAAAAATTCACTGGTGAAAATGGACTCTATTTTTGTGGAGATAAACATACCAGAAGCATAATTGCTTCTCAAATACATGATATTCCTCATTATTTTAGTGGTGAACCATTGAATATTTCCCACGATAAAACTGAAGATGTATCAGAAGTCGAATACAATCTTATTGAAATTTTCAAAAATAAAATTGGCATGGAAAGAAAAATTCATCTAAAATATAATAAAGAGAATACTTGGACTTGCGAGATAAGACCTCAAGATGCAGTAGTATCTAAATTATATAAGTTAAGTAAAAAACATATTGTGAAAAATGCTTTTGAAACGATAGCTGGCCCTAAAAATTTTGATTCATGGGAAAATCTTTGCCAAGAAATATACGGTTGGAAAATGGGTGAAATGAACGACTGGGTTTCAAATCTAAATAATTTATTTTTATAAATTTGTAAATATAGAAAAAATGGTGTTATTGATACTTCTTTGATGGACATAAATATATTTGATTTTGTACTTGAACGAATAAAGGAACAAATGGACAATTCTACTTCTGAAAATCTACTAAATATTCGAGGTGAGAATAGTTCTGGAAAAAGTACATTTCTTGGCTTGTTTTACATATTTTTACTATATCAATATAGTGTTGGTAAAATTGACTTTATACCAGCATATTTCAACTTGGAAAGTGCTGAATTAGAAGAAAAATTAAGACATAACAGCCCATATTATAATGCTGTAAAAGATACTTTTGAAGATTTTACAAAAAACGTACAAAATATAGCACTCAAAGAACATCACTCAGTATGCTATATTATAGATGGATTAGATGAACAAGATTGTTGGAGTTATACTACTGAAGATAGCGTGGGACGCTGTGTCTTAGATGTTTTATCCAAGTATAGTGGCTCACATTATATTTTGTCATTTAGCCAACAAAGATTACCAAGTTTTAAAAATACAATGCCATCAAGAAAATATAATGATATAAGTGATATTATGTATTTCAATCCCATTGATGTTCGAGAAGCAGGAGCTGAAGATATACGCTTCGTTAGTTTTGTTGAAGCATTTTTAAAACTTAAAAAATTTAGCCTTCGTATTTCAGATAATGTACTATTGAAAAAAGAAATACGTGATGGTTCTGCATATCCGACTGAAATTGATGATAAATTAGTTGAAAATGTATGTGAAATTATAAGAAAATTCAGACGACTGACAATTACTCCGGGGTTTATGTATCAAAACTACAACTTTATTGCAACAACAATTAAAGATAGTAACGAATTAAGACATTTTAATGAATCAGTCCCTGAAATCTATGGATACTATATCGATAGACAATATGAAATATGTTTAAATAAACTAGGGTATGGCTTTGTTAAATATGCACCTGTTATGGCATATCTATTTGCATACAAAGGCTATACTTATGAGAAGTTTAAGCACTTAAATGATGATGTGTCAAATGTAAATCGAAGAATGCACAAACCTATCTGTTAATATCCTGATAAAGTTTACAACACATTTTTATTTATAAAAAAATATAAAGACGCAAGAGAGTATTTAATTGCATTACACTATAACAGAGAATTACGTTATTTCGCGGAAAACCCTAATGATGAGATTGAAAAAGATTCAATTTTAAATGAATTTATATCAAGAAACATTTCTGTTATTATTAGAAAACTTTGGAGCGATACAAATAAATTTATAATTGTATGTCAACAATTGCTAAAACGAAAAGAACTCAGTAATTGTACTCTATCAACCTTAATTTACTGTCTTGCTCATTTGCAAATTTACTCTCCATTTAGAGACAAATTGTATAAATCTCTACGGGATAAATGTGCTGAAATTTACAAGTCTTATCTTACACAAGAATGCCAATCAGACGATACTGAGATAAATAATGATTTTCTATGTGAAGAAAATCTATGGTTAATAAAAGGAGATGATAATGCACAAAAATTAGATAATTTTATTGGACTAGGTTTAATGCACTCAATAAACTTGTTTGAACTTATGGACAAAAAAATATCAATATGTTAGTTAAATATACATTGAATAATCATTCTGTAAGCGGAAAAAAAGAAAGTAATTTTCAAATATATAACAGACAGTATCAAATGCTATATTACGGTGATTTATCAATTCAGGGAGAAGATAAAAAACGACCACTTAAACCTGGTATTGATGAAATAAATAAAGGATTTGATTTTCATAATTGTTACAACTATTTATATGTAAAACTAAGTTCAAAAGATAAGTATCCGTTAAGAGAATATGATATGTTTACAATGTGCGATTTAGTTTTAAGTCGTTTACGTGTTGCATATTTGCCTGGAAGTAATAAAAATACTGAATCACCAAATACTTTTTTTTACAGAAAGGCTTTTTACGCAAGATCTACGAAAGTTTTACAGCAAACAAAAAATATAATAGACAATTATTTGTTTGATGAAAAAAACAATGCAGATGAAAGTGTGATTAAATACTATAAAATAATATCGAAGTTTCTCAAGAAAGTATTAGATGACATTGAAAAAAACAATTCTTATCTTAAAATAGAAAAAAGATTTGATAAGTTTAATAATGAATTTAAAGAAAAAAGAGAATAAATTTTTAATATTTTGTCATAGATTTCGTTCGATCAATTTTAGCTCTATTATAGTTTCATATTTTGCGTATAGGCATAAAACATATAAAACTCCTTATGGTGTCGGTTTTCACCGACACCATATTTCTTGTATTCGAAAACCCCTGGCTGTGCCAGGGGTTCAAAAAAGCTTTAGCGATGAGTATAAAAATAAAACTCCTTTTGATATAATGGAAATGCGGCTACCAACTGCATAGAAAATCAAAAGGAGGACATTCAAAATGAATGACAATAAAAGTTTAGCACATACAACATGGAATTGCAAATATCACATAGTATTTGCACCAAAATTCAGAAGAAAAGAATTTTATGGAGAACGTAAAGAAGAAATAGGAAAGATACTGCGAGAATTATGTAATTGGAAGCAGGTAAATACCATAGAAGCTGAAATATGCCCAGACCATATACATATGCTAGTGGAAATACCACCAAAGATGAGTGTGGCTGGATTCGTAGGATTTCTAAAGGGAAAAAGTACGCTAATAATCTTTGAGCGTCATGCAAATTTGAAGTACAAGTATGGAAATAGAAGTTTTTGGTGTAGAGGATATTATGTAGATACAGTAGGAAAGAACACTAAAAAGATAGCAGAGTACATACAGAATCAGCTCAAAGAAGATATGATGCATGACCAAATGACGCTCAAAGAATACATAGACCCGTTTACGGGTAACAAGTAAAAAGCCTTTGCAGAAGGTAGTCGTAGGGTACGCCTTGAGGCGATGCCAGTATCATAGGGCTTTGCCCGCATATGAAGAACCCCCGGCTAATGCGCGGGGTTGCTAAGGACAGTTTATAAAAACAGTCATTAGATACCGTGCATTGCTGAAGGAAAAGAAATAACCAAGAGAGAGTAAAATCTTTCTTGGTTTTCTTTTTTTATATTTGCACATTCGACAAATCCTTCTTTAATTTGTACAATGTAAGTACAAAATTTAAAGGAGGACTTTTTATGTCAAACAAAAACACTATCAGTTATCGCCGTGTTGGAGATTTCAACATTCCTAAACTCATATTACCACCCGAAGAAGCAGGTGTTACCCTTGGTAAATGGGGTATGTTGTACAAAGATTATCTGCTAAAAAACAAAAAGGTATTATTTACAACACTACTTACCCAAGGCAGACTGTATCAACAATGTGCCGAGGTTGAAAAGCAGGCTCGTGAGATGTATGACACTCTCATAGAGCAAATGAAAGAAGCTGAAGGTTTAACCGAACAACTAAAAGAAGAAAATCAGATGGAGTGGGTATGTCGTATACAAAACATTGAGGCAAGAGCAAAATATGTTGTTACAACAGAATTAATATACAACTAAATAATCTATGACATAACAATTAGCCAAAAAGTAGTCAGCAGATTTCTGTTGACTACTTTTACTTTGTTATTATTTTTTATCTCAAAAACTTGCCACAAACATTCAAATCAATATCCAAAGCACAATTTCTGCAAATGTTATTTTTGCTACAGTTAGAACACGCAGTATTCTGTTTCGAACGAAACATATTAAAATTTGTTGAATTCCACGCATCATCAATAGAATACTTTGATAAATCAACAGAGTAAACATCACAATCATGACCAAAAGAACATGGATATGCAAGCAAATCACAATCTATGTACATAGAAAACCTTGCAGCTTCACAGAATTCAAGAGACTCGGTGGCTACATTTGAACAAAAATTTAATACTGCGGGGGTTTGGCATGAATCAAAGCCTATTTTAAAATTAGTTTTGTTGTTAGTAACTAATTCTAAAAACTTTAAATATCTTGGATCGTTTGCAGTTAGCATTTTATCTTTAGATGCAAGACCGACAGGCTTGTATAGAAGAAAAATTATTGCATTTATACCGCTTGGAAATAAGTTTTTTTCAAGTCTATAAATTACTTCATCTATATTTTGTTTAGAAACAACATAATGAATATTTGTAATACAGTTACTATCAACAAATTTTTGAATTGTTGATAGTGTATTCAAATTTGTTTCACGGCCGTTTTTATTTAATGTCGAATAGAAAGATACCGCAACTGCACCACAATATGTCTTAATCAATTTGATTTCATACTCAGAAATGTTATAACCACTTGTAGTCAAATTAGGGACAATATTATTATCTCGTGTAATCTTTAATATCTGCTCGAAATTTTCATGCTTATTAGGGTCTCCTGCCCCTCCTAAAGCCACTTGAAAACTCTTATTTCTACACTGAGAAATTATTGCTTCATATTTTTCAACAGGCATATTGTTTCTTTGACGTGATGTCGCATTTTGATAACAATCTATACCTGCTTTTGCACAAATACCTGACAAACCAGCATGACAAGTTCCCATAATACCAATATCTATTAATTCAGGAAAAGAACGCATATTGGGTTCCTCTGCGGTTTCCACACCATTTTTAATGATATTTGTACGCATTAAGGTTCCGTTTTCTTGATTAAAAAACTCTATAAAATTATACTTTTGGTCTTTATAATACAGCATAATTTCACCAACCGCAGTTTAAACCGTTCATATAGAAATCTTTATCATCAATTTCAAATCGATCTGTTGTCATAAAAGAAGTTAAACAACTGTCATCACTATTAATATGACCAAGATATGTATAGAATCCTTTTTGAGTTAATTCTTTATATTTCTTTGCAGTTTCTTCACCAAAAATTTTTAAGACAGTATCATAGTCTATCTTCTCAACATCAAACCAACGGACGCCACTTTCTGTGCCACTGAGTAAATCGGTTGATAAATCTGAACCTAAAGATAGGATTTTTGATGATTTACTGAATCCAAGTTTTTTATAAAGATAATCGTGCGTTAACTCTTTTTTTGAAATTATAATATAATTCGTTGAGGAACTATTTGTTACAAAACCATCTCTAATCTTCAATATAACTTCCTCCTAAGAATTTTATAATTGTTTCTCGGAATTTTTCATCATACATCATATTCTCTAAGCCACCATCTTCCGTTAGACGTAAATTTTTATAGAACAGTAAATATTTGTTTATACGGTTAATTTCATTAATAAAAAAATTGTACTTTCTAAGCAAAAAGTCATCGTAAGAATTAAATTCATGTTTGTAATATTTCAAATATTCAATAAAAAGAGAAGATGCCCCCATACAATAGTAGTCGTAAATTCGCTCTATGACGCTTCCGGCATAACTATTTCTTTTTACACCAAAATAGTGCATTATCAAAAATCTATTTACATAATATTTCTTGATAAAGAATCCGGATTTATCATTAATCACCATATAAATCGGCAACCTCCGTTTCTAACGATTTTAAGAATTCCTTTAAATCCTCAATCATTAAAGGTTGAGCTAAAAGGCTCTCTTTTATTTTTTCTAAATCATCAATCAATTCTGAAGACTTCATTCTTTCTTTTAATGAATCAAAAACATTTGTATCCAAAGTAAACTCTTTAAATTCATAAAGCAAATTTTCATCGGATTCTATTGTTGCAATTAACAATAAAAACTGTTTTAACTCAAATGAAAAATCTCCTTTTGCTTGTTTAAGCATATCTAAAGAATCACATAACACCTCAATTTGCCTTGATTCATTTGATGACATATAAGAATAGAATTTCTCCTTGTCATTAAAGAAAGCATTGATGATTTTTCTAATTTCTTCATACGAATGATTATTAAGAAGAATTTCTAGGGCAAGACAAACCCCCGGCGTGTTATCTGTGTACTCGTTTTGAAGTAAAATATAAAAGATTTTCCAAAATGCAAGAGGATTTTTAATTATGTATTTTGAAACATAATCTAACTCATAATCTTTCAAATCAGAAAAATCTGTAAATATTAGTGACATGCCAATATTATTAAACAACCGCTTCTCTTCCCTGTAATCCCTAAAGTTATATATGTTTACAGCATCTGAAGAACCGTATTTTTCAAGTATTAATATACAGGCATCATCATTTTCTGTCTTTTTTAAGTAATAATAAGAATACTTCAAAACACCTTCAAGAGGAGATTTTTTTTCTTTGAATATAGTTTCTAAAAACGAAAAAACTGATGTAAAAGATTTATCCTGTTCCTCTTCAGCTTTTATCAGTAAATAGCGGGACAAACAGAAATCTCTAAGCTCATCAAAAACAAAATATATTACTTCATATGTTCTTTCGGTAATATCCGTACCCTCTACAAGTTTTCTGCTGATAATCAAATTATTATCCAAACAATTTTGAAACATTTCTAAATCTTTTGATGATAAGCCTAAATCTGCAATTTTTATGCTATCAAAATCCAAAGAATCTACCATAAGTTTTGAGATGTTATTCATTATTTTATGCAAATCTAAACCTATAGTTTTTGAAGAAATCATATCAATGTACATTTTATATATCTCTGCGTTTCGTAATTCAAGATTACATTTTTCTTGATTGGAATTAACCTCAAAGAATATTCGCATTAACAGAAGAGAATTCAACAATCTATCCTTTATGTACTTTGGTAAATGGGTATGCATGTTGTAATATTCAGAATAAACTGAAAATATTTTTTCTTTCGCCCTTTCATCATAACGGATTTCATCAAGCTTCAATTTGTATGGCTGAGATTCACAACTATTAAAATACTGACTATATCTTGAGTCAAAATATTCACTTCGACAAGACAAAATAAATTTTATTCGCTTGGATTTTGAAAAATCATCTAAAAGAGAACCTAAAGATTCAACAAAAACATCCCTGTCATTTTCGTTTATAGCATCAATGATAATAAAGAAGTGTTTTCTGCGTAAGAACAAGAGACAATCGTAGATTCTTAAAAATAAAGCACTGTGATTATGTACCTTTTTTACAAAAGGAAGCTTATTTACGATATAATCTGAACAATTAGTATTAATATCTCGTGCATTAATTAAAAGACAGGGCAGTTTAATTTTAATTAGCATTTCTGATAATCTGCAAAGCAAATTTGTTTTTCCATTTCCTGCACTGCCAATAACAATTAGATTTTTGGCTTTTATTAAATCAATAAGAAGTTCGCATTGTTTTAACGCATCAGTTCTATAATATATTAATTGACGCATATGAAAAAATGCTTCTCTGTTATCGTCCTCAGCCTTTGTTTTGTATGTTCTGATATTTTCCAATTCGTTATGAGCCTTTGAAATTTTGCTTTTAATAGTTTCAGTTTTTTGCAATAAAAACAACTTGCTTTTAATGTTAGTGTTTAAAGTTTTGAGGATTACTTTGCCATCATAGCCTTTAAAAACTGTATTATAACATCTAATAATTCGTTTTTTCCATTTGTTGCTATATGTAAAATAGCGCAAGCATTCCATTGCTTCGCTTAACTCAATATAAATCTGCGGTATATATTTCCCGTCAGAAATGAAAAAATCAACTTGCTTTTTTGTGCTTTTATTTATCTTTTTTCGGAATGTTAATAACAACCATGCAAAAAGTACTACTATTATTGCAACAGATATTATACCGCAAATCGTATCAAAATTACCGATAAAATCAAGAATATCAGTAAATGATGGCGTTGTATTCTGTGTTGTATCACTGTTCAAAATTATATCTCCATTCTATTTTTAATTACAATCCATTTTATTATAACATAGTGATTAGTTTTTTTCAAACGAAACATTGACTTACTTTGTCTGAAATGATATACTTATAAAAAACTTAGAAAGGCAGGTGGACAAAATGATGAAGAATCTTAATTTTATGACTAGGAGAGCCGTTTTGTCCGTTTGCGAATGATGTAAAATATCTTTCTGAACTTACAGGCATCTCCGTATATTTTCGGAGGTGCTTATTTTTTTACAGGAGTAACGAGTGTAATGAATACAACAATCAAAAAAGTAACAATGAGCGAAAAAGATACCCTTGCAAATCTTCTCGAAAAATATAACTATGAGTTTTCGCAGTACGATAAAAGACAATTCAACAGCAACGGCTTGTTCGGATATAAATATTTAGACAACTATTTTACAGAAGAAAGCAGACATGCCTATTTTATTTATGTTGATGAAATTCTTGCCGGATTTGCTTTAATTAACAAGTATAAAGAATGTGAAAGACATATTGATTGGTCAATGGCAGAGTTTTTTGTCTCGTATAATTTCAGGCGGCAAGGAGTAGCAACTGAAGCTGTCAGACAGATTTTTAATATTCATAAAGGCTTTTGGCACATAAAGTATCACAAAAATAATATTGCAAGTGCAATTTTATGGAACAAAATTGCAAAGATGTCTGATAGCGAATTTGAACTTTGCATAGGTGATGAGCCTTTCGGTGATGGTACAGAGGCAAGCGTATTATATTTTGAGGTGAGATAAATGATTGACTATACTAAAATAAATTCAGAAACTTGGGATTCGTGGGCAGAAGATGGTTGCGAATGGTCGTTGCCCATAAGTCACGAAGAATACGAAAAAACTACTGCAGATAATTTTGAAGTTTACCTTACACCTTGCATTACCGTTCCTCACGAGTGGTTTGGTAATTTGAAAGGTAAAAAAGTATTAGGACTTGCAAGTGGTGGCGGTCAGCAGATACCTGTATTCTCAAAACTTGGTGCAGATTGTACTGTGTTTGATTATTCTGACAAGCAACTTGAAGCAGACAGAATGGTAGCTGAAAGAGAAGGATACAATGTCGATATTATTAAAGGTGATATGTCAAAAATTCTTCCATTTGAAGATGAAAGTTTTGATATGATTTTTCATCCTGTTTCTAATAGTTATGTTGAAGATGTTTATCATATCTGGAATGAGTGTCACCGTGTACTCAAAAAGGGAGGTAGATTACTCGCTGGTATGGATAATGGTATCAATTTTTTATTTGAAGAAAAGAAACCTTTAAAAGTAGTTAATCCTCTGCCGTTCAATCCTCTTAAGATGCCAAAGAAGAAGCTTGAAAAAATGACTAAAAATGGTGATGGCGTACAGTTCAGCCATACTTTAGATGAGCAAATAGGCGGTCAGTTGAAAGCAGGTTTTATACTCAAAGATTTATATGAAGACCGTGATAGAGAAGGTGGAAATGAAATCGGCAAATACTATCCGCAGTATTTTGCTACACTTGCTGTGAAATAAGGTGAATTTGTGGACAACTATAAAAACAATGCAGACCAACTGCTTTATGATTTTGGTTTGCTGAATGAATTAAATAATTACGGCACTCCATACAGTGTTGGCAGTTATGCTATGGACTTAATGGCATGGAATGACTTGGATATTTGTGTTTCCAACGAGTCAATGACAACAGAAAAACTGTATGAGCTTACTTCATTTATTCTTAACACCTTTCACCCTGTGTGGTATGAGGCAAAGAAAGATGTCATAGACGGAAAAACAGCTTGGTTTCATGGATTTGAGACTGAAATATTAGGTGAGCTTTGCAATGTGGATATTTGGTTCTTTGATAACGATACCATAACTAAATCTTTGGATTTTAGTAAGAATATAAAGCAGAAACTTTTATTTAATCCTGAACTTAAAGAAATCGTTATAAACATCAAACAATCATTGATAGAAAACGAGCAATATGGCTTTGATAAATTTTCAAGTATGGATGTATATAAAGCTGTGTTCGAAGATAATGTACGAAGCTATAAGGGATTTACGGAAAAATACGGGGATAAATAATATGTCTGAATTTATAAAAGGAATAGACAGAAGTATTCCATATTACAATTTGATATTGAAATGTAATGAAATCTGCACAAGGCCTGTTTCGTTACCTGAAGGATATAACTTTAAGATGTATGATGTGGGCGCTGAAGGGTATTGGGCAAATCTTGAATATGAAATTGGTGATTTTTCATCCGTTGAAGAAGCTGAAATATACTTTAAAACAAATTATTGCAACCAAATTGATGAACTGAAATATCGTTGCGTTTTTGTTGTTGATACTTACGGCGATGTTGTAGGTTCGTGTATCGCTTGGCATGATTTGAAAGACAATGATACAGTCTCTTCACTTCATTGGCTTGTTGTTTCACCGGAACATCAAGGCAAACATATAGGTTTAGCTCTTTGCCAAAAGGTAATGGATATATTCAATGAATGTGGTGAAACTCCCGTATATATTCACACACAACCGTGGAGTTATAAGGCTATCCTGCTCTATATCAAACTTGGCTTTAAAATTCAGAAAAATGATACTTTTTCGCATTATGAGAATCAGTACAAAAAAGCCATAAAAATATTAGAAAAACTGCTTCCTGAAAGTCAATTTAATCAAATTATTTTAAGTTCGGAGTAAAACACTATGGATATATTAAATAAAATATGCCTACAGTTAGATTTAGGCGAAATAATAACAGAGCCGACTCAACTAAAGGGCGGCTTTATGCACAAAATGTACTCACTGTTCACAACTAAGGGTAAATATGCAATTAAGCTGTTAAATCCTTATGTTATGAAGCGTGATACTGTTTTTGAGAATTACCGTATTGCTGAAGAACTTGAAGCAAAGTTAGAGCAAACAGATATTCCTATACTTCCTGCTTTGACGTTTAACAGTAAGAAGATGCAGGAAATTGACGGACAATATTTTTATTTGTTTGATTTTTATGAGGGCAAACCTCTCAAAGGTGAAGAAATCACTATTGAACACTGCCGAAAGATTGGAGAATTTCTTGCTAAAATACATAGCATTGAAAAGAAATCACAGCCTTATAATCGCAGTGAAATAAATGTTGATTGGGATATGCTTATTGAAAAACTATCAAAAAGCAACACAGAGCTGTATAATCTTTTAAGTGCTAACCGTGCTATTCTTTATGATAGTCAGCAAAAGGGCAATCTTGCTGTAAAGAGGATGCCATCTGTATTGACAATCTGCCACAATGATATGGATAGTAAAAATGTTCTTTGGAACGGTGCTGATTGCCGCATCATTGATTTGGAGTGTCTTTGCTATTCAAGCCCGTTCGTTGAACTGTATGAAATGGCTTTGTGTTGGTCAGGTTATGAAAACTGCAACATTGATTTCAACCTTTTCAAAGCACTTATTAAGTCCTATGCTGATAACGGCGGTGAACTGCCTGATGATTGGGAAACAATCTATTACAGCAGTTACGGACGTTTAGAGTGGCTTGAATATAATGTCAAGCGCGCTTTAGGTATTGATTGTGGTGAGTATGAAATTGAAATGGGCATTTCAGAAGTCCGTGAAACTATGGAGCATATAGTTTATTATAATGCTGTCAAAGATGGAATTTTGGAGTGCCTAAAAAGTTTATAAGGAGGATGGCTTATGTATAACACAAAATATTGCGAAGTCCATTATGAAGAAGCTTACAATGTAGTTTTTGTAAAATGGAAAGAATTTTGCCGTTTTGACGATTACCGCAAACCATTGGAATACGACTTGGATATTATCAAAAAACATAGTGATTGTAACTATGTAGCAGATACCCGAACAGGCTTTGAAAATCACCCTGATGATACAAAATGGGTTGCAGATGTTTTCATTCCCACCGCCGTTGAATACGGTTGCAAAATAATATATTTCATTATTGATGAAAACAACTCATTAAAAGAAGAACTTGAAGGTCAGGAAAGTGATTCTTCTGATAAAATTGAGTTTAAGTATATTTATAGCTTGGATGAAATTGAAAAATGAGCAAATAGCACAAACCGCATCGTAGCATTTGAAATAGCTATGGCGCGGTTTACTTTTTGTTTTACTTAGCGTGAAAAATAAGCGTTTTTGTTGAAAAACATAGCTTTTTTGTAAATAGGATTGTTTTGCTTCTATTTAATAATTATAATATTTGTATTTTAATATCATTGAATACAGGTGTGAAAATGCGAAAACTTTACGATTTATTAACAAGCAGCTTTCTTGCTAGATATGTTTTTTTATTAACTTTATTAATTTCAGTTGTAACATTATTTGGTAATATAGAACTTTCTGATTTTCCCAAAAAAATATTTTTTGTAAAAGTAGGATTAGTATTTTTTGTTCCGCTGCTTTTCAATGTATGTTTTGAAATATTATCTAGGCATGTTAATATGTATTCCAAAGATTTTGGTGACATTTTAAATATATTAAATCACCGTTTTGGTTCACAAATTAGTTTGCGAACTCTCGATGAAAGAGCTTTTGATTATATACATAAATATGAACTTATATATCGACAAGATCAATTGGATTTTGCTGGCTCTTTGGATTATCATTCTTTTAGACAATTAAAAGGTAAGAACATAAGCAAAGATATAAGCAGTTTTTTGATTTATACAGAATCTTCAGATATTCCTATAGCTTTTGATGATATGAATATTACTGCTCAAAACAATATAAGCAAAAGAACACTTGTTGTTGAATGTTTGCATTCTACTAGCGAAAAAAGACTTCAACATACTTTTAAAATTAATTTTGATACACCTATAGCTCCTAATGAAGAGTTTGATATTTCTTATTCAATCACAATACCAAATGAACTTTCCGTGTATGATAAAAAGAAAGAAATTCAGAGCATATCGTTAGTTCGAATAAAACACCCTGTTGAAAAATTAATATTTAATATTTGTTTGGATTTTGAACCTAGAGCAGTAAAAGCATACAGCAGAAAAAATGGTAATGGATTAAAAGAAATAGGCCACGCTCAAACAAGTCAATATATTCCAACAACAGATTTGCAAAAATTATATAACATTAGTTGGGGAAAGAATACTCCTTATATTATTGAAACTGAAGTTAATAATCCTTCACAAGATCAATATATTATTCAATTTATCAAATAACAGTTGCTTATAATTATAAAAATAATTCTGTAATAACTAGGAGCCATAAATGAAGCCTTATTATTCTTTTGTATACATAGATGACTACTTTATTGATAGCTTATATTCTCAATTTTTCGGAGACATCACTGAGCAAACGGTGTTAACAACCAATTCAGAAGATATGAATGTATCTGCTGAATCAAAGCTATTGAGTTTTTTAGGCTTTGGTTTATCAGGTAAAGAAGCTTTTTCTGAATCATATACAAATAAAATTGTTATATCAACACCTCGAAAAGCTCAGTTGCTTATAAATTATTTAACTAAAGAAAAAGAGGTTATTTCTTCATTGCAAGAGATTATAGAAAACAATCAGCCATTTAATGAAAGTCTTTTGTTTGTAGGAAAAGCGACATTTTTTCTTAGTGATATTATTGATAGAAAGACCGACAGTTCTTTATTACACGTTTATGATGCAAGTGAACGTGAAAAAGTTGTTATAGATAAAAATTCTGTTTTAATTCTTGAAACAGGTAATACTCATTTTATCCACAAACATTGTTCTGATTATATGAATACCGATGATTATTATAAATTGAATATAAACAAAAATGTTAAATATGGCATAATGATGCATATGTCTAACTCTAAAATTAAGAAAGATATTCGACATTTAACATGGGCTATTAGCAAAGCTAATAGTTTTAATTTCTTTGTTTTAGGTGAACTTGTGAAATCAAGTGACCAGTTTTATAAGGCAATACCTTTTGCGGTATGGATGTAACAGTTTTTTTAGAATTATGAAAATTAGTGGTAATTAAAATGAACAAGGAACAACTTGATTTTTTGGATGATTTGTTGCTTTCTGCAAGAAAAAGTGTTAACTCAAAATTATTACACTTTGACGATAAAGGTTCGCCTATATCAGAGCCTATTGATAAAGAAATTTATTTGAAAATAAAAACACATCTTTTAAAATATGCTCCTCCTATGTTATATAGATATAGACCTGGAAATGCTTGGGACATTGATAACATAAAAAATGGAAGTATATGGTTATCAACACTAAGTGAATTCAATGACCCTTTTGAATGTAAAATATATATTGATTTTGAGAAAATTGCAAACGATTTAGTTCAATTGTGTCCAGATCTACTCATGTTAATGAAACTAAAACACATAGATCAAAATCATCGTATTTATAAAAATTATATAGATGAAGCGAAAGGAAATGGAAAAAAACTTCTAGAGGAACTAGCATTAAAACGGAATAGGGCCTTTGTGGCATCTTTTAGCGAAAATAAAAACTCATTATTAATGTGGGCACATTATGCCAATTCTCATAAAGGTTTTTGTATTGGTTATGATTTTCGTGACATTATCAATATGTTTGGTATTAACATATTCCCTGTTTCATATTCAGATGAATATTTAACTATTAGTTCGTTAAAAAAATTTTATGACCACCATGATGTGTTTTTAAAATCAATAAAAACTAAATCTATCGAATGGGCATATGAAAAAGAATGGCGACTTTTCGGTGAATATAAGATAAACGAACCATATCAAAAAGGAATGATTACAAAAATGATAAAGCCTCAAACTATTTATTTGGGGGCAAAAATAGATTATAATATTAAACAACAATTAATTGAGATTTGCAAAAAAAAGAAAATAAATCTATATCAAATGCAACTTTCTGATAAAAGATATGGTTTGTTATCATATAGAATTCTATAGTGAAAACAATATGCAACACATTTTACTATGTATTTGTGTAAAACATATATATGAGGTAACATATGCAAACAATAAAACTATATCATATTAGTTATGATACTACCGAGTCATTAAAAAAAGAATTTATACCTCGAATTCCTGAAAATATTGCAACCGGGGAAGATAAATCTATACCTCGAATTTGTTTATGTGATTCAATAGAAAGATGCATAAATGCCGCAGAAGATAATTTCGGTGATTACGAAGATGAAGACAAAGCAATAATTATTGTTTGGGAACATGAGTTTTGTTTGTTCGATGATAAATTATTATGTTGGCAACATTTATACGAAAACAACCTTGTACCCGATGCAGCTTTAACTCATGAGTATTGGTATTTGGATACATTACAAATGACGGGTAACTATTATGAAATAATGAATATCAATGATGCAATTTTCAACAAAAGGTTAGTGTATATTATCAACCCGAAGTATAAAGAAAAAGTGTTGCAAGTATTTAACGATTATGGTATAGATACCTCCCCGATTAGTAAATTTGACTTATATACCCTAGTAAATGAATGGCTTCCTAGTTTTTTCCCAAATGAGCATGAAACCATTATTGATAAACTAAAAAAAGAAATTAGAATCGTAGATGATTCTGACAATAATGATTCGATATATGGATATAATAATACGCTTAATATTTATCCTCAAAAGGTATATCATAATCTTGTCATTATTAGAAAGTAAGACATTAACAAAAAAGCATCACAAGGGGGCATAAGTATTATGATTTATAAGTGTGATTTGAGTTGTTACAAAGTTCTTCGTGAAAAAATGCATCAATTACAAATTAATATGTATCCGTTTAAATTCAACTATCGTGGAAATAAATTTTTTGTTGCAGCATATTCCATTTCAAAAAATGAAAGAACTGAATTAACACAATATGCACTATTCCATCTTATATTTATGAAGCAAGGAAAGTTAGATGATACATATGAACTTTATATAAATTCCAGGGAAATCATGGACTTCAATTTAACTGAATTAAGGAAATATTTTGGTATTGAATTTGATTCTAAAGGAATCAGTTTTTTGAATGCTTTTTGCCGTGCTTTAATCACGCAATGTCCACCAAATATAGAACCTTTTGAGGATGAAGAATTGCTTAAGGTGGAAAAATATAGTTTATGCAATAAATTGGGGGTTGATCCAGATCATTGTTATAGATTAGCTATTATGCGCCTTCCACAACCCAATAAAAGAAATCCGAATAGATATCAGTTAGCTCTGAGGCTTTTTCCAAATGCATCAAAACAATATAAAAATGCAGTGGATGTTACTTATCGTTTTACATCTAATCCAGACGAAGAGGTGTCAGAAGAAATAGCAATAGAACGATTTATAAAAAATGAGCGAAAACGAAAATCGAAGCACAGAAACGAATTATAATATGTGAAATTCTATTGACAAACATACATTTGTTTTATATAATGATGTCACAAATTAAATATTAACTTTGTAGCGCGTAAGCGGAGCAATATTTATTGACTACCCAAGCACCGTATGAAGATAAGAACAGAGGTAATCTGTACTTATTTCAGCGGTGTTTTTTTGTTTGTCTTGCGTGATACCGACGGTAAAAGTCCTTTCCTCTGTTCATCGGAGGTGAGGACTTTTTTGCTTTTATGCACCTTGACAACTGAATGACCGTCTGAAGGTGATACGACTTTGCGATGATACGAGCGAGGCAACGCTACGGTGTGATTCCGGGGCAGGAACTATTTCAGGTGAAACGGCAAGAATTTTGTAGAAAATCATTGACAAAGGAACAAATGTTCTTTATAATAGTAAATTGGTAAATAATGTATTTATCTTAAAACTGAATACAAACTGAAACACATATTCTTTACTTATTGGCTTTATGCCGACACATATTATCTGACCGAAAAAGTATGGTCCGATACTCGGTTAGTAACATACGGACAATCAGAGCTTAAGTTTTAAGCCGTTACATAGTTTCAGTGCAAACTGTGCGAGAGGATGAAATGTCTTCCCGCTATTTGTGCTGTCTATGTGACGGCTTTTTTATTTTCTTAAAAGTATTTCTGAAAATTAGGAACAATTTTATGTGGCTCATTCCCATTACTTGTAGAGACAATTTCTTTATATGATAACTGCCCCCACCAATGCAACTCGGTATAAAGGATACTACAGCCACCCTTACATAGCGAAGCTCGTCTGCGGTATATACCGCAACTAAAGTTTGTCGCTCCCTTGATAAGCGAGAAATTTTAGTTTATGAGCCTCGCAGAGCCCACCGACATCTTTGCACGGTGAAGGCGTGAAAGTGTCATAGTGGGTTACGTACTTTGAGAAAAGTGCGGAACAAATAAAGCAGTAATGCAGAAAGGAGGTAAAACCTATGTCAAAGAAAAATTACAGTGTAGCGAGAGTTGTCACTCACACACAAAGCTCAATCGGTAAATGTGAAAGGCACAACGAGAGAAAGAATGAGTCTTACGCAAATATGAATGTTGATATGGCTCGGTGTGATATGAATGTGCATTTCAGGGATTGCGGTGAACTGACCTACAACGAACAACTGAATAAGCTCATTTCCGAGAAGAGAGTCTGTATGCGAGGTCTGAAAGCTGATGCAAAGGTCTTTGATGAAATGATATTTGATGTCAACACAGACTACTTTGAAACTCACGGCGGTTATGAGTATGCCAAAGAGTTTTATGAAGAAGCCTATCGTTTCGCAGTTAATCTTTACGGTGAACAGAATATCATCTCTGCTGTTATGCACGCTGATGAACTTAATGTGGCTCTCACAGAACAGTACGGGAAACCTGTGTATCACTATCATATGCACCTTGTTGCTCTGCCTGTTGTTGAGAAACAGATTCTGTGGACAAAGCGGTGCAAGGACAAATCACTTGTAGGTACTGTTAAAGAAACCGTCAATCAGATAAGCCATTCAAAAAAGTGGAAGTCACCTCAGGCGGTAGATGAAAACGGTAATTCCATATTCAACGAAAAAGGTAAGCCTGTGCTGATTCCCTCATACAGTATCTTGCAGGATGATTTCTTCAATCATATGCAAAGAGCCGGTTTTAATGATTTTCTCCGTGGTGAAAAAGGCAGTACGGCTGAGCATCTGTCTTGTTTGCAATATGAGATACAGCAGGATAAGAAACGACTTGAGAAAATCAAAAGTCAGGTTGAAAAAGAAGAAATCAAATACGATGAAATTCAAACTGTGAATAAAACATTCCTTGAAATTGACAGTATGGGTAAGAAAACACTTACGGGCAAGGTAACAATTTCGAGTGAAGATTTCAATGACCTGAGTAATATGGCGAAGCAGTCCGTTGCGGCAAGAAGTAAGATTTATGACCTTGAGAGTGAAAATGAAAGGCTCCGAAAAAGAAATTGGGAGCTGCAAAGCAGTATAAACAGATTGAGTAAAAGACTGCATGAGCTTGAACAAGTCTGTGCTCCGTATCTTGAGGCGTTGAGACTGATGCCTGAAAAAGTAAAAGCATTTATATCGGATGTGCTGAAAACTGTCCGAAAAGAGAAACCAAACAAATTTATAGAAATCAAAAAAGAGAGGTAATTAAATGAATAACGAAGAAAAATTTATTGAAGAGTTATTTGAAAAAGCAAAAGAAAACAAACCCGCAACCACAGAAATTGTAAGTATGGATGTAAACAAAATTGTTCCGAATTTCAAAAATCCCTACAAATGCCGTGAGGAGGATATGAAGCCGTTGGAAGACAGTATCCGTGAAAACGGTATTATTCAGCCTCTTATGGTGCGAAAGGATGATAAGGCGAATGTGTTTGAAATCGTATCAGGTCACAGAAGATACCTTGCAGCAACAAGGCTTGAAATGACAGAGGTGCCGGTTGTTGTCTTGGACATAAGCAAAGAAGAAGCAGACATCATTCTCGTTGACAGTAATCTGCACCGAGAGCACATTCTTCCCTCTGAAAAAGCCTTCGCATACAAGATGAAAATGGACACCCTTAAAAAGCAGGGCAAACGCACAGATTTAACTTCGGACCCGGTGGGTCCAAAGTTGAGTTCTGCAGAAAAAATCTCAAAGGACAGTGAAGACAGTGCAACCCAAATCAAGAGGTATATCCGTCTGACTAATCTCGAAAAATCGCTTCTTAATCTTGTGGATGAAGGCAGAATCGCAATGCGACCTGCGGTTGAGCTTTCATATCTTACTCCCGAAGAACAGATAATGATTTTTGAAACCTATGAGAGTGATGAGGTAACTCCCTCACTTGCCCAGGCCCAGAAAATGCGAAAGCTATCTGAACAGAATCAGCTTAATGCTGATACGGTATTAGCAATTTTAACAGCACCAAAACCTAATCAGGCAGAAGCTATTAAAATTCCTGAAGAACGTATCAATAAGTTCTTCGGTAAAAATTATACCAAACAACAGAAAGAAGAGCACATCTTAAAAGCTTTGGAATATTATCACAAATACCTTCAGCGACAGAGAAACCGTGATAGGGATGCGAGGTGATGCGGATGAAGAAACTTTCAATAGCCCCTAAGCTTGTTTCGAGAAAAGGTTCGGGCAGAATAGATGATAATATTCCCGTTGATTTTATGGAGTATGTAATTCCAAAGCCTGACGAAATAATGCAAACAGAAGAGTTGCACACTGTTCCCGATGAAATCAAAGTTTCAGAACAGATTCACGGCATTGTTTATGATGTGACGGGTGTGTTTGACGGCAAGTTAAATAAATCGTTGTTACAGCAGTTTAAAGAAATTATACTGTCGGAACAGATGTCATAAAACCGCACATTTGAAAAATGGCAGTCGGGCATTGTAAAATGGAAATACCTAATGCAATGCTCGGCTGCCGGAAAGGAGTTATAATTATGGCAAAGAAAGCCGAGAAAAATATCAATGAAAAAATAACCGCATTATACTGTCGTTTGTCTGTTGATGATATAAAGGATAAAGACAAGGACAAAGAGAACAAGGATTCGGAATCCAACAGTATTACTAATCAGAAGCGTATTCTTGCAGACTATGCCACGAAGCATGGATACAAGAATACAATGTTCTTTGTTGATGACGGTATATCAGGCACAACCTTTGACAGACCTGACTTTCAGCGTATGGAGCGAATGATAGAAACAGGTGAAATCGGTACAGTTATTGTAAAGGATTTATCCCGTTTCGGTCGTGAGCATATATTGTTTGACCACTATACTCAGGTGCTTTATCCGTCTTTAGGTGTTAACTTTATATCCATTCAGGAGAATGTTGAAACAATAAGCGGTAAGGGTACAGAAATGATGCCCTTCCACAACTTGTTTAACGAGTGGTATGCTTCACAGACCAGTAAGAAAGTGCGTCAGGTTTGGAAATCCAAGTCCGACAACGGAGAAAGGGTTTCTCCTACAGTTGCTTTTGGTTATAAAAAGGATGAAGAAAATCCTAAACAGTGGATAATTGATGAACCTGCCGCTGAAGTAGTCAGATATATTTATAAGTTGGCTCTTGAAGGTTTAGGCGTTACAAAAATCGCACGCAGATTTGAGCGTGAAGAAATCTTAACTCCAACTGCATATTACAGTGCAATAGGAAGGAAGACGAGAAATCCGATTACCACTTCATACCGTTGGTCAGAAAACAGCGTTGAAAAAATACTCAACAACTTACAATATACCGGTTGTACAGTTAATTTCAAATCAAGTACAGTCAGTTACAAGGTTCACAAAAGAGTGTCTTTTGCAGAAGATGATTGGGTTGTTATTCCAAATACTCAAGAACCGATTATTGATATAGATACTTGGGAGCGAGTTCAAGAAATAAAGAAACACCGTCGCAGAAATACTGCAACGGGTAGAGAGAGCATATTTTCAGGATTGGTTTACTGTGGAGATTGTGGCTCAAGATTATATTTCTGTGCAGCAAAAAGCATAAACGAAAATCAGGAATTCTTCCGTTGTTCTGCTTATAAGGAAAACAGAGGCAGTTGCTCCATTCACTATATCAGAAATGTAGTGTTAGAGAAAATGGTGTTGAAAACCATCCGAGAAGCGGCAGAATATATTACGGAATATGAGCCTGTATTTCTTTACTTGTTTGCAAAGGAACACAGATTGAGCATCGCAAACAACCTCAAAGAAGCAAAGTATGAGCTTGAGAAAAACAAGAAGCGCATACAGGAGTTAGATAAACTCATTGAGGCGGTGTTTGAACAAAATGTTCTTGGCAAGCTGCCTGATGACCGTTATAAACGTATGCTTACCAACTATGAAAAAGAGCAAAAAGATTTAATACAAAAGGTTGAGGATGCAGAAATGCTTATCAATACCGCACAGCAAGAAAACATTGATGTCAGAAACTTTCTTGCTAACATCCGTCAGTGTACTGATTTGAAGGAACTGACACCTTCTATTGTTAATAAGCTCATTGAGAAAATTGAGATTTTTGACAGAGTTATAGGTGAAGACGGGAAAAAGCATGTTCCTATAAAAATACACTTTGTGGGTGTTGGTGTGATACAATTCCCTGATGCTGAAATGTTAGAAAAGACAAAAGAAGAAATGAAAGCTTACGCCAAAAAAGCTTCGTAAAAATGAAAACACGGTGTAGCCGTAACTGACTACACCGTATATTTCACTTAAACTGTCCTTAGCCACACGTGGCTAAGCCGGGGGAGTTACTCTTGTATGAAATTATAATCTTAAAACGTCTTCTTTTCTTTGCTTTTTGTTGTTGATGAATCAAGGATACCTAAGCCCAATGCACCACCGACTACAAGTCCGATAAGTATGAATAACCACCACAATGGATTTTTCTATTCATTTTCGTCATCATCGGTTGAAAGTTGTTCAACTTTTTATTCAATTGCAGTTGAAACATCAACGGTTTCTTCATACTTTTCACCGTAATCGTCTTCATATTTTATGGTGATTTTACCTTTGACCTCGCCTAAAGCGTCATCATCAATACGAAGATTTACATTACCTGTACTGCTTGTTTCAGGTTCAATATTACCGATATAAGTACTACCGGTCAACACGATTTACAGGTTTCTGCTGAATACGAAGATAAGAATTGCAGTTCATATTCTTCAAATGATACAGTAAGAGTAAATGTCCATCATCCTGTTAAGTTATGCTATAATGGTGCAATTTTGCCTAAAAAGGTTGTTCAGGGCAACACACAAACAGTTGTAGTTGAACTTATGAACATAGGCAAAAGCACAATTTGTAACTGCACACTTCAATTTGATGTTGATAAAATGCAGACTGGCGGTAGATGCAGTATTTATAGCCATAA
Organism: Clostridia bacterium; assembly: GCA_017399175.1. Taxonomy (GTDB): domain Bacteria; phylum Bacillota; class Clostridia; order Oscillospirales; family Acutalibacteraceae; genus Fimenecus. Next base: position 23,677 of record JAFQEE010000018.1, on the reverse strand, counting down.
CTTCAACATTCCAAGTATATGTGTAACCTGCAGAAACAACTTTTACATATTTTGTGGGCATTCCTGTTGTGAGAATTTCACCATTTGGGTCAGATAATGTAAGCTTTATGTTATAAAGAACTTTCGTTGAACTGTGATTTTTGAACGTGATTTGCAGATTTGTTTTTGGATCGGGAGTAATGCTGTCACTTTCTAATTTATAACTTGTTACCATGAACCACGGTGTTGAGTTATCAACTACAGTTTCTCAGTCAGTTGCAAAAACTGAAAGGGGAGTAAGCACGAAAACCAAGCAAAGAAGAAGTGTAATAAATTTTTTCATAATGTGCACCTCATTTTTAAATAATACTTTGTTTTACTTATTCTCGATTATCTTTTGGTGGTGTCGGAAAAATTTAGGATAATTCATTAACGGCTTTGATGTGACTTCTCTATAACCTATTATCCAATCTTCTGGCCAATTTCTTGGCAATAAAACCTGCTCTGCTCCACCTGCCAATATGGTTCCTGTATTAAGTGGAACAGGTGCAACTATGCCTACATTAATTTCTGTACCAATCGGTACAAGTATTTTTTCTTCTACAAGTCTGGTATTTAGCTATTCAGGTTTTAATGCAAGTCTTATTTTTACATCAATTCTTGATTCTGCGAACTAAGTTGATGCATAACCGCCATTCCAACCTGCACCTCTGCCGTATGTACGGTACAGAAGAATCTCATCAATTGTTAGATATGTTTTATATTCACCATTTAGGAAACTTGACATTACTTCATCAGAAAGTGTATCTTTTTTTATTTCTCTGACTTTTCATGTTAGGTTAGTTTTGCATTTTTGATTGGTCGAGACCGCTTCAAATTCTAATCCGTCTTCAATTAATTCTTTTATATCCAATTGTAATATCGTTCCTTCACTTTGAAAAAGTTGCTTACAATAACTATAAATTATTGTAAGAGAATGCTACAAATTGATAGTGCATAGGAAGGAATTCAAATAATGACAATGGATGTTAATAATATCTTTAAATATATTGATAATAATATTACAATTCATATAGTAACTAAAAGTTTTGCTAATCGTAATTGTGCTGATTATTTTCGACAATTCAAAGGAACTAAGCACTATATAAATACAAATGAAAAAATTTTGTCAGCAATAGCTGAAATAATGTTTTCTATTGGAGCAGGTATTCCTAATATTGCCGAATTAATCGCAGACTGTTTTGATAAAAAAAGTTATTTGATAATTCCAAAACTCATTGCCTCCTTCAGTAAATTATTCGGTACACTTGAGCATCAGGCTAGTGAAGAAAAGCATCTTGACCCCATTATATTGGAAGAGGGAGAGCTTATGCCCAAATATATTAATCAGTTAATTTCTTTAAATAAAGATATTGTTAGACCAAGAATAATAGTAATTCTCAAAGATGAAAATTTAGAATATGCAAAAAAATTACTTTCAGGATGCCCACATAACACTAATTTGAATTTGATTTACAATGAGAAGAAAAATGAAGTTTATAGAATTATAAATTGCGGTGCGGATAATCCAGATGAATTCCTTGATGCTTTTTCCAGAAGTTGCTTAAGTACATGTTCCAGAACAAGTGCTAATGTGATTTATAATGAAGACTGGGCAGAGAATTCAATAGTAAGAACTTATGGGCCTGATATTTTAAGGATTCGTTCAAATCTTTTATATAATGACAAAACTCTAATAAGAAAAGATTTGAATATGGTAATTGAAAACATACAAAATACTTACGCATCCTCGGGTGACAATTACAAATTATTAAGGGCATTCGAGTGTATGCTGAAATTATTCAGAGTATTTTGTAACGATGGCGGTTATAATGATATGCAAGATGCACTTTTTATAGCTAAAGAGCTTGATAGTGACATATTACTTGCACATGTTTATCGTAATGCAAATTTTCTTAATCAATTTTCATTAATTGAAAAGATGCAGTTAATGGACACCGCATACAAAATTTTTACTGATAACGAAATGATAGATCATGCGGTTTGTTGTTTAAATAATAAAATTGTCAGACAATTTGACACCGATGATATTTCTATTAAAGATTTTTTAGACTTGCAAAATGAAGCAAATGATAAAGTACCAGGATTAGTGGGTCTATCACATATTCATAATAATACGGGAGCATCATTATTGACAAAAGGGCACTATGAGGAAGCAATAATAGCCTTTGATGAGGCTGTAAAATTTGCTTTTCGACCTGAACGCTGCATACAAAATGCCGCAATATTGAGCAACAAATTAGTTTCTCAAGCTTGTTACCATTGCAAAATTGAAGAGCGAGAGTTATTAAGAACTTTAGAAAAAATTCTGAACAATACCGAGTTATTAAATCTGCCTTTTTTATCAGCAAGATATGCATTGAATATTATAGCTGTTGCTTTGAATCAAAATGTTGATTTTGGAATCGAGTTACTAAATCGTTTTCCTGTAACTAAGTTAATACAAAACTCCTTAAATACTAACCCATTGGGGTCAGGGCAATTACTGTTACAAATGGGAATATTAGATGAAAAATATAGCAAATTAAATATGTATAATCAAATTCATATTCCTAAAGAAGTCATCCCTGCGAAAGGTATTAGAAGTGATTTTATTAAACGCACCGGATATAACCCGTGTTCTTTCAGTATGTGGTTTTAATATAAAGAAAGTAGAGAGCTCGTCAATAAAAAATTATTAATATTAGGTTCGGCAATTATTTCATCAAGTGTTTTAATATATAAGTATAAGGAATTTGTTTCATCAACGGAATTATACGAAAACAAGAAACTATTATTTTCTCTAATTGTCGGCATTACATTAATCTCAACAAAGTAATTATCTTTACAAATCACTTTATTGTTATCCGGATTGTGATAATAGCCGTTTTTTGATGAATATACTCTAGCATCAATTCGACAAAATGTTTTTATTGATAACGATTCCATTAAAGCGAGATATCGTTTTTTTATGTCATCATCAATAATTACTGGCTTCATTGTGTATCCGCTTCTTGAGAGTTTTTCTTTTTCTCCATAAAACCAATTATTATCCTGGCTGTTGGGCAAAAACATTATTGTTGGTAAAAATTCCATTTGTTCAGAAAGTGGATTGAATACAATAGGTGTAGTAATATCGTAACCTGGTATAAACTCCTGCCAAATTCCATCTGCAAAATCATTGCTTTTTTCTTTGCTTACGCCAACGCTATTGCCAAGATTAATTGGACGAAAAAGCTTGTCTTTATTGCAGTTTTCATCTAATTCTTGAGGTACATTCAAGCCTATTGAATTAGCGATATAGTTTGACAAACGCTTATCTTCTCCTGTAACAATTGCAACTGCGTTGCAAGGTATACAAGGAACATCAATTGAACTACATGTTGAGGGCACTAATGCCATTGATGAGAGTTTAGTTGTGCCGGAGTTTAAGTTTAATACATAATCAATATGTGGCAATGTTTTGTTCATTGCTTTGTTCACAAATTCTCGAACATCAAGAATCAACGGAATACAACCGATTTCGTAAACAGCATTTATCCAACGGGTTAAAACTTGCCCCTTCCAAATAAAAAAGTGATTAAATCCAGCTTCATTATCATTTTCAAAAATATAAACAATGGCAATAGTTTTACCCTTTAATTGTTGAAATTTTTCTTTGAATTTACTGATAGTTATCATAGCAAAACGCCCCTTCTTTTTTACCAATTACTTTCTTATAATAATTTATAGTTATTGTAGGTTTATATAATTCTCCCCGAAATTCTGTTAAAATGATTTTGCGAACACATTTTCAAAATTTCGAGGAGTGATCAAATGAAAAGTATAAAAACAGCAAGTGATGAATTTATACAAGTCATCCAATCAACAAAAAATTTATCCGACAAAACGATAACGGCGTACCGTTCGGACCTGAATGATTTTCAGACATTTCTGCAATACAATGAGCTTGACGAAACGGTTATCCTGAAATATGTGCAAGTGTTATCCAAAGAGCGAGAACTCAAAGATAACACAATTTGCCGAAAGTTAATTACCCTAAAAATGTTTTTCGGTTTTCTATATGAGCAAGGTTACACCGATGTAAACTACTATCAGAATCATCACTTTCGCTATAAAAAGGAGAGACGGCTCCCAAAGACTTTGGCAGTAAAAGAAACCTCAAAATTGCTCACTTATCTTACTAGTTGTGCCGAAAAAACAACAAGCTCTTTTGATTTGTGGAAAAATTATCGTAACCTTGCTTTGATTGATGTACTTATTAGTACCGGCATAAGAATAGCCGAGGCTTCAAATATATCTCTTGGAGATATTATCCACTCTGAACGAACAATTCTCATTCACGGGAAAGGACGAAAACAAAGGCTTATCTACATATCCTGTAACGACACTTGGAACAATCTTACCCGGTGGCTGAAAATTCGCAAAAGCAAACCAACAAATACAGATAAGATATTCGTAAACCGCTTTGGTGAACAACTGAGCATACACGGTATTGAATACATCTATAACTCTGCAAAAAGAGCTTGTGGAATTAACGGAAAGTCAACACCGCACTACTTGCGGCATACATTTGCTACAAATCTTCTTGCAAACGGAGCAGACTTACGTTCTGTTCAAGAAATTCTAGGACACAGTAGTGTTGCGACAACAGAAATCTATACCGAGGTAACAACAAAAAGAAAGAAGCAAGTGCTTAATAAGTATAATTATAGAAACAAATTGTAATTTTTATTCTTTTATATATAAAGTGTTGGAAAATATAAAAGGTAATACAAAATTTAATACTTTAAAATTTGTCGGAATAATAGTTTTAGTGAAAGTATTTTGTTGGTTTTGACAAGTGAATTGTATTTACATATATTAAAAATATCGCAATATAGTTTTATATTCAAGAATACTGACAAAATCGTTTTATTTTTCGACAAAAACGCTTGTTTTTACTTTGTAAATACTCAAAAAAATATGCTTGTGGCGATAGAAATAATAAAAACTTACATGATATTGCATATTAGTAAGTCATCCGGGCTTATATAAAAATGAGAGGTAGTTGAAAGATACGGAGTATTTTAAGGGCAAACAAAACGAAAAATGCTCGTTGATGCAAGAGCACTAAAACAACGGAAAAATATAGTTTTATTTCATCTAAACTCTATTTCAAAAACAATATTTCCGACGATATATACAATTGCACCAATAAATATAATGGATAGAAATATCAGTATAATAAATTCTTTTACTATCAACATATGAAGAACGAATTCCATACAAAGATAAACTATACCATAATCATATGTAATGGTTATAAAAAGCATGGCAATATAAAATCCATATTTATCACAATGTAATATAGCATATATCGAAGGTAACACTCTTATTCAAAACTGCTTTTTAACCTTTCTCCCTTTTTATTCATCTAATCACCCATAATATATTTTTATTAATATAACCGTATCTACATGTTATTTTGTGACAGAAAATATTCAAATCTTTGTCACAAAATGTTATTTAATTTCGATTTATATTATATAGGATGTGTTATTCATTCGTTAGTACAAATATAATCGGGGATTTTTATGGGTGTATTGAATGATAAGAATATAGATAGTAAAGAAAAGGTGAAATCAACTGTTTTGGAGATTCTTGAGAAAAATGAAATTCCATATAGACTAACAGAAAACAATGATTGTGAGAGCATTTACATTGATTTGAATTTTGATAATGAAGAATTTAAAAGTTATTTTTATTATGCTCCATTGACGATAGAAACAAGTGATAAAGACATATGCAAAGTTTATCCTTATGAAATAATGCATATTGCAATAGAAGACAGAGACTCAGTTCTTTACTTAATTGATAAGAAAGTAATTAGAACGAAGTACCATATATCTTATTGGGAGGATGTATTGTCATCAAGATGTTTCCAAAAACCGCATCATAGTTATATCGTTAATTTGAACTATGTATCAAAAGTTACTCGAGATGATGTTTACATGGAATATAAAAATTATCAATATACTGTTTATACTTCACAAAGAAAGGTTAGAAAGTTCAAAAAAGCATTTCTGAATTTTGGGAAAGACGAGTAAATGCATTTATAATATCGCAAAAATTAGCCGGCAGGATTTTTTAGTCCTGTCGGCTGTTTTGTAGTATTAAGTTTTGATTGCCAAGATATGATGTAGGATTGCCTATTGCATCATAACTGATAGTTTCGTTTGAACTGTAGCTTCCGTTACCGTTAAGGTCAACACCTGTTAAAAGATTGTTCCAGCCGGATTTACCGTCTTTACCGTTATCTGTATGTGATATTTGTTGTAAGTGTACCTACAGTACCGGTTGTATATCCATATACTTTATTTGTTTTGATATTACCAATACCGTCGTATGTGAATAATGTTGTAGTGTTGCTTGTTTTATTATTCTCACGGGTAAGCTGGTTTAAATTATCATAAACATATGAATGGTACTCAACTTTATTCTTCGCTGTAATTGATGAACTGCTGTCAGCAGTTGTTCAACTAATAAAAGTAATTAATGAAATATAGTATCTGTGTATATAAATTTTGTAACATTTTCGTAAGGGCAGGTGGGGAGACCTGCCCTTACAAACTTAATTATCATTTAGAAGAACACACAGAACCGTCCCCTGTGCACTTCCCTGTGCACTCCGTCCCCTGTGCACTCTAAGACTTTCTTCTTTCGTGGTTTCTACCATCCCTCGTCTTGTCTTTCTTGTAATCAAAGTTGGAATCAAATTGAAATCGTGCTGACATACAAAACGAAACCTTTACAATTATATTAACAAACACATACACAAGGGATAAGCTGTATGACTGTTTAGTATTAATTATCAACAGAACAATATATTGAGGAATTACGGAAAAAATTTCAAAAAGATATATTTTGTGAAAAAGTGATTGCTTCTTTGAAAGATTATATTTATTTTTTATAAACATAAGTGTCAGTTTGTTTGCTTTATTCTGATGACTATATACTTTAATTCTTTTGTTTCTTTTACTTGAATCAATGTAACTAAGTAATAATAATCTGTACAAAATAATCATATAAAAATCTATTGATACAAGTAAAAAGGATAATGAGTACAAAAGCTTTACCATAACGAAATCATCTCTTTCATGTTTCCATAAACCGTAGTGAAAACATATTGTGCATTAGAGGAGACAACATTTTTGCTTTCGACAACACCTACACCGACCGCGTTTTTTCCAGTGGATATCGCCAAAGCATCTAAAACAAATTTGCCACCTTTCATATGAGCAGTCTTTATAAAATAACTCTGTGCTTTTTTATTTAGAATGCCTTTTTTGAATAATTGTTTCCATGCAGAATTAATTCCTCCAACATTGCCATAACTTGCACCATTTCCTCCCCAAGCACCACAAATCATTCCTACAACGCCATCAAAAATCATATCTCCTAAATTAAATGTTGTGCTTTTGGTTTCATCTTCACTAATTGTTTTTAATTGTTGAACGACATTTGTTGTGCAGGATATTAATGCTCCTAATGATGCCTGTAAAACTACTCCTGCACCACTTGCTGCTAAAGTCCCAGTTGCTGCACCTGAAAGAGAACTTATTAAAATGTCTGCACCATCCCCACCATTAATTGCTGTTGAAACACCGCTTATCAAGGCACCTGCAGTGGCGCCGATTACTATATGCCAAAAGTCTCCTCCATCGTCAGCACGTGATACTGGATTGTTTCCACAATACGCAAACATATTTTTATCAAGCATGCCTTGACCAGTTTGCACATATCCATCCGCATTCAAAAATCTACCAACTTCAGCATTGTAATATCTGCTATTAAGATAGTAAAGTCCAGTTTCATTATCGAGATAATATCCTCTGTATCTGAATGGGTTAATATTTGCAATATGTGTTTCGCTTGTTATTGCGTTTCCGTTGGCATCTATAACGCTTAAAACATTACCCCAAGCATCATATTCATAAGAAGCAAGCAGAACACCGTTAGCGTTATAAATGCCGAGAACATCACCCTGAACATTTGTGGTAACATAATAGTTTGTTGCAGATAATGAACCACTGTTATAAATTCTTATGCCTGTAAGATTGTTATAGCTGTCGTAAAGATAGAAAATCTCCATATCAGGACGGCACTCATAAACAAGCATACCATTAAGGTACTGATATGTGGTTGTTTGTCCGTTAACAGTTTTTGATGCACGATAACCGTCAGCATCGTAAGTATAGGTTATGTTTGAATTGTAACCTGTAAGCTGTCTGCCAAACCAAGTAAGGTTGTTGCCAAGATATGATGTAGGGTTACCTATTGCATCATAACTGATAGTTTCATTTGAGCTGTAGCTTCCGTTACCGTTAAGGTCAACACCTGTTAAAAGGTTATTCCAGCCTGATTTTCCGTCTTTACCGTATCTGTATGTGACATCTTTTATTAAATCAAGTGTTGTATAGTTGTATGTGGTTTTCGATGTTATATTGCCTATACCATCATATAAGAACTCCGTCATTGTGTTATCCGGGAAATTATCCTCACAGATAAGCTGATTAAAACGGTCATACATATATGAGCGATATCTCGTTGTATTTTTTGCTGTAGTTGATGAACTGTTGTCAGCAGTTGTTCGTTCACCAACAGTTATGCCCATGATATTACCTAAACTATCATAAGTATAATCATAGGTTGTGTTATCAATGATTTCTCGTTGAAGCTGTGTTGTTGTGTATGTTTCGTCATTCTCTTCATTTCTATAAGACAACTGATATATATAGTTGTTATAGAGTGGACGTTCTGTAGTGAATTTTCTTAATGTCAATCTGTTCAAGTCATCATAACTGTAATCAGCGTGACGAGTTGATGCAATATAGTACTGTGTGGGCAGATTATCTTTAGCATAATTTGCGCTGTTTGTTAATCCGCTTACTGCCGAGTATCTGTATTTTTGTGTAACACTTCTTCCACCAAATTCATTTGTAATTGATGTTAAATTGTTACGCTCATCGTAAGAAAATTCTGTTGAACCGATATGTGTTGCAGAGCTGTCGTTAGTTCTGATTTCCTGACGAATTAGTCTTCCGATTGCATCATAACTGTAACTGTATTTCTGATTATTGACATAATCCTGATGCACAAGAGGAGTAAGAGCGCTGTTGTATGCCCAATCGTAACGAAGAACGGAATTGCCCTTGATTCCTGTAACATTACCAAATGAATCGTAGGTGTATGAAAGAACATCACCGTTACCGTATGTTGAAGATGTTAACAGACCGTTATTTGCACCATAAGTATTGGTGGAAAGTGCTGTATTGCCAACAAAAGTTTTTGTAACGTTACCGTAAGAGTCATATTCAAATTTGAACTGTTCATTTACACCTGTTGCAGCTGCAATTATTGAATTTAATCTGTTTGTAGCATAGCTGTATGTTACTGAACTTTTACCCGATGAAACGGTGAGCAAATTATCGTTATCTGCATCATATGTGTAATTGGTTGTAACATACCATGAATTTGTAACGCTGTCAAGCAATCCTTTTTTCAGGTTATAATTATAATACGTCGATTCTCCGTGGCTGTCAAGTGTTTCCTTAACATATGCTCCTGCTGAAATACCGTCACTTGCACTACTATAAACAGTATCTGTCTTAACAATCATAGTGGAATTTGCTGAAGTTGCCTTATTACGAAGTTCTGCAGAGGTTGCCTGATTTTTATCGTTATATGTGAATCCTGTTACAACGCCTTTTGCAGATGTTGCTGTAGTTAAGTTGTGTGCATCGTCATAATCATAGGTGTAATTATAGCCCTTTGCATCTGTATATGATACCAAATCAGAACCGTCATACTCCATATTTGACTTTTGTTCGGCATTTGCTGAAACGGAGATAACATTTCCCTCGTCATCATAGGTATAAGACTGTGCAACATCTTTTATAACTTGAATATTGTCAAAAAATACATAGTTTGCCTGGAAATTGTATTTACAATAGATTGCAATATTTCGCGGTGTTGCACTCGGCTTGGTTGTTGATGCCAATGAGAACGGCTGTACGGTATATTGCCAGCCTGAAACTGCTGTATTGAATTTTGCAGATGTTTTTGTTTCGTTAAATTCGCTTCCGTCAGTTGCTGTATAGCTTACAAGTACACCTATTTCAAAATACGCTGTTTTGTGATTTGTCTGACTTACTGCATCTGCCTTTGCCCAACCGCTGACAATATATGTGTCGTTTTTATTGCCATAAGCGGCAATTACCTGTTTCATATTTTTTCCAACAGTTCCTTCACCACTAAGACGCATTGAATATGAACCATCATATTTATATGCAGTACTTGAACCTTGCTGACCTGACACATATGAAACATTGTAGGCAGTCCATTTTGACGGCATATTTGAGGAAACTGTTTCAAAACCTGAATTTTCAACAAGGTTACAAGGATTAGCTGTGTCGCCTTTTTCAAGCTGCATACAGTCGAAATATGCTATACCTGTTACATTTCTTAAACCAAGATAAACAAGCATACCTGTTGTGTTCGACGGAATTGTTGCAGTAATTGTCAATCGTCTCCAACCGTCATTGATTGATTCGTCTGTTGTTAAAAGTGTTTCTGAATACCAGTTGTGGTTTGTTCCTGATGAATCTTCTGCTCTTAACTGAACAAAAGCACCTGTCAATGAACTATCATAAACCTTTGTGATGCCTGTAGTCTTAACATAAGCAGAGAATGTGTATGTTTCACCCGGAGTGAACTTTAATGTGCTTATTCTTTGATAATATAATGCGTTACCAGATGCACCTGACAATGCACTTATGTTGATTGCAAGAGAATTAGCACCGACATACTGTTCTGCTGAAGAAGATGAAAAGGTGGCTGTTGAATTAGATTTGTTTGAAGTCCATCCAGATGTGGATTCACCATTGATTCCTGTAACAAGGTTTACAACATTTTTGCCAAGACCTGCCTCAGCAGTTACCTTGTTAGCTGTTTTAAAGGCTGTACTTTCTGATGACTCGGAATAATTGTATGCACCTGCAACGGAATCCTTACCGTCACGGGTTTTTAACTGCTGTGAAACAGTTCTGCCGTATGTGTCAAACTGATATGTTGTAATAAGGTCATCGTTGTTGCCATATACACCGTCAGTACCGCTTGTTGTTATTCTTGTTGTGTTGTAATCACTTCTGTCAAAACCGATTGTCTGACCTGTTACTGTTCCACGTGAAGAAGCTGTTCCGCCTTTTTCAATCATTTTTGATACTCGTTTACCTTTTGCAGCAGTTGTATATTGGAACTCTACTGCATATCCACTGCTTGCAATAGCTTTTGTAAGACAAGCATCACTGTCATATTCATAATTCACATAGCTGTTGTCAGGATATGTTATTTTTGTTACTCGACCGACTCCACCATAGTTTATACTTGTCACTCTTGATGATGGGTCAGTAATTTTAACGATATAGTCACCTGAGTATGTGAATGTATATGTGTGTCCTGCACCATTCTTTACGGATTGAATTTTCTTGCCTGTTGAATCATATGTAGCCCTCATTAGAGCATTGTTACTTGGGTCGTTTATAGCATAAAGGTTACCGACAAGATTAAAATAATACTTAATTCCGTCTTTATCGGTGATACGGTATATCCATGTTGTACCATCTTCATCTATTGTAAGTGTAAGACCTAACCCATCTTCGTCTGTGTAAGTTGTAGTTCCTGATTCAGTCTTTTTATAGAAATAATGCTCTGTTCCGTCACCGTCTGTATAAACATAAGGGAACTGACTCGCAGGAGTACCTGTTAAACCGTAAAGATTTGATTTTCTCACAGTTTGCAACAAACTTAACATCCAACCTTGTCCGACAGATGTTGTTACATTATTTCCTTTTGCAGGAACATATTTTGAGCCTGCTGCATATCCGTTATATACAAAATCGACAGAGAGTGAACCCAATTCACTGCTTATCCCTGCAAGATTGGTTGAAAAGACAAGATTACCTGTATAGTCGTTGACATAAGCTGTACCTGCGTCTTCAACCCCTGCAGTTGTATAACTCCAATATCCTTCAATACCTTTGTTATTTCTGTAGTTAATAAGAATTGTTGGATATGCATCTTTTACATTGTTATACTTTTCTGACCAGAAATAAGCACAAGCGGCAGAGGTAGCTTGTGTACCGTTTTCGTTATGCTGTTTAATCAGAATACCATTATTTGTAATATCACCATCATACCAGCCCTTGACTGCTTTAGTAATGTCAAAATACTTCCAGTTTGCGTTACCTTCCACATCAGACTGCTTTATGAAATCATAATCATAAACTGTGCTGTTATATGATGGTTGATTGTTCCAAGTAACCGTTGTATAATTCCATGATTGTGTTATAACATGGGCATCAATCTGCTGGTCTTCCATTGATGTAGTATAAAAACTTTTATGATATGCGGCAACATTCAAGTTTGCACCTATAACCATATCACCTTTATTAAGTGTTGGTAAAGCAAACTTTAAAAGAGTACGGGTTTTTCCGTAAGAAGATGTGTCCCAACCAATTGATAAAAGTGTCATAGCAGACAAGTTTTGTGAACTGTAATTGCTTGATGATGCAACGAATGTTGTGTCTATATCATCTCGTGATTGTTCTGTTGTGATATATGGGTCGATTACTACAGGGAAAACAGTTTCCTCGCTGTTAATCCACTCATCATCCGCACTAACAGTAAGCTTATATTTGTGACCATTTTCTTCTGTTAACTCATATCTAACATCAGTTGACATGCGGTTTTCAGCATCATACATAAATGGTGCAGGAATCACAAAAACAACTTCATTTGTATCATTGGATAATGCTGTAATGCTTCCATCATCGTTTATTTTTAAATACACATTTTGAGCCTTCATATTGAAGGTGTATGTATAATCATCAGACTTTGCATTAACAATGATATTTTCCTTGATACTGTTACCGACGATGCTGTATTCAAGAGAAATGTTTTCATCTACATTTTCATATACAACACTGTCACTACGAGTTCCTGAAACATAATTGTCATATTGAGACTGATTCTCATTCTGTTTCTTTTCTTTAATCTTGGAGTCAACATTTTTGTTATTATTGTTAGATTCATATCCCCAAGATAAAGAATACTTATCTTTCTTGATTGTAATGAGTTTTTTACTGTCTGCTTTTTTTGCAAACTTAACTCTTATGTCATTAGATTCGTTAGAATAACCATCAACATCTTCGCTATCTGTAGCATCTTCTAACGATAATGTGTTGTCAATATCTACCCACTCGCCATTTTCTTCATAATGCACAGGTTGTGAGTAGGTTACGGCCATAATTGAATGGTCACTCATTATATAATGCTTAACATTTGACTCTCTTCGGCTGATATCTTCACCGATGATTGTCAATTCTTTCTTTGCTGTTTCTTCATTGTCTTCAAAATTTTCATCCATAACAAATTCATCTTCATATGGTGAGAAAGTTTCTGCCACCGCAGTAAATAAACTCTGTGGTATGATTTGAACAACGAGAAGAATCGTTAGGAATACTGATAATATTTTAGTAAATAATTTAAATTGTTTTTTCATAATATCCTCTCTTTTAGTTTTTATAAATGTATAGTTTTGCTATTGTTATTTTAAATTCATATCACTCCTTTTAAGCACAGACGATATATTTCAATTTTCATTTTAAAGATTAACAATGTGAAAAGTAAGGTAGTGTGCAAAAAAGCAAAGAAAAACAACAAAAAAGATAAACCGACAGTATCCACCCTGTCGGTTTTGATGTATTTTTCATCGTTAAGGAAATGATGTTCTTAAAATATAGAACCTAATGCTCCGATATAAACACTTATAATAACAGTAATCATATAAAAGGTACTTGCAATACTATTTTCGAGTCTTTCCCAAAATGATAAGCTTGTGTCTACATATGATTTAAGGAATATATCATCTTCAGCTATTATTTCACCGCTTGATGTTACAACCTTTAAATTGACTGTTGTATTATCTTTAAAACGAATTAATACATCATTTCCGGTGGTTGTTTTATTTTCATCACCTTTAATAAATTTTGAATCGCCATCTATTGTCCAAACGAGTTCACAATTACTGTAATCATCAACATAGTAATGTGCATAAAGCTCAACCTTTTCTCTTGGATTGTAGGATACATATGCTGTTGTTTTTTCTATTTTACAAAAATCATCAGGCTTTTCTCCGTTGAAATATAAGCCTATATAATCACGATAGCCTGTATATTGAACATTATTTTCATAATATAAACCGATTCTTTGTCTTACAAATTCCTGAATATTTTTATTATAATTAATATAATAATCTATTCGTTTAACTTTATTCCATTCAGTTTGAGAACCGGCATAACAAAATGCAATATGTTTTCCTAAGATTTGATACTGTTTTGCCAATTCAAAAATGTCGCCTTCAAAGTATTCAAGACTTTTTGGGATATTCACTTTGTGATACTGAATGTTATCACTTATAAACGCGTCATTACCAATACTTGTTACACCATCTTCTATTGTGATAACTGTAATATTATCATAATACTGTTCCCAAGGTGATAACTTTTGCTTTTTGGATTCACCAGTTGTAAAATACCAATCCATTTCACCAGTTCCGCTTATAACAAGCTCACCGTCGCTATAAAAAGTCCATTTAAGATTATCTCCTTGTAAGCCACAGAAGCCTGAATCAACGACGGATTTTTCTTCTTCAGAAGCAAATGCATACATTGTTGAAGAAAATGTTGATAATAACACTATGGTTACAATAATTATTGATACAGCATTCTTTATTAAAGATTTCATAAAGTCATTCCTTTCTAATTATTGTTTTCAAATGTCGTTGAGTAGTTTTGTTTTTATTACCCATATAAACTTATTCAAAAATACTCAACGACCAGTACAAATTAATTTATAGGATATCATAAAGCAACTTTACAATTATTTAATTTTCATATCTTTCTAAATAACTGTAATTGCAAACGCCTTGCTTGTATGGTACCAAGTATCGTCTAGTTTAACAGAAACATCATATACCCAGTTACCTATAGCATATGTATTCTGAATTGTCCATATGATACTATCCTCATTTTCAGTCACATTAACATTAGCATTATCGTTTAAAGTGTATGATGTACTTGTTCCGTCAACTGTATTTACCAATCTAATTTCTGATACTTCTTTATCAGTTGAAATGGTTATTGTAGTTGAAGTTCCATATGTCACATGCGTATTATCAACAGATATACCTTTAAGCGGAGGATTTAAATCGGTAATTTCATCAACAACAACACCATTTTCAACTACATACAATCTAGTATTTTCTATTGAAACATATTCAGAAATTCCAAGTAAAAATTCTTTTTCAGGATATAAACTAATGTTATTAAATGTTTTTATTTCGCTATAATTGTTAGTTAGTGTATCTACCTTAGCAATTGAAAAGGTCATAGTTCCATAATCATATGCTTCAATACTTACAGATGAAGCATCACTGCCATAAGGAATAAAGAAAACCTTTTCTCCATCTTCAGAAATCCATGAAACAACGTCGCTTGTAACTGCATTTTGTTCTTCTGAATATGTGGCGGTAGCTTGTTGACTTTCGTAAGCCATGATTTCTCCGGCATCATTATATACCGTAACGCCAACCGGGCATTTCATACTTAATAGTGTTGGAAGAATTCCCATACGAACATCATTATTAGAAAGGGCCATTATACCAACATAATTCAGAGCTTCTGGTTGTGAAGTCATAAAATTATAATATGTATCCATTTTGTGGTTTTTAGCAATGTCTTCACCGTGTGTCATTGATACCGGTATATCAATACCGTGTCTGCCCCAACGATATTCACCGGCAATGGCAGATGGAATTAGACTACACGGCAAAAGTGTAACATAATCACTTCTATTCAGTATGTTAAATATATTCAAATGTTCTGAATTAAGTTGGTTACCAACATTTGGTGTTGCAAAAGTATAAGCATATACACTGTCAGAACCCCATTCTTCGCTATTATTCAATGCGTCTCCAACCAAATTCGCTACTGCTGCTCCTAAACTGTGTCCAGTTACCAAAATGATTTTTTCATCCTCAAAACAATCTTCATATGTATCAAGATATTCATTTAAATTGACAAGCACATCATTTTTTGCACCAAGAAATCCCGTTTGTTGATTTTGAAGGAAACTAACAACATCTGTAAGCCACTCAATAGATGCTGCCGTGCCACGAACTGCGATAGTGATTAAAGTTTTATATGAGCCATCTACATTAATAATTTTTTTGTGTGATATTGTGTGTGCAGCTGTATTGATTTGTGCTTCATCATAATGATATTGCTCAATATCTTCAAAATTATTATCTATCAGTACACTCTCAATAGTTGTGAAGTCAGTCATAAAACCTTTTGGAATATTTAACAACATATCCTCAGGTAGAGGATTATATGCTGCATTGCTTAAATACATTGACCATGTTGCAAGAGCATGATTATATTCAGAGGACTCTTTCCAAGTAATGGCTGTATTATTTGCATTTATTTCGTAAAAATATCCTGTCACTTGGTCTAACTGAGTAATCTTAATAATTTGAGGTTCAATGTAATTTGAATGTATTACAATTTCCCCGACTCTCGTCTGATTTGTAGCATTTTCAGAAACTGTTATGTTTAATTTGCTTTCACTATTATTTATCTGTTCTTTTTCAATTGTTATCCAATTATCTTCTGTATATGGTTCCCAATCTATATTTGATGTGACATTAACGGTTTTCGAAAACTCATTATGGTCAACAAATAAATCATAACTGCTAAGAATCAGACTTGGTTCGGTACCTAATTGAGTGACAACAATTGAACCAATGACAGTATTACCTATTTTTATTGTTACATTTCCAGTTCTATTTTCAACAGATGTATTTTCGGTAACAATTATTTTGTTTACACTGGAACCATCGACGGGTGTGCCGGATGTTGCACTTAAAGAAATCCATTCAACATCTGTGTATGCAGTCCAACTATTTCCGGCATTTATTGTAAATGATTTTTCGCTAGATTGACTATCAGTTTCCCAATTTGAAATATCCACAGAAGGAGCAGTATAAGTTATATGCATTTCTGGATAATTGCTTGAATCTTTGGCTCTTGAAGAATGAAAATCGACTTGTACTTTTGTTGATTCGTTAGATGATGCAAGCATTATACCATTGTTAACACCTGCATTAAGCCATTTATTAACAGCTTCTTTAATATCAAATGAGTATGTGTCTGTATCCGAACTAGCACTAATAGATGATAACTCTATCAAATTACTATTGTTATATCCATTGTTTGACTTATCAACAGGTTGCTCTTTCCAGGATATACTATCAGGTGACCAATAATCCACATTGCAACAATCGAAAGCAATAATATCAATATTACCTGCACCTAATGCTGAGTAATAATAATCTTGTTTCAAAATCAAGTCGGCGTTTTCAATATAACTTCCGGTAGGTATGTTTGTGGGGATAGTAGGTTTAATATATGTTCTGGTAAGATTAGCTATATTTCTTCCGACACGAAGTTCTTTTCTCACTCTTGGGGAACCATTATATAAACCGTTAATAACAAACACATCATTGAACGATAAATATATTGTTGGGTCAATGATAATAGGAAAGACTCTATCTAAATTGTTTATCCATGTTGAACTTGCTTCAAGTGTCATAATATAGATATTATCTTTTTTAACCAAAGACATATCAATATCAATGCTTTCAGCACCATTGGCATCATACATATATGGAGCTTCAATATAAAATATTGCTTCATTTGATTGCTCAGATTCGACTAAACTTATTGAATTGTCCTCATGTACAACAGGAATTAATTCACCAAAGTCCATATCAAAACTATAGATGTATTCATCTTGTTTCTCGTTAACAACTATATTTTCCTTGATACTGTTAGTAGTAACAATATATTCCAAATCCGTATTGTAGAATATATCCTCATATACAACAGCACCTGCTTGGTTTTTAACAGTCATTATATCATTGTTATATGTTTCTATTTTGCTTTTTTTATCAGTTGTAGTGTTAGCTGATGTAACTGATGAAGTTTTAAATAGTGAAACTTCATTTGTGTTTTTAACAGATGACAAATTATCAATATCATTGATTACCGTTGCAGTTTTATTCAATTGAGCATTTTCTGCATTATTGACACCGAAGCTTATTGTATAACCTTTATTTGTTGCAGAAATTTTTTGCTCGTTTGAGAAACTTTCAGGAATGCTAATATTTGTTGGACTTGACTTAGTCACATACATGGCTTTTCCTGATTCACTTTTTACATCATTGGCGAGTCTTAAACTATTGTTTATCTCTTTCCACTCGCCATTTTCTTTGTAGTGAACAGGATTAGGATATGTAGCAACAACATACGAACCATCTTCGCATAGGAAGTGTTTTTCGAATTCACCTCTAAGGTTTTCTTCTTCGTCAATAATTACAGATTCGCTATTTATCGACATAACTTCTATGTTGTTTTTTTGCTTTTCGTTTAATGCATACGTGGTGACTAGTGAACTAGTAAATACCATGGCAAAAGCAAGGATAATTGAAATCGTTTTGGCAAATAATTTTCGCATAATTTATCTCCTTTTCTATTATTTAGCGTCCCATAAATGCATATTTAACCATGTCGAACACCTCCAATACAAAAATAACATTTAACAATTTTCATATTAAAAAATTATTATGAAATATGCAACACAAATAACAAAAACGATATGGAAATTAACGAAAACGCCATTATTGAAAAGATAATGTTTTAAGTAAAACTAAACAATTTATTGAAATCAAAATTAATCTTGTGTTATTTGTCGAATTAGGATATAATTCCTTTATAAAAGGAGAGATAATATATGATTTCATTATATTTAGCTTTACTTGAAAATCCGGAAGATGAGTCACGATTTATAGAATTTTATAACAAGTTTTACAGTACAGTTTATTTGATTGCTAAAGACCATTTAAGAACAAGAGAAGCTGCTGAGGACTGTGCACAAGAAATCATGCTTCGTTTTGCAAAGGATTTTCATAACATTAATCAGGATTTTAACGATAAAAGATTTAGAAACTATGTTCGAATAGTTGCAAAAGGAATCTCTGTTGATATGTATCGCAAAGAGAAAAAACACCTTGAAAATGTTGTTGAGGATGACATATCAGAATTTAAAAATCTTTCTATTGAAGAGTTCGATAGGTGTGATATTTTTCTTTTGGAGCAGGCTGTCAGTGCGATGCCTGAAGAATATCGGTATGTTTTCTATTTAAAATATTTTTATCAGTACAGTGGTAAAGAGATTTCTCAGAAAACAGGAATAACAGAAACAACTGTAAGACAAAAATGTATGCACGGAATGCATTTTGTAAGAAATTATATAAAGGAAGCTGAGAACAATGAATAATTTAACAATTGCCTGTGAAATGTCATTAAATAAATGGTCAGACACATTTCCTGATATAATTCCTGAAGCAGAATGCAGTAAAAAGCACGAAAAGTGGAAAAGAAATCTTTTCAATAAAATGCGAAATGACCGATATCACAGATTCACAACAAAAGCTATTAAGGTTATGCTTGTTGCAGCGGTCTTGTTTGCATTGTTGCTTACAGCATTTGTTATTCCGTCATCACGAGAGTTTATGCTTGATAAGTTTGATGAGTATAGTACATATAAACTTACAGAAAACAATAAAAACTCTGTTGCCGGTGAAATAAAAGTTGGGTATGTACCAGAAGGGTATGACCTTACAGAAAAATTAAAATCTAATAAGCAAATATTGAATATATACAACAGTTATAATGGAAAAGTCATTACAATTTTAAAATACTCATCAATAATAAAAGTTGAATTCGACACTGAAAATTTCATATCTGAAGAAAAAATAATTGATGGAGTAAAATATGTTTATTGTAAAGGAAATGAAGATGTAAATAACCTTATTTGGACAACCAACGATTACATATATCGAATTAGTGGTACATTGACCTTAGAAGAATTATTAAAAATTGCAAAAACAGTAGAATAATGCTAACATATATTCCTTTAATTACGATATAGTTTTAAAGGGGTGAAAAAATGTCAAATAATATAAAAAAAAGTTTTAGTATAATTTTAATTCTTACGATGCTTATATCCATTTTTGCAATCAATACTTCCGCTAATAACAACGAAGAGGAAAACACTATAATGCCCCGTTTTTCGACTATTGATGCAGTTTCAACTGGCTTTTCAATTAGTGGAATAAACTCAACATCATCAGTATCTCTTACAGCAAAATATTCAACATCACTTTATATTAAAATCGAATTGCAAAAGGAAAAATCAACCGGCTATGAAACCATTGAAACATGGACAAAATCGGGCACAGGAACTGCTATTCTTCTTGAAGAAGATAGACTTATCAATATATTTGCAGACTACAGAATTAAGGTAACTTGCACAGCTGGTGGCGAAACTCATGTTACATACGACTATCCGGATTAAAAAGCATTAAGCCAATCAACCCAATCAACCCAAAACAGATAATCCCCCTATTGCAGAACAAAAACTGCAATAAGGGGATTATTTTTTTGCAACGATGTTGTTGATTATTATTTTTTTGTTTCATGAATTTTAAGTTTTACGTTAAATAAATCGTCACCAACCGAATGTTGCATCCTTATGAGAATGGATTATACATATAGCGGTATTATAATAACGAAAGCATTGCGTTACATTGGGCCGGAGTAGTATTAAATTTAAATTCTAAAAATTAGGCCTTGAAGTTAGATTTGCCTAAATTCTACTCTTCTTTCACGACGAATAATTATATTCAACCCCAATATATTGTGTCAAAAAACTTGATTCTTCAATAGCTTTATGCTAAAATAATATATATAGATAAGGAGTTTTTCTCCAAATAATTGAGGTTCAACAAATAGAACCCACCCAACATAGTTTAATTAATATTTTTAGAGTATTAAAAATAATGAGCGTCTTATGGCGTGCTTAACTAAAATTAATGATTTCTAAAAAACGAAGTCACTCTACTTACCAGTAGGGTGGCTTTTTGTTTTTTAAAGACGTTTTTTGCATTAGATAATCAAGCGGGATAGAAATAAAACGGATAGGATATAGCGAGGAGCGGGTGTGGGACGCCACACCACCCTCGCAGGGCCTTGACAGCCCTTGACCCAGTCTGAATTCACGCACAAATACTTGTGCTTAAAAAAGTCATGTCTGTCTTTTTAGAGTTTTTAACAAGCGAAAAAAGAAGGAAGGAGGTAGTTTGTTATGAGTAAAAACAAGAAAAAGCGCAGTGAAAAAGATATTAACCGAGTGCGAAATAAAAGTTTTAATCTTCGCCTAACAGAAGATGAATTCAAAAAAGTAAGTGAAAAAATATTAAAATCAAAATTAAATCGAACGGATTTTATTCTAAAATGCATTGAAGATAAAGATGTAATTATTATTGAAAATCTAACCGAAACAATAATCGAAATTAGAAGACAAGGAATAAACATCAATCAGATTGCAAGGGCATTAAATGAATATGTTAATGACCTAGAAACAAAGGAATATGTATATACAAACATGGAAAATGCCATTGAAAACTTTACAATAATTTTGTATGAAGCAAAGGAAAGTAATAAAAAAGTTATTGATTTATTGTGTGAAATTAAAGAAAAGGAGCTCGAATAATATGCCGATACAGAAGGAAAAAGCTTGTAAAAGTACAGCTTTGAAAAACATAAAATATATTACTAATCCAGAAAAAACAATTGATGAAAATGGAAAACGGTGGGTGGAAACATACAATATGATTACAGATGATTCCGAATCACCTGAGAAAATGTATGCAGAATTTAAAGATGTAAATAAGCTTTGGAATAAAAATAAAAGTTATGATGAACGAAAATATTATCATACTGTTATCAATTTTAAAGGTATAGAAAATGTCACGCCAAAAATGGCAATGACAATAGGCAAATGTTATCTGAAACAATTTTATCCCAAACATCAATCTGTTTTGGCTGTCCATTTAGATAAAAAGTATTGTCATATTCATATCTGTACAAATTCCGTTAATATGGAAACCGGAAAAAAGATTGACAGAACAGATAAAGACCTGATTGAAAGAAAGGATTATGTGAACCATATTTCATATGAATTATATGGCATTGAACCGTTTAATTGGCGTGCTGCAGTTCGAAAAAAGAGAGAGCAGGAAAAGAACGAAACACTTGAAGTAAAAGGTGATAATTATAACTATGCAGAACAGCAGATGCATAAAAATAACCGCGTTTCTGAATTAGACAAATTAAGAGAAAAGATTTTGAGAACTGCTCTTGAATCAACGACTCGTGAAGAATTTGAGAAGAAGTTGCGGGATAAATATAATGTATCAATGCCAAGAAATACAGAAAAGACTGTTAGCTTTAAGTATAACGAAGGCAAAAAAGGTATAATCAGAGGAAGAACATTAGGGGAGTACTATACCGCTGAATTTATTGATAAAATTCTGTTTTATAATTTAATAAGGAAAAATGGCAATTCAAATTCTAATGTAATACCTGATGTTTTGAACGATATGGAAGAGATAGCTTATGAGAGAAATTATGAGCTTGCTCAAAAATATGGCTTTGAATGGTCAAGAATAGTTTTTGAAAGCATTTCTGAACCTGAAATCATGACAAAAGTGTCTGTTCACATTTTGAAAGAGCAGAAGGTAAGTGGAATACAGATTTATGATAATCAGCTCTACATAAGTGGTGTAAAAGTAGAAACAGATAAACGATTGCAAATGATGTTTGATGCCAATTTCCAAGCTGCGCGATGTCAAAATCAATATGGTTGTAAGAGCGTAAAAGAATTTGAAGAGAAAAAGGACAACTTGGAGAGTCAGTGGGACGAGTTAAATATCTCTCTACATAAGGAACGAAAAATCGAAAAAGAGTTGAAGAAGAAACTTCAAAAGAATGAGAATTTATATCATTCTTTCCTGATGGTTTATAATGGTACGGGAACAGTTGAAGAACAAAAACATGCAAGATATGTTTTGTATCGCAATGGCTATAAAAAAGAAGAATTTGATATATTGACAACATTAGATAAAATAACTGAAGAATTAAATAAGAGTAAAAACAATGTTGAAAAACAGTCGCAAAAGTTGAAAGAAATTTATGCTGACAAAATGAGAACGCAAAATGAAATAGACAAATTTGTTTTTGTTTTAGATAGTGTAAAATTAGCTAATAATCCTAAGTTTTATTATGGCAATGATTTGGATAAATGCTTTGAACCAATATATGAAAAGGAACAAAGCAATACAGAGAAAGAATATAGTGAAATGAGTGTGAATGAATTGATTGAAGTAGTGCAAGAACGAGCTAATGTAATTAATTCAAACATAAAAGAACCATATAAGACACAAGAAATTGAAAAATCATAACCACCAGTTGAATGAAATTGTCAAGTAAAAGTAGACAGTAAAAACCACCAATTATTCAAACCCTTGTTCAATCCTATATTGAACAGGGGTTTTGTAATTAAGTTTGTAAGATAATCTTTCATTATTGAAATA
>JAFQEE010000017.1 GCA_017399175.1 Clostridia bacterium | reverse complement strand
TTGCAGATCTCACCGTTACAGAGATATATGAATTTTTGCGCTATCTCGATGCTCCGAAGTGCGTTATAGAAAAAGCTCCATCCGCAGCACTCTTTGACGGACAGACCGATGAAACGGAAATGGGCGTAACGTATGCCGAGCTTGACAGTTATCTTTCCGGCGGCGATATTCCTGAGGATAAGAAGATAATCGTTGAGCGTATGCACAAGACAAGCGAACATAAAAGGAAAGGAATTTCAGTTTATACATATAAATAAAACATCAAAGCTCTCTGTTTCGGCGTCAAAACCGATTCAGGGAGCTTTTTCCGTTATAGATTAATCCTCACCACTGACACACCGCCTATTTCAGGCTTTTTCTCCATAAACTCATCAGGTATCTTGCTTTCATACGCTTCCATATAAGTTGCAGAACCGAGATAAGCAGAGATGTTAAGATACCGAAAAGTGATACAGAAATCAGAAGCAAGAAAACAGCTTAAAGTATTGTGAGGCAGGGTTAAAGAACTACTCTATGCTGCAAAGCAGATAAACGCAATAGTATCCGGTTATACGGAGAAAGAATATAAGACGATGTCGGAACTTCTTAAAAAATCGCTGACTCGAGATTTGATGCGTTTTTCAGACGGAGAAAAAATTGCAGTTTTAATTCACTTTTTCTTGCGTTTTCCGGATATGCAGGATGAAAAGAAACCTTTTGTTTATTTTGAGTATATGGATGAAAAGTTCGAGATTGAACTGATTGAAAAGTATGAAAACTCGATTTCTGACACAGAGAAATATCTTAAGAAAACAAGCAGCTACCACGGCAAAATAAAAGAACTTGAAGCACAGCTTGCCGATATTCTCAGAGAACTTGAAGAAGCAGAAAAGATATACGAACCTGAACCACTGTATTAAAAAACAGACTGCTTCACCCCAAAAAAGTGAAACAGTCCGTTTGTCTTATACTGCCAGAACATTGAGTAGAACAAATTTCTGACCCTTGTACCTGCTTTCAACCATCATTCGTGCGGCGTATGCACCGTTTGCTGTGACTGTTTCTTCGCAGTGAACGTTGTTGATAAGAAAGACAATCTTCCATTTCTGCATTTGTTTCACCTCCCGTTACTTTGATAAATCGACATTAACAGAAGGTGTGGTGTATTTTAGGTACATACCATATCCTCATTCTTAAATCGTAATCTTACATACTTTCTTTGGATAGATTAAAGAAGCGAAAGTGAAGTTGTGCAGTCAAACAGTTTCTGTTATGAAAATCAGTACGGTAAAATTTATGAGGTAAGGAGAAAAGAACTATGAGAGAAAACATTGAATTATTTCAAAATGAGCATTATGAATGGGTTCTTAAAACAAAACTTGTAAATGCTCAGAATAAAGAACAGAACCTTCGCATTAAAGGAAGAACTCGCGGAGGAGTTTTATATAATTATGATAAATTTATGAGGTGTTACTTCTTTACGACGTTCTATGACCGCTATCTGACTATTGATACAGTCGTGAATGAAATTATCGCAAGAGAAGATTTGCATGATTTAATGGATTGTGAAACTATTATTAATAATTATCCATTATATAAGGATGAGATAGGTAATTATTACATAAATGATTTAACTAAATTAATCTTGAACCGGCAGCAAGAATATGAGGCAGAAGGTGATATGTGTTCTGAGCCTTTAGGATGTTTCCTTAAGATTCTTGATGAATTTTATTCAGAACATTTTAATGATATTGTTTTTATTTTGCTTTTCACAACAAAACAGCCATCAAGAAAAGGCAGACACTCAAAAAAATGACCCAACCGATTATTTTGGGACCATTCTGAATGAAAGGCTGTTATGGATAAAGAGAGGATTTATTGTTTCTTTTTTTGTTTGTTATCCGCCTTTTATTGCTGTAATAGAAATAAAATTCGTTGTTCAGAAAACATTTTTCAAAAATTAATCTTACATACTTTCCTTGAAATCAATCAGGAGGGTAATGTAATGATAGTAAAAGTTCGCAGTCATACGGTGTATAAGTTGAAGGACGGTCGGTACAAATGTGAGGTTTGGTACATAGATGAAACAGGGGAGACCAGACGCACCACCCACACCCACCCAAGTCAATCATCCATTAACAAATTCCTGAAAGACTATCCAGATGGAGAATATTACCCGGTATGCACACTCAATGAATTCTTTGAAAATATCTTTAAGGATGTTTTGGAGAATAAAGTCAAAAATACAAGTTATGTCAAATTTGTTTCTCTATTCAATTCACAGATTAAGCCTGTTATAGGAGATAAGAAAATAAAGGGAATAAAGAAGAGCGTGTTAGTGGGGGTTCTTGATGATATAGCAGGAACAAAGTCTGACAGCGTTGTTAAGGATTGTCATAAACTGCTTAAAATGATTTTCGAGTGCTATGCTGAACCTAAAGGTAAAAGGTATAACTATATGCGGTTTGTTAACTGTCCTGAATCGAGAGTCGAGAAGAAAGCGAAAAAGGGCTACTCTTCAAAAGATCTTGAAAGAATCTTTGCTGTTGCAGACAGCGTTAATCCGGACACCTGCAGACCCAAGTATATGCACGGTAACGCAGTTAAGTTTATGCTGCTTACCGATATGAAGATTGGCGAGGCACTTGCGCTGACTTGGGCTGATGTTGATTTTAAAAGCGGTACAATTACAGTAAATAAAACATCCTCCGAAATCAATCTTTCGGAGGACGGTAAAACAGATTATTCAATTAAATTCAAGCCGTTGAGTGATAAAAGAACAAGAGTTATAACAATAACACCTGAAGTAAATTCAGTTCTTGTTGCACTTCGTAATTCTAACCTCAATGCTAAATTTGTAATCGCTCAAAGAAATGGTGAC
>JAFQEE010000016.1 GCA_017399175.1 Clostridia bacterium | reverse complement strand
GACAGAGGGGTTATAAATAGTTCTCTATTGGTTTGATAGTAAACGAACAAACCCCTCAGTCTCACTCCGTTCGACAGCTCCCCTTTCAGGGGAGCCAAGATGGTGTCGCCACCACTACAGCTCCCCGATAAACTCCAATTTGTCATTTCACTTTGTATTTTGCACTCTGCATTTTTATAATAACTTGCCTTTTTTATGTATGTGTGATATAATGCACTTAATAATGGATTATTATGAGTAATTATGCGAAAATGCAGAAAGGAGCGAAAAACCGATGGATTTTCTTGATACCATTTACAGACAGATTTATTATATCGGAATCCAGACCTTGCGTTATGGTAAAAGATTTTTCAGTTGGTTATTGTCGTTGCTTTTAAAGCCTGTTAAGGCATTCGGAACACTCATATTTACCATTTTTATTGTTATTGATAAACACGCTCTTAAAACTTTCCACAAGAGAACAGAGGAGTTGAAAACTCTTTTAAAAGAGGCAAAAAGTGTTTCAACCAACAATGCAAATGAAAAGAAAAATCTGTTTCATTATATAAAAGTTGCATTTTCCCGATATAAAAAAGCATTTGCGTATGTACTGAACTTCGCTTTGCCTGTTGTTTCATTGGTGATTTTGTTGAATGTAATTTCATTCTGGTCACAGTCAGCTTTTGCTCTTGAAATTAATTATAACGATGAGATTATCGGCTATGTTCAGGACGAGGCTGTATATAAAGAGGCAAGAAAACTGGCTTTTGACAGACTTGATATAAACACAGCATCTGTGGGACTTCCACAGGAAGATGGTAAGGAAACACAACTTATCGGTGATGCAGAATATAAAATCAAACGAGTTAAACGCGTACAGTTCAATGATGCAACAGAAATCTGTGACAAACTTATTGAAAAATCCGATAACAAGATTACAAATGCTTGTGGTGTGTATATTGACGATAATTTTATCTGTGCTGTAAAAAATGAAACTGATGCATTAAGTGTATTCGATTCCATTTTGTCAGAGCACGAAACAGGCGATGCAAATGCTGTTGTCAGCTTTGTTGAGAATATTGACTATGTTCAGGGTCTTTACCTTGATAGTGAAAAAGTTATTAAGGATGCAGAGTATCTTCAGGAAAAATTGAGCTCAAATAAGAGCGAGAACAAGTATTATACTGTTGAAGAAGGCGATACAATTATCAGTATTGCTCAGAAAAATGATGTGTCAAAATCACAGTTGTATGCACTTAACCCTGAACTTACAGAAAACTTGCAGATTGGTCAGGAACTTCTCGTTTCAAAAGCAGTTGATTTTATTCGTGTTCAGACTACAAAAACCGAGTATAAGGAAGCGGAAATTCCATTTGATACGGTGACAATTAATACAAGCAGTCTTTATGTAGGCGACAAGAAAACTGTCACAAAGGGCGAAAATGGTGTTGAACAGATAACAGAGCTTGTAACATACATTGACGGCGTTAAGGTAGAGTCAAAAGAAGTTTCAAGAACGACTATAAAAGAAGCTGTCAGTGAAAAAGTTCAGGTCGGCACAAAGAAACAGCCGGCATCGTCAGGCTCAACAGGTGTTTCAAACGGAAAACTTCAATGGCCAACAATCGGTGCTAATAAGATTTCATCACCATACGGCAAGCGTAATTTCGGAGACGGATGGCACGGAGGAATTGATATTGTTCGTCCGGGCGGAAGTTCAGGCTGTACTGTTGTTGCTGCCGGTTCAGGCGTAGTAACCTTTGCCGGGTGGTACGGTTCAGGTGGATACACAGTTATGATTGACCACGGCAACGGACTTTCAACTATGTATAATCATATGCAGAACACATTGAAGGTGCGTACAGGTCAGCGAGTATCAAGCGGACAGGCAATTGGTAATATTGGTGCGACGGGATATGTTACAGGTGCTCATCTTCACTTTGAAGTTAAGGTGAACGGTAAAAATGTCAACCCGATGTTATATATAAAATAAAGAGGAAATGTTATGGAAAAATTTTTGATTGCAGGATTAAAAACTGAATATGATATACTTTATGACAGACTGAAAGAACATTCAGAACCGTACAAAGCAGACTTTGACGGTGAACCTGACATAAGGATTGAGCTTACTGAGGAAGATTACATCAAAAGACAGGAAAAAACACCGAAAGCACCGTTGGATATAATCGAATATGTTGCTGTCGGAACAGTTTTCAACAGAGAGTTGATGAATCATAATGGTATAATGCTCCATTCTTCGTGTGTTGAAAAAGACGGTTATGCTTATCTTTTTTCAGCGGATTGCGGTACGGGAAAGTCAACTCATACACATCTGTGGCTTAAAAACTTGTCAGGTACAAGAATTATAAATGATGATAAGCCTGCACTTCGTCTTGAAGATGATGTATGGTATGCACACGGAACACCTTTTTCGGGAAAACACAACGAAAGCACAAATGCAAAAGTTCCTGTAAGAGCGATTGTGTTTATTGAAAGAGCCGAAAAAAATGAAGTCAGCCGATTGGATACGGCAGAAGCTATAAAGCTTATTTTCAAACAGCTTTTGACGGCTCGTGACAGAGAAATCGGATTCAAATTGCTTGAAAATGTTGATTTGTTGCTTACAAAGGTTCCTGTTTTCTTGTTAAAATGCAATATGGAAGATGAGGCAGCAATTACTTCATATAACGAAATTGAAAGGTTGATAAAAAATGAAAATTAAAGAAGGTTACATTTTAAAATCAGTTGCAGGAAGCAATGTTGTTATTGCAACAGGTACAGAAAGAATGGATTTTAACGGAATAATTACATTCAATGACACCGGTGCAGAAATTTTCAATATGCTCAATGGTATATATACTGTGGATGAAATTATTGAAAAGATTGTTAAGGATTATGATATTCCTTATGAAACAGCAAAGACAGATGTGGAAAATCTTATTGAAAAGATGAAGAAGCAGGGTCTTATCGAAGAATAAATAAAAAAGTTGCTCACAATTGACTTACACTTTGTCGGGTTGTGAGCAAAAATTATGCAAAATATAAGGATGACAAAATGGAAAACGCAAAACCAATTCCACCAAAAGAAAATAAAATGGGCACAATGCCCATAGGCAGACTTTTAATGTCAATGTCAACACCCATGATGATATCAATGCTTGTTCAGGCTTTTTACAATGTTGTTGACAGCGTGTTTGTATCAAGACTTGGTGAAAACGCACTTAATGCAGTTTCACTTGCTTTCCCGTTACAACAGTTGATGATTGCAGTTTGTGGCGGTACAGCAGTTGGTATGAATGCTTTGCTTTCCCGTTCATTGGGTGCAAAACAGTTTGACAGGGCAAATAAAATTGCAAATACAGGAATTTTCCTCTTCTTGTGCAGTTCAGCGGTGTTTACATTGATAGGAATTTTCTTATCAAAACCATTTTTTCTTGCACAGACAGATGTTAAGGAGATTGTTGATTACGGAATAGATTACGCATCTGTATGTCTTGGCTGTTCAATAGGTATCTGCAGTCAGTTTTGTTTTGAGAAACTTTTGCAGTCAACAGGAAAAACAACACACTCAATGATTGCACAGTTAATAGGCGCGGCTATAAATATTATTCTTGACCCTATTCTTATTTTCGGTCTTCTTGGTATGCCACGACTTGAGGTTCTTGGTGCTGCGATTGCAACAGTTTCAGGACAGATTGTTGCGGCAATTGTTGCAGTAATATTTAACCTTAAATTCAATAAAGAAATTCATATCAGTTCAAAGCTTATCCGTTTTGATAAAGCTATTTCAAAGGATATTTATAAAATCGGCTTACCGTCTATTGTAATGCAGTCAATCGGTTCTGTTATGACCTTTACAATGAATAAAATTCTTATTGGATTTACAACAACAGCAACAGCCGTTTTTGGTAGTTATTTCAAGCTCCAGAGCTTTGTGTTTATGCCGATTTTCGGCCTTAATAACGGTATGGTACCGATTATTGCATATAATTATGGTGCAAAAAGATATGACCGAGTAAAAAAGACAATTACTTTGTCTATTGTAACGGCAGTTTCTATAATGTTCATCGGATTGTTGGCTTTTGAACTTATTCCTCATGTTTTATTGTCGTTCTTCAATGCGTCGGAGGATATGCTTCGTATCGGTGTTCCTGCATTAAGAATTATCGGTACACACTATATTTTTGCAGGGTTCTGCATTATTGCAGGTTCAGTTTGTCAGGCAATCGGAAAACCCGTTTACAGCCTTATTGTTTCTGTGTGCCGTCAGCTTGTGGTGCTTTTACCGTCAGCGTGGTTGCTTTCGCTTACAGGACGACTTGAACTTGTGTGGTTTGCATTCCCGATTGCAGAGTGCTTCTCACTGGTATTGAGTACAATTTACTTAAGCAAAACAATGCGACGAGCAAAGGAAAAAATGAAAGACATAATTATATAAATTCGTAATTCGTAATGCGGAATTCGTAATTGTGATACGAAAAAGGGAAAGACTTTTTATCGGTCTTTCCCTTTAATGGTCTTTAGCAAAGATATAATCCCCCGGTTCTACCGGGGGATAAAAAAAGCTTTAGTAAAAATAAAACGTGGCGAGCAATGGCAAGCCACGAAAAGCAGTAGAGAAAAGATTAACCTCCAAGTATAATAGTGATGGTTT
>JAFQEE010000015.1 GCA_017399175.1 Clostridia bacterium | reverse complement strand
TAACGCAGAAATGGTATGAAGGCAAAACCAGAATTCTTATCGTGGTTCCAAATGCTGATTTACTTGTTCAGTGGCAAAAACAGATTGAGAGTAAATACAGCATTCCTTACATCACCATATCGAATAACGAACAATTGCAAACTGCAGGAGCAACATTTGACCAGGATGCAGTAATTCTGACTACGTTTGATTTTGCGGCACAGAACAGCGAATTGGTTGGAAAGATTATCTGGGACCTGACAGTTTTTGAAGAAGCGAGTCTTCTTGCATCAGTGCATAAGGAAGATAATAAGCAGGCAAGAATACTAAAGAGGATTGCTGAAGGTTCTTTCAAGGTGCTTTTGACAGGAACGCCGATTGAGAAAAATATTCTTGACCTTTATGGATTGATGTACTTTATCGATGAAACTATTCTTCCAAGCGAACAGGAATATATGTCCCGTTATTTCCGTAAGCCTGAGAACTATCCGGAGCTTGCACAGCTTGTAAGCAAATATTGTTTCAGGACCTTAAGAAGTCAGGCAAAACAATACGCAAAGATTCCTGAAAGAATTGTAATTACATGTGAATTTGAACAATCACAGGAAGAACAAAAGCTTTATGATTTGATCCAAAAATATATTGATAAACCGGAGAAGATTGCATTTCCAGAAATGAGTCCTTATGATTTGGCACTTATGCTATTTAACCTGCAAGGCTCATCAACACCCGCTATTGTAAAAGCAATAGAAGGTATAATTAAAAGGCTTGAGAAAACAGACGGTGCAGAAGATGAGATAAATGAATTTAAAGAAATGCTTCTTGCGGCCGAGAATATAAAAATTGATACAAAACTAAAACTGTTTATGACCTCGCTTGAGAGTGTGTTTAAACTCCTTAAAAAAGCGGGAGCAAACAGAAAAGCAGTAATCTTTACAGAGAGTCGTGAAACGCAAAACTATCTTGAAGAGAATTTGAAGGATTTATATAAGATAAGCATCTACAACGGTTCAAAGGATTACAGAGCGATTGATAATTTCAAATCAGACTGTGAACTGATTATTTCAACAGATCAGGGTGCAAGGGGTTTTAATTTTGAAGAATCCTCCTTAGTCGTAAATTATGACCTCTTGTACAACACCCTGAAAATGGAGCAACGAATCGACAGATGCCACAGGCTCAATCAACAGAACGATGTTATTGTTCTGAATTTCTTAAACAAAAGCAATATGGCAGATGTAAGAAAGCTTGAACTTGTAAACAAAAGAATGCTTGTTGCAGATGGTGTTTTTGGTATGTCAGATGCTATACTTGGAGGATTTACTGACGACCTTAAGAAAACGATTAAAGAACTGCAGGTAAGAACACAGGCACAGATTCAGACTGAACACGAGGAAACACTCAAATATTTTGAAGAGGAAAACCGCAGGGATGTTGAATCGGCAGAACAGGTGCTTTTTACAACCTTTACAAAAGAACTTGCGAAGAAAGTTAAGATTACACCTAAATATGCCGACGAAAAATCAGAGAAAATAAACAATGATTTATGGTCCCTGGTAAAATATTATTTTGATGGATATAACGAAAAACATGATGATTGTAGATTCGTGATAAACGAAGAAGACAGAACTGTTAAAGCAACAGATTACTCTGAACTGCCGTTCCTATTTTATTACTGGACAGGCGGACAAAATAAGAGATATAAGGCACTTAAGGAATTTAAGAAGATTACTCTTTTAACTCCGCTCGCAAAAGGTATCGTGCATAATATTGAGTGCAGCGATGAAGGTAAAATGACAGTGGATGCAGAAATAGAACCGTGTAAGATTGCATTATACACAGTTGATATTATCGCCGGAAGACAGCATACAGGAAAAGTATTCACTCTTCTTTGTGGAGTGACAGACAGCGGAAATCATCTTACAAACGACGAATGCCTGAAAATTCTTGAATTTCCTGTTGTGGATTATGAAGAGATTGGAAGAATGCATGCTTCATGGCTTAAAACACCAAAAGCATCTGTTATGGACAGGCTGATACCCGTTGACGAACTGATACAAAAGAGTGTCGCTGATAACTCAACAGCTCAGGCGGAAGAGATTGAAAGAATCAAGCAACGTGCTTCAGTCAATAAGAACTCCCTTGAACATACCTTGGGTGATTTGCGAAGTGAGGTTGCAGAGATTGAGAAAAAGCTTGCAGCGCAGTCTTCAGACAGAATGACAAAACTAATGCTGGAGCGAAAACTCGGCGAAGCAAAGAACAATCTTATGGCAAAAGAAGAAAGTATCTACTTTGATGCAATGAGAATCGACCTTGCATGTGAAGAGAGTATAAAAGAATTTTTAGAAAAAGAAAGAATAACTGCAAGATTGCAAAAGCATTTTGAATTGCAGGTTACAGAAAGGAGATAACATATGTATCAGGATCCTTTTAAAGAATATATAAAACAATCCGAACCAAATAAAAGAGAAAAAGGCTATGCATGGAGCACGGCCATTGGTCTTCAGGCTGTTGACGGTCTTGAACCGTCAGAGCATCTTGTAAAAACAGCCATTGAAAATATAGAAGGCTATATCACAATGGAAGACGCTGAAAAGCGAATAAACAGTTACTACAAAACTATCGAAAATAGAAATGTGGATGACAGAACAGAAGAAGCTGATAAAGTATCTGTTAGAATTGCATCTATTCTTTCCGAAAAGGCATTTACATTCTCACCAAGCGAATATATCGGTATTCATAAAAAACTCTTTATGGGAATTTATAAGCACGCGGGTAAAATCCGTGATTATAACATCACAAAAGAAGAATGGGTGCTTGACGGCGAAACAGTGATGTACGGTAATGCATCAGAACTTCGTCAGACTCTTGAATATGATTTTGAGCAGGAAAAAAAGTTCAGCTACAAAGGACTTAATCAGGATGAGATAATTGAACATCTTGCATTCTTTATTTCAAGACTTTGGCAGATTCATATTTTCGGTG
>JAFQEE010000014.1 GCA_017399175.1 Clostridia bacterium | reverse complement strand
TTGACACTCCTTCGTTATTTTTATTGTGCAGTTGGCAGACCGCACCTTTATTATATTCGAAGGAGTTTTTATTTTCTATATCCTGTTTCACCGATTAATCTCTACCGAACCACGCGTCTAACGCGTGGTTTTACTATACAACAAAGGTGGAGTCAGGTTAAGACTCCACCTTTGTTTATGGTTTTTAATTATCTATTAATTTTAATGAAATATTGCTACGCAATATAAAATAATCATCGATTATGAAATATCCTACGATATGAAATACACCTGCGGTGTATGATTATACTGCACCTAAATATTCTTCAAGGCAAAGGTTTTGGTCTTTCATTTCTGTTGCCACATCAACACCGACATATCTCCAATGCCAAGGTTGGTAAATCATACCCGTAATTTCAGTTTTATCTTCGGGATAACGGAGAACGAAACCAAAATTATGAGCGTTTGCCACAAGCCATTTATATTCGTTAGTTGATGCGAAACCTGCACTTGCACTGATTACATCAACTGCAAGTCCTGCGCCATTTTCACTGCAGCCTGCAGGTTCAACACGCTTTTCAGCACTCTGTTTTGCTTCTTCTTCCGTAAGGCCTTGAAGCAAGAATGCCTGAACCTTATTGTCATAAATGATTTTCTGTCGCTGATAACTGCAATATCCCGAATACGGTGTAAGAACAACATCCTCACTCATAGCGGCATTGTACATCTGTCTGTATGCCTCTGCAACACGGATATCGGCTGTAACGGAACTGCCCTCAACAACTGTAGCAGTTGACATTGAATAGTTCTTATCAAGCGGATAGTTTTTGTTGATAAGAGCCAACATCCAGTTTTCACTTAAAAGTACCTTTGACGGACTGTAATTATCCCATATTACAGGCTCTTCTGTTGTGCTTTCTTCAGGTTCTTCTACTATGTCTGTCGGTTCTTCCTCGATAGGGTCTGTGGGTGCTTCTGTTGTGCTTTCAACCTTTGTTGTTGGTTCATCAATGTGAGCAGAATTATAATCCCCACCGCGACAGAATGCTATATACAATATTAAAAGTATGCCTAAAATTGCCACAAGTGCAATAAAGAGAAATTTACGGATTTTTAACTGCATTTCTTTCATACATCTTTTCCTAAACTTAAATTTTTTTCGTGTTATAGTTTATCCTTTTTTGTCCCCGATGTCAATATTTGCAAAAATTTTTAAAATAATAGTGACTTAGCAAAAAAATTGTGCTACAATAAATCAGTATATATATCCGAGTGGAGGTTTGTAATTTGAAAGCACATGAAAGTCACGCTCACTATTCATCAAAAGTCCGTGAGTGTTCAAACTTTGCTATCAGAGAAATAAAAAAGGTTTGTAAAGAAATCGGCCCTCGTCCTGCAGGTTATGAAGGCGAGAGAAAAGGTCAGGATTATGTTGAAAAACTTATGACTCCTATTGCCGACGAAGTTAAAAGAGAAAAATTCACATTAAGTCCAAAAGCTTTTATGAGTTGGGTTATGATTGACGGCATTTTAGCTCTTGTTGCTGCTGTTTTGGGAATTCTCTGTTTTGCATTTAATATGCCAGAGCCTGTTGAAATGGTAATGAGAATAGTGTCAGTTGCACTTGTTGTTATTGCAGTTTTCTTCCTTTTGGGCGAATTCCTTTTCTACAAAGAAGTTCTTGACCCGTTCTTCAAAAAGCAGGAATCAAGTAATGTGATTTGCACAAGAAAAGCATCAGGCGAAACAAAAAGAAGAATCATCATCGGCGGTCATATGGATACTGCTTATGAATGGAGATACACATATCTTGGCGGACCAAAGTTAGTTACAACAGTTGTTGTTTCTGCTGTTTTAGGTCTTCTTGTTACAATGGGACTTTCAATCGCAGGCTTCTTTGTTGATAACCGTACAGCAGAAATCGTATTGATTGTTGTTCAGGCTCTTATGATTCCTGCACTTGTTTCAGTAATGTTCTTTGTTAACTGGAAATTACCTGTTGACGGTGCTGCTGATGACCTTACAGGTGTGTTTACAGCAATGGCGGCACTTCTTTATTTCAAGCACAATGACATTCGTCTTGAAAATACTGAAATCGTTGCAATGTCAGTTGGTGCTGAAGAAGAAGGTCTTCGCGGTTCAAAGGCATTTGCAAAGGCTCACGGTGACGAATACAAAAATGACGGTGTTGAAACACTTTTCATCGCTCTTGACACACTTCGTGACTATGAATTTATGGGTATTGTTACAAAAGATATGACAGCAACAGTTAATCTTGATAAACAGGGTTGTGCTCTTATGAAAAAGGCCAGTGAAAATGCAGGTGTTCCTGTTAATTTCACAACAACTCCGTTAGGCTCAACTGATGCTGCTGCTATGCAACAGGGTGGTATTAAATCAGTCGGATTTACAAGCATGGACCCTGCTCCTGCGAGATATTATCATACAAGAGATGACAATGTAAGCGTTCTTGAAATGAAAACTCTTGAGGATTCACTTAAAGTTGTTCTTGAAACTGTTTTCCTGTTTGATGAACAGGGACTTAAAGACAGTTATTAATTTCACCGAAAGGGGAAAATAAATATGAAAAAGAATGTTATTAGAATTATTGCTGTGGTATTGGCTTTTACAATGCTTGCAGTATCATTTGCAGGTTGCAGTACAAGTGAAGTTAACAGACCTATTCCAGTTGAAACAAAAACTGATTTAGGTGATGTTTATTTTGAATTCACATATGGTGAATTGAAGAATATTCTTCCCGGTGACAAGCTTGCAACACTTTATGAAAACTTTAACAAAAAGACAGATGACAGAGTTGTTAAACTTTCATACTATGAACTCGTTTCAAAATATGGTTCAGAAGAATATTTCAACGATATTTTAGCTCTTATTTCTGACGAAGAATGGGCACAGTTCACAGGAAATCAGCAGGAAGTACTTGATTATTTCAATGGTATGATTAACGATATCAAGACAAATGGTTCTGCAAGAGTTTCATACTACGAAAATTTCTGGATTAACCACGGTGATGGTGTTGTATTTAAATCAGAAGACGGAAAAGAATTGGAAAATCAGGACAAATTCCGTGCAGCATTCCGTCTTTATGCCGATATGGCACTTAAGGATATCGGTTCATTCCTTATGAATCTCAGTCAGGAAGATGCAACTAAAAAGAATGCTGATTTAACTGATGTTATCTATCCTCTTGGTGAAAAAACCGCAAGTACATTGACGCTTAATGACCTTTATACAGACGAGAAAACAAACACATTCCCAATTTATACATCAATTGTTCCTACAATGGTTTATGACCTCGATGAAAAAGGTAATAATGCTGAAGATGAAGAAGGCGAATATATCTTTGTTCCGTCAGAACTTTACAGAACAATTAATATGGTTGTAAAACCTGAAGAAGCAAGTGTTAAAAAGGCATTTACTGTTCGCGAGAAAGATGGAATTATGGAACAATTCAAGGTTGCAGAAAACTATTTGATTCTCAACTCATTTGAAATTGCTTTTACACCTTGCAAAATTACAGCAGGTATAAATGCTGTTAACGATGAAATGGCATACACAACATATGAAAAGAATATGATTATCACAGCAAATATCACATTTACAGGTGCTTTGGCTGATTACGGTACAGTTGTTGTTGAATTCCCATGTACATCTTCACTTACATACAACTTCGGTTGGTAAGAACATAACAAAACAGATTCAAACGGTATTCTTATAGGATACCGTTTTTCTTTTTATTGACAACAGGAGTTGTAAGGAATAAAATAAAGTTATAAAATTTCATTTGAAATGGGGATTGAAAAATGAAAAAGATTTTATCAGTATTTATCGCAATTGTAATGATTTTCACAACATTTTCTCTTTTTGCCTTTGCAAAAGAAGAAAAACCTGTACCTGTGGTTGTACTTCAGGGATATTCAGGTCCAACACTCGTCTACGCTGATGAAAATGGTGAACCGATTATCGACCCTGAAACAGGTGATGTTGTAAAGGCTTGGCCTGTTGACTTTGCAAAAATCGGTGAACAGGTAATTTCTGCTTTGCCGGGAATGGTTGCAGGTAAGCTTGTTGGTGAAGATGCTATTGTTGAAGCACTTGTGCCTATTGTCAAGGATACACTTATGCCACTTGTAATTCTTGAAGACGGTACATCATGGCAGAATCTTACATATTATCCCAAAGGTGCAAAGGCTACTCAGGTTTCAACACTTATTGAAAAGGATATGACCGAATATATCCCTGAAAGCGTATTTGTAGAAGAAGCAATAGCTCGTGTTGGTGCAGAAAATGTTTTTGGTTTCACATTTGACTGGCGAAGAAGTCAGATTGACTATGTAAAAGCAGTTGATGAATATATCCAAGAGGTTAAAGAAATTACAGGCAGTGACAAAGTTGACCTTATGGGACTTAGTCACGGTGGTCAGTACGGCACAACATACCTTTATTATTACGGAGATAAAGGTGATGTAAGAAATGCAATTCTTGCAAATCCTGCAACAGGTGGTACAACACTTGTCAGCACTGTTATGATGAATGAATATGTTGACCTTGATTTAAAAAATGTTATGAAATTCGTTGAACATATATTTGATATAGAAGAAGACTTTAATTGGATTTTTGACCTTCTTTCATTGGATAATATTATTGGTGGTATAAACAGAGTCTTACAGGAAGACAGAATTAATTACAGACTTTCTCAGTTACCGTCACTTCTTGATTTTGTTCCTATGGACAGATTTGACGAAGTTATTGAAAATATCGGTTTGAATCCCGAAACAAACGGAAAACTCTATTATGATACAGTTAAATATCACAGAGATGTTCACACAGGTACTAATCTTGCAGATAAATTTGCAGAATTACAGAAAAACGGAACAAAAATCGGTTACATTGTTGGTTGCGGATATACTGCAGTAAGCAGTGTGGGAACAAATTCGGACTTCCTTATTGACACATATCTTGGTTCAGGTGGTGCTACTTGTGCACCATTTGGAGAAACCTTTGAAGCAGGTTATGTTCAGAATGGTTTGATTTGTGATGACCCTGCACATTATCACATTTCACCTGAATTCAATATAGACGCATCAACAGGTGCGTTACCTGACAGTACATGGTATGTTACAGGTCAGGGACACGGACAATATTTCAATGACCCATACACAAAGCAGATTGTTTGCAATTTCCTGTGGAATGACCTTGAAACTGTATTTGATGATGACAGATTCCCACAGTTTAACTATGCACAAAAACACGCAGACAATATCTATGTTCATTTCAATAATACAGATGTTGGTTACCATTCATCAACCGACACAGAACTGATTATTGAAAATCTTTCAAGAACATCACCAATTCACATTCCTTGTGTCAAATTACTTGGTGCCGATATGGAATATACTCACGAAATTGATACTGTGCTTCAGGTGGGCGAAAAATATGTCATTGATATAACTGAAACATCACTTGAAAATGCAGAAAAGCCATTTACTGTTGCAGTAACTTGCCTGATTGATAACGCAATGCATACTCTCGCTGTGAAAGAGTTTGGTTTTACTGCCGTGAGTGACGAAGAAATGAAACTTTATCCTCATCTTGCAAAGCAGGTAGATAACATAGAAGACGACGGGACAACAGAATTACCTGTTGAACCTGAAAATCCAACAGACAAACCTGAAAAACCTGATGTTAAACCTGACGAACCAACAACTGATAACAATAACTATGTGACAGATGTTGTTATTCCAAATACAGACAGTTTTTGATATTGTGACAAGAAAACGACTTAAAAGGATAGTGCCAACAACACTATCCTTTTTCTATTGCATTATACCTTTTCTTTTGGTAAAATATATTATTATCAACTTTTTGGCGGTGTCACAATGGGCTTTATCCCCTATAATTCAAGAGATTTGTTCTTTAAAGATAAATTCGGTAGTGTTTCAGCAGGTGAAGAAATACATTTTCGCCTTTGTATGCC
The DNA here is from genome assembly GCA_017399175.1 of Clostridia bacterium. Lineage (GTDB taxonomy): Bacteria > Bacillota > Clostridia > Oscillospirales > Acutalibacteraceae > Fimenecus. The sequence goes on along the minus strand of JAFQEE010000014.1, from coordinate 45,292 downwards.
ACGCTCTTTTTGTTGCAATAAGGCAATTTTAGTCATTCGTCGTGATGACGGTGCTTATGAAGAAAGAGAGATGCAATGGGCTGGTATGTGTGGCAATGATGCAGAAATTTGGGACATTCATACAAGCATAGAAAACGAAGGTCTTTACTGGTATCATTTTGACTATTGTTCATCTTATGGTCGAAGTTCAGTTCTTCAATGCGATAACGGAATCGGCGGGTTTGCAGGTTCACAATTCGCACGAAAAGACTGGCAATTGACTGTTACTGAAAAGGATTTCACTACACCTGATTGGCTTAAAGGCGGAATTATTTATCAGATTTTCCCCGACAGATTCTATAATTCCGGTGAAAAAAAGAAAAATGTACCTGCTGACCGTATTATGCGTGATGATTGGGGAAATGAACCTGAATGGCGACCAACGCCTGAGGGAAAAGTTCTCAACAATGACTTTTTCGGTGGAGATTTAAAGGGTATTCAAGAGAAACTACCATATTTAAAATCACTTGGAGTAAATTGTATTTATCTTAATCCTATTTTTGAATCACATTCAAATCACAGATACGATACAGCCGATTACGGTAAAATAGACCCTGTTTTAGGTACTGAAAAAGACTTTAAAAATCTCTGTAAAGAGGCAAAAAAACAAGGTGTTCACATTATCCTTGACGGTGTATTCTCCCATACAGGTGACGACAGCGTTTATTTCAACAGAAAAGGCCGATACGACACTTTGGGAGCATACAATTCTCCCGAAAGTCCATACTATAAATGGTATAAATTTACAAATTATCCCGACAAGTATCAGAGTTGGTGGGGCTTTGTCACACTTCCCGAAGTAATTGAAGAAGGTGAAGAATACCGTAATTTCATCAATGGTAAAGGCGGAATTGTGGAAAAATGGCTTAAAACGGGCGCTGACGGTTTTCGACTTGATGTTGCTGACGAGTTGCCTGACATTTTCATTGACGAATTGCGTGAAAGACTTAAAATCACAAAGCCTGACGCACTTTTAATGGGCGAGGTCTGGGAAGATGCCACAACAAAACACAGTTACGGTAGCAGACGCCGTTATCTTTTGGGCAGTCAGTTTGATTCTGTGATGAACTATCCTTTCGCAAATGCCATTCTCGACTTTTGTCGTAACGGAAAAGCGGAAAACTTTATGAAAACTGTAATGCAGATTGTGGAAAATTATCCTAAACAATGCCTTGATGTTATGATGAATCACATCGGTACTCACGATACTGAACGAGCAATCACAAAAATTACGGGCGAATCCTGTGAATATCGTGACCGTTACTGGCAGTCCTGTCATTTCCTTGACGATGAAAAATATGCAAAAGGCGTTAAACTCTTAAAATGTGCTGTTGCATTACAATATACATTACCAGGTGTGCCATCTGTTTATTATGGTGACGAAGCAGGTATGCAAGGATATAAAGACCCGTTTAATCGTGGTTGCTATCCTTGGGGGAAAGAAAATCAAGAACTTATCACTTTTTACAGAACTTTGGGTGAAATCAGAACAGAAAACAAAGTTTTCTCGAAAGGTTACTTCTCCCCTGTTTCCTCTATGCTTGGTTGTGTAGCCTTCCGTCGTCACGATGAAAATGGCGATATTATGGTAATTGTAAATCGAAACGAACATTCAATAAAATACGGACTACCTGAATTTTATCATAACGCAAAAATCCTTTATGGCGATAGTGTTCAGAATGGTGAGGTTTTTATTGACGGATGCTCTTTTGTTATACTTTCCTTGTAAAAAAGGCTCATATATGATATTATTTATGTAATAAAACTTTTGGTGGTTAAAAAATGACTAAAGCTTATGGTTTCTTACCTAAAAATCAAAGAATACTGTGGATTTGCCTTCGTGTAATTATTTTATGCTGGGGCATATTCGGTTTGTTCCACGGTTCTGTTGTAGAGTTTTTAGAAGCTATTTTTGCAATCATTTTTACTCACCTTTGGGACTTTTTTCAGATTTTCGGCAAAAAATCATTTATAATCGAGGTTGAGGCATCAACACAAACAATGCTTTCACTTTTCATTTTTATCGGTGTCTGTGTCGGCTCAACAATCAACAACAGAACAACCTTTGAACATTTTGATGTTGTTACTCATTTTGCGTCAGGTGTTCTTTCTGCTTGGTTTGGTTATGATTTCGCAAACATAATTTATCGCAAACGCGGTGATTTAGGCCCTGCAATGTCATCACTTTTCTCAATAACATTTGCACTTGGTATTGCTGTTGGTTGGGAAGTTTATGAATTCACAATGGATAGCCTTTACGGAATGACACTCCAGAAGGGTAACACAGATACAATGGTAGACTTTATCAGTTGTTCTGTGGGAGCAGTAATCACAATGTTGGTTGTTGCCTTTTTACGAAATGGAATTATCGGTAAGGATAAGGAAAAAATCAAAGAAGAACGCCGTCTTGAAAAGGAAAAGCGTCTTTTAAAGGACAAGCTTTATAAGGAATATTTGGAGTCAAAGGGGGATGCTCAATGAAAAAAATTGTTTCATTGATTCTTGTGACAGTTATATGTGCTTTATCCTTTGCATCCTGTTCAGGTCCTGCAAAAGTCAAAGTCAACGGAACAAAGATTGACAACGAGATTTATGCTTATTTTGACGATTTGTATAGCGGAAACGAAAGTGAAATCGAAAAAGCAATTTCTCGATATGTGACAATAAATTCAGAGTTCGATAAAAGAAATTTAAAACTGACTCCCGTGCAAAAATCAAATCTTTCAATAAGAGTTGACGACCTTTGGCACTTATACGGAGTTCATTATACAAAAGCAGATATTTCGCGACAGACTATCTATAAAATCGAAACATCAAAGGTTTATGAAGAAGTACTCCTTGACTATTATTACGGTCAGGGCGGTGTTGAACCGGTAAGCGAAGATACTCTTAAAAAGTATTTCAAGTCAAATTATATCGCGATTGCTTTTTCAACAGGATACTTGTTCAATATTGACGAAACAGGTGCAACTGTTCCTATGACAGACTCTGAAAAAGCAGTTGTCATAAATGATTTCGCAAAATCCGAAGCACTTATCAACACGGGAACACCTATTGAAGCATCAACTGACAATGATGTGCGTAATACAATCATCAATTCGTCTTATGACGGCAGTTTCCCAAGCGGTTTCTATAAAGAAGTTGCAACTATAAATGTCGGTTCAGCACGAACAATCACATTAGACGATTACGTTTTCCTTGTTCAACGAATAGATGTGTTTGACGAAACATACGGATATTATGAGGAATACAGAACTCAATGCCTGAGAAGTTTAAAAGGCAAAGAGTTCGAAAATTTGATTACCCAGTGGTCACAAAGTTATGAAGTGGATTAAATAATGATAATCGCGTAGTGGCAGGCTTCCACGCCTGCAAAGTCATTCTGAGGAGTGAAACGACAAAGAATCTCTGTTAGTTGATATGTAACTATTGGAAAGATTCTTCGCTTCGCTCAGAATGACATTGAACATATATGCCTCCTTAGTTCAATGGATAGAATAAATCCCTCCTAAGGATTAGATGTGGGTTCGATTCCCGCAGGGGGTGCCAAAGCGACTCTTTCGAGTCGTTTTTTCTTTTGGGTAAATATCTGCATTTTAATTAAAGAACAAACTAACATTCAAATCATAATTTATCAGGATGATTAATAAGTGCAAAACGCAAAGTGTAGAGCGCAAAATGTCGGAACTGCGTTGCGATTGTAATGCCTCCCTCGTCAGAGGGAGCCAAGAACACACAATCAGTTTATCTCGACAACCTCCAATTTGCATCTATATCATCAGTAACAAAACCCAATCTTACATTACCCTACTATGTAAAATAATAAATATTGTATTTCCATTCAATATATGTTAAAATATATTGATAATACTTATTTTTTGGAGGAGTTATTATGATGAAAATTTCACCGTCTATTCTCTCTTGCGATTACGGAAGAATGGCAGAAGAATTAAAGGATATAGAACTTTGCGGTGCTGACTATATGCACATTGACGTTATGGACGGACATTTTGTTCCAAACATCACTCTTGGTGCTCCTCTTGTTAAGTGCATCAAAAAAGCAACTGATGTACCATTTGATGTTCACCTTATGATTAGTGAACCGCTTAAATATATCGACGATTTCTGTAAAGCAGGTGCTGATATTATCACTTTCCACACAGAATGTGACTCACCTATCGACGAAACTATCGACAAAATACTTACTAACGGTGTAAAGGCTTCACTTACTGTCAAACCAAAGACTCCTGTCGAGGATATTTTTCCATATCTCGACAAGCTTTCAATGGTGCTTGTTATGACTGTTGAGCCCGGTTTTGGTGGCCAGAGTTTTATGGAAGATATGATGCCAAAGGTTTCTGCATTAAGACAAGAAATCGAAAAACGCGGTCTTAACTGTGAAATCGAGGTTGACGGCGGTATCAACGAGAACACTATCGCTATTGCTGCAAAAGCAGGTGCTGATGTTTTCGTTTCAGGTAACGCAATTTTCTCAAGTGCTGACCGTAAAGGCACAATCGAAAAATTCAAAAAAATCGCAGAAGAAAACTACTGTAAATAAACTGTACCTAAGGATTCGCCATACTCTTTCAGTTTTTCATAATTTACATTGTGGACACTTTCTCCGTATTCACACATAATTATATTGAGCTTTCTGCTGTTTTGGGAAATATGGAGAAAATACTCACTATCCATTGAGAACACTTCGATTTTTTGGTCTGCTATCTCCTTATTTCTTATTGCAGACAAAAAATCCAGCACATTGTCAATGGTGTCTGTATGAAAAATTGCAGGTGCGTTGTTCCTTTTTAACCTATAAACAGTCTTTCTCTTTCGGGCGAAGGTGAGTATAAAAAAGCATCCGCCATTTTCCGTCGGCATTGCTTCAACAAGAACTTTTTCTCCCTTTGAAATTCTGTTTTCTGTATCAATTTTATATAAAAGTGATTTAAGTATATTTTTTGTGTTTTCATCATCGCAGTTTAGTGTGTCATATGTAATATGGAATTTCTCCATTTCATCGCCCGATAATTCCAGTAACATTACATTTTCATTAAGAGTTTCAAAAATCACAATCTTGCCTCCTTGTAAATACCCTTATTTCATAATATTACAGGGACTTGCAATGTGCAATAAATAAATATTGGAAAAAGTGAGGGATATGCTTTGACTGATACAAATATGCCTCAAAATTTAACAGAAGAATTTAAGCGTTCAGTAATAAGAGATTATGCTCTTATGCTTTGTGTTCCTATGGCTGTGGCTGTTTTCATTCACGGCTTTTTTGCTGTTATTAACATAGCAATTTCCCTTGTTACCTGTTGGATTTTTAAATCTGTTGGTAAAAAGCTTCTTGATGTTCAGTTCCCACCAAGAACATATCATACATTTGTAATCGGTACTGCTGTTGCATTACTTTTACCTGCATCCGCACCATGGTGGATAATCGCTATAAGTGCAAGTTTTGCTATGGGTGTTTGCGTGTTGCCTTTCGGTAGCCCTGAAAACGCACCATTTATTCCATCAGTTTCTGCACTTTGTTTCGCCACACTTTGTTGGCCTGAAGAAATTTATAACTATTCAGATTTTGGTGATTCACTGGGCAAAATGCTCTTATACGGAAATTCCGTTGACGACAACATTATTGCTATATTAGAAGCGTTTGTCGGTAGTGTTCCGTCTGCATTGGGCACAGGCTGTGCTATGGCATTTATCGGTTTACTTGTTTTTATAATAATTCGCAGACCGAAAGACAGTATTCCTGTTTTTACATTCATAATTGCTATCTGCCTTATGGCTATTCTTTTCCCGAGAGTAGCAACAGGTCGAGTTGTGTCAGTTGTAATGGAACTTTGCTCAGGAATGATTTTATTCGGTGCAGTATTTTTCATTTCATCTCCGTTTTTTGCACCAAAACGAACAGTTGCAAAATTCTTCTGGGGATTTGTAAGTGGCATAATTTGTATGGTTATCCGTTATGTTTGCCCGTTTGAAGAAGGTGCTTGTTTCGGCTTCTTGATTTCTTGTGCTGTTTCTGACCTTTTTGACGGTCTTCCGTTGACCCGAAAAGAAAAGAAACAAATCAAGGCACTTGAACCATATATTGAAATTGTTGAACCTGTTCCGTCTGTTGTTCCTGAAGAAGTTCTTGAACTTATTCCTGATATTTCTCCTGTTGAAGAAATTGTGGAAGAAACTGAAACTTCAGACGAAGAAACAGAAACCATAAATCGTGAAAGTGAAACTCTTGAAACAGTTATTTCTGAAGAAAATACTGTAACAGAGCAGGATGCACCTTTCTTTATAGGAGGTGACAGCAATGAGTAATAAAAATCATACATTAAAGACTATTCGTAATAGTGCAATTATCAAAAACCCTATTCTTTTTGAGGCAATCGGTCTTTGTCCCGTTGTTGCTATTGCCTTTTCTTTAAAGCTTGCCATATTTTTAGCAGTTGTTACTGCTGTTGAATTGATTGTTTGCGAGGTATTGGCATCAAAATTCCTTAAAAATGTCCGTCGTTACTGGCGAGTTGCACTTTACACAGTTTTTGGTGTTGCAATTATCTTCCCCATAATGTATGGTGTGGATAAACTTTTCCCTGACATTTCAGCAAACTTTGGTGTTTATCTTCCTTTAATGACTGTCAACTCTCTTATTGCACTTCATTGTGAACGAGTTGCTGTTAAAAATGATGTAAAAACAAGTTTTATTGATGCTGTGTCATCTTCACTCAGCTATGGTGCAGTCGCAATTATCACAGGCTTTGTCCGTGAACTTTTAGGAAACGGCACTATTTTGGGTTATGATATCAATATCCCTATAAAACTCCCTGCATTTTTAATGCCTTTTGGCGGACTTTTACTTATGGGATTTTTTGCTGCTGCTCTTAAAGCCTTTATAGGTGTAAAATATCCTGAAGCAAACCCAAACAAGGCTTTTGACACATCAGAAATCAGGCGTTCTCTCCGTGATAAGTTTGTTGAACTTATGAAGGATGATTTCAATCCTTACGGTGATACTGCTGAAGAAGACAATATTAAAATCTATGTTCCTAAATCAAAAGAGGAAAAAGAGAAAAAGGTTAAGCCTAAAAAAGAAAAGAAATCAAAGCGTAATCGTAAGTCTGTCAATGAAAACACTTCTTCTCCCGAAACAACAGTTGTTACTGAAGAAACTCCTGTTGAACAGGAAGGTAACAGAACATACATGGATGATTTTTCAGATATGCTTTCTGACCTTCAGGAATACAAAAACAAGAACGACGGAGGTGGCAAGAAATGAACATCTTTTTAAACCTTCTTTCCGCTGCACTCTATGTTATGCTGTTCCAAAATCTTATATTTAACGGTGGTTACGGTTTAAGCGAAGCAGTCCGTATGAGTGCTAAACCCCGTCAGCTTTTACCTATGGCTGTTTTTATTACTCTTTTTTCAACCGTTATTTCAGCATTGTGCGTTCTTATTGATTTATTCCCTTTAATTCACAATCTTAACGAGATTTATCACGCACTTATTTATGTAGGCATTCTTCTTGTTGTTTATATCATCGCAATGATTATTGCAAATATAATTCCAAAGGTTCAGCCTGCTACAAAACGAAGAATCGGTATTGCAGCCTTCAATACTCTCGTTCTTGCAATGCCGTTAATCAATTACCGTTCTGCATTTAATGTAGTCGAATCAATCGGTGCAGGTCTTGGTGCAGGTCTTGCATACATTATTGCTGTTATCCTTATTAACAGCGGACTAAAAAAACTTGATACAATTACCACTATTTCAAAGGCTTTTAAGGGTACTCCTGCAATTTTCATTTATACCTCCCTTTTATCATTGGCATTTACAGGAATTTCAGGCACATCTGTATTTATTTAAAGGAAATATAAAATATGGCAAAAAAGGAAAACAACCAGCGTAGGCTTAAAGGGTACTACGGTTTTCAAAAAAAATATCCTTCGCGAATCGGTGAACGTCCTATTCACGAAAGTCGAAAGGCGAAAAAAAGAGAACGCATCAGAACAATTCTGTTTTGCGTCCTTTTGTGTTGCCTTTTTGTGGGTATTTTTGTTTTTGCCAAGTTCTGTTATAATCTTTCAACACGACCTTTAGATAAAAATCATATTGATTCACCACCTTTGGTTACTGCAGAAAATATTGGTACGGTAAGAGCAACTTATATCGATAACTATGTTCTTCGTGATATGACAGACCTTGAGAATAACCTTAATTCTGCCAAAGAAAACGGCTTCAATGCAGTTATGCTTGATTTCAAGACAAAAGAAGGTCTTTTAACTTATAATTCCGACTTGATTTCATATTCAGGTGACGAAGAATACATTGAAATTGATTCACAGATAATTAACAAAATCAAATCAGAAGGCTTTTTACTTCTTGGTAGAATTTATTGCTTTGAAGATACAATCGCACCGCAGCGACTTAACGCATATATTTATGAGGATGTAGAAAAAACACGAATATGGTTTGACGATTCAGCCATTATGAACGGCAAGGTTTGGCTTGACCCTACAAATTCAAAATCAACAAATTATCTCTGCTCTGTCATAAAAGAAGTTGTATCAATGGGTGTTGACTGTATTTATCTTGATTCGGTGCAATTCCCTGAATCACGAACAGGTGCTGTCCCTGTTTATACATCTGACGACACAACTCTTAACAGAAACATCATTTTAATGAATTTTATCGAAAAAGCAGTTGTTGGGGCAAGTGGCAGACCCGTCATTTTAGGTTGTCCGTTAGAATGTGCTGATGGCGGAAATACAGAAAAATGGGGCGGAACACTTTTTGATACTGCCGCTAATATTTGCTCCCCTGTACTTGAAGCTCCCAATAATGGCGACTTTTTAACCTATATTGAGAACAGTTATCTTGTTCTTAACAACAAGGCAAAAAACAATTTTTCAACTGTAAAAATCATTCCGACTATTAAAAATCCTGTGGAAAATACAGAATTTTACGAAGATTTGGCGTCAAGTGAAGCACAAAGTTATATAATTGTTCCTTGATTTTACAAAAAGACTTGAAATATATTAAAATTTATTGTATTATTTTAAGGTGAATAAAAACAAATTGGAGGTATATTACCTATGGTATCAGCAGGTGATTTCAGAAACGGCGTAACTTTTGAAATGGATGGCAACGTATTCCAAATCGTTGAATTCCAGCACGTTAAACCGGGTAAAGGCGCTGCTTTCGTAAGAGCAAAAATTAAGAACGTTATTTCAGGCGGTGTTGTTGAAAGAACATTCAACCCAACTGAAAAGTATCCGACAGCAGTCATTGAAAGAAAAGATATGGAATATTCTTACAATGATGGTGGTCTTTACTACTTCATGGACCAGGAAACATACGATATGGTTCCTGTAAATGCTTCAGACCTTGGCGACAACTTCAAGTTCGTTAAGGAAAACATGGTTTGTAAAATCCTTTCATACAAGGGCAGTGTTTTCGGTGTTGAACCGCCAAACTTTGTTGTGCTTCAGGTAACACAGACTGACCCTGGCTTTGCAGGTAACACAGCAACTAACGCTACAAAACCTGCTACTCTTGAAACAGGTGCAGAAATCAAAGTACCTCTCTTCATTGAAGAAGGCGAAATGATTAACGTTGATACTCGTACAGGCGAGTATATGTCAAGAGCATAATTTTTGCTGATTAAGTTAAACTATACTTAACGGAGGAATAAATATGATGACAGTAACAGAAAAAGTAGCATACCTTAAGGGTCTTGTTGAAGGTCTTGATTTTGACAAGGACGATAAGGAAACAAAAGTTATTAACGCAGTTCTTGATGTTCTTGAGGACCTTGCTCTTGCAGTAAGCGACCTTGATGACGAAATGGCTCTCGTTACAGAACAGCTTGACGAGGTTGACGAAGACCTTGCAGAGCTTGAAGACATCTTCTATGATGAATGTGACGACTGTGACTGTGATTGTGACGATTGTTGTGATTGCGACGAAGATATGTATGAAGTTGAATGCCCAAACTGTGGTGAAGTGATTTACTTTGACGGTGAAATCATTGAAGACGGTGAAGCAGAATGTCCAAACTGTGGCGAATCACTTGAATTCGATTTAGAATTTGATTGCGATTGCGACTGCTGTGAAGACGAAGAATAATTCAATTCATTAAAAAATTTAGGACTACCAAATCGGTAGTCCTTTTTTTGTTTGATAAATTTTATACATTATAATTTATCGGGAAGAATATGAAATTAAAATAGAAATGAAAACCTTGTAGGGTCGGGTCTCCGTGCCCGACCGCGGATTTATCGGTTGACTACGGACAGGCGCGGAGACCTGCCCCTACAACCAATCCCATTGGTTAATATTTATAATCGCGTCGCAGACACTCGCCTACCGGCTCAGACAGTGCTTCTGCTTCGCAGAGGTGTCCACCGGACACCCGCACCCCTTAATTCCGAATTACGAATTACGCATTACGAATTATCCTTACAATCTCCAATTTATCAACCTTCACAAATTCGTTGCAAAAAACCTTATCTTGTGTTAAAATGTTTTTATGGAGGGATTGATATGACAGACAATAAAAAAATGATGAAAATTTATACTGTTATGTGGGGCATTATCGCAGTTGTTTATGGATTGTGGATGTCTATCTTTATGAGTTGGGACCAATATCCATACATAATTCCGACAGAAGCAGATATGAGTTTGCCTGCTGACCAGTTTATTGCAAAATTTGACGGTATGCTTTATGAACCTTTATATGCAAATGCTACTGTTTTTTGGCTTTGGGTAATCGGTTCAACTGCTCTTCTTTTCTTATATGCATTATTTATAAGAAAAATCCTTTTTGCAGAAAAACTCGGCAAAGCAACAACTGTTTTTTGTATCACAAACCTTATAGTAGGCTTCATATTTATCACTTGGTACGGATTTTTGCCTTTCCCCGAACAATTCGGCAACATTTTAACTGATGTTACAGCAAGTATGCTTGGACTTCGCTATCCATGGCCATTTAGGTTATGGGGTGTTTTAGCATCACTTTCTATTTTTACAAACACTCTTTATATGTATCGTAAAAACAATTATCAAGGTAAATCAGGTGTTATTGTTACATCGCTTGGCTGTGCATCAATTTTTGTGACAGTAAATGTGCCATCTGCAGGTCTTGACCTTGTTATGACTGCCCGTTGTTTAGGTCATTGGGCAACTGCTCTTATCTTTGCATTTTTAGGTGCAGCAGGTGTTATCATCTTCTTGTTCCATAAATGCAAGCAAAAAGATAAAAAATACATAATTGCTACTATTATTTTCGTAGCTGTACTTCTCGTGATGCTCGTTCTTCTTGTAACAGTCGGCAAGAGTGCTTTTATTGAAAATCTTCCTATGTGGGTTGCTTATGCACTGTTATTCATCATCAACTTTACATCATTCTTTGATAAAAAGGATACAAAAGAAACAGTAAAAGCATAAAGGAGAATTACAATGAAAGAAATTTTAATGTCCAACATTCCTGCGGCAGTTGCTACAATCGGTCTTATATTATACTTTTTTGGTATGGCTGTTGTATTTATAATCAGTCCATTAAAAAATGCCGAAAGCTTTTCAGTAAAACCTGTTGATAATGCAGGTATCACAGAAATCCGAGTTTATTATGGCGGTATTTCAGGTGCTTTGGGCGGATTTCTGCTTTTCCTTATGCTCGCCCTTAAAACACCATACTACTCAATGATTGGCGGACTTTTCTTCGCAACAACAGTTTTTGTGACAAGAACAATATTTTTATGTGTTGATAAAGGTTGGAAATGTCCATATACAAAGCTTGCAATTCCTGCAGAAGGATTGTTTGTAATTGCACTCTGGACTTGTTTTGTACTTTCAAAGACATTATATTAATCATCAAACAATATTATAAAGGCAGTTTGGGTTATCCAAACTGCCTTTTAGCTTATTTTTATATTTTGATTATTCTGCAATCTTTTTAATTACATCAATGAACTGCTTTTCTTCACTAAGTTCAATACAACCCTTATCAACAAGTGCTGCATTTGCAGGGTTAATCGGAAGTTTTGCAAGAACAGGAACACCGAGTTCCTTTGCAACTTCTTCAATCTTGCTTTCACCATAAATATAGTGTTTTTTGTTACAATCAGGACATTCAAAATAACTCATATTCTCAACTATACCAATAATCGGAACATTCATCATTTTTGCCATATTAACTGCTTTTTTAACAATAAGTGTAACCAAGTCCTGAGGAGTTGTTACGATTACAATGCCGTCAACAGGAAGTGACTGGAAAACAGTAAGCGGAACATCACCTGTTCCCGGAGGCATATCAACAAACATAAAGTCAACATCACCCCATACAGTTTCCTGCCAGAACTGATGAATAAGACCTGAAATAACAGGGCCACGCCAGATAACAGGCTGGTCTTCACTCTGAAGAAGCAAGTTAACACTCATAATTCTTGTGCCAAGCTTTGATTCCAATGGATACATACCATCTGCTGTACCTTCAGGATTTCCATGAACACCAAATGCTTTTGGAATTGACGGACCTGTGATATCAGCATCAAGAATTGCTGTCTGATAACCCATTGTCTGTGCTGTTACTGCAAGTGATGATGTAACAAAGCTCTTACCAACGCCACCTTTACCACTTACAACGCCGATAACCTTTTTAACATCACTCATTGGATTTCCGGGAATGTGTAAATCCTGTTTTTTGCTGTCGCAGTTTGATGAACAACTGCTGCAATTTCCACTACATCCACTCATTTTATAAAACCTCTTTTCAAGATAGATAATTATTTGCTATTTTCAAAGTCATTCTGAACGAAGTGAAGAATCTCTTTTCCTGTACTTAAGATTCTTCGTCGCTATGCTCCTCAGAATGACATATATTCTACTTTATTTTCCTACACAGAATTGTGCAAAAATTTCATTAACCACAAGTTCAGTTGCCTTTTCACCTGTTAAAACCATAAGATTTTCAATAGCAGAATCAAGACAAACTGTTACTGCATCCATTGTCATACCGAACTCAAGTGCATTTTCTGCATCAATGAGTGCGTCAAGTGCCTTTTTACAACACTCGCACTGACGGTCATTGACAATCGCCGTTGCAGATGTATCAAAATCTGCTGTACCAAGAGTCTGTTCAATAGCCCTTGTGAGTTCTTCTTTTCCCTTGCCTGTTTTAGCTGAGATAAAAACTGTCTGCGAGAAATTTTTTTCAATTTTACCTTTTAGATGATTTTTGTCTAAATCAGTTTTATTGATAATTCCTATTGCGTTTTTACCCTTGCAGAGTTCAATAAGACGATAATCCGCTTCATTCAGTTCTCTTGTAGCATCAAAAACCGCAAGAACAAGTTCAGCGTTTTCAAGTCTTTTTACTGCCCTATCAACACCAATACTTTCAACAATATCTTCAGTTTCGCGAACACCTGCTGTATCAGCAAGTCGAAGTGTAATTCCACCTACATTTACAGTATCTTCAACAATATCTCTTGTTGTTCCTGCAATTTCAGTAACAATAGATTTTTCAGTACCCGAAATCAGGTTCATAAGTGTTGATTTACCCACATTAGGACAACCCACAATGGCAGTATCAACACCCTCAAGTATAATTTGTCCCTTATCAAAGTCGTTTATGAGTTTTTGTAAACTTTCGCGACTTTCTTTTATGTGCTCTTTTAAGTTATTATCTGACAAATCTTCAATTTCTTCATATGGATAATCAACCCACGCAGAAAGAAGTGCCATATCATAAACTAATTTATCGTTAATCTTTTTTATTTCTTTGAAAAGTCTGCCTTCAAGGACACCGAGAGCAATTTTTTCAGCCTGTTCACCCTGTGCAGAAATGATATTCATAACGGATTCCGCACTTGTAAGGTCCATTTTGCCGTTTAGAAATGCTCTTTTTGTGAATTCACCGGGTTCAGCAGGGACTGCACCTGCCGAATATACTGCTTTTAAAACCTTGTCAGTTACAAAAAGTCCGCCGTGACAAGAAATCTCTACAACATCTTCACCAGTATAACTTTTTGGTGCTTTAAAAACAAGTGCAACAACATTATCAATACTGCCATTATCATCAGATGCTTTTCCGTAAAGTGCAGAATATCCCGAGAGTTCGCATAACTTTTTCCCGTTGAATGAAGAAAAAATTTTGTCAGCTACACTTATGGCATTTTCACCCGAAATTCTTATAACACCAATTCCGCCGGGAGCTCTGCCTGTTGAAATTGCAGCTATTGTACTCATTTTTCTTCACCTGCTTTCTGCATTCTCAATTTTTTAAAGAAAGATGACAGTATTTCTGCACATTCTTCACCCATAATTCCGCCTTCATATAAAGGTTTATGAGTAAAATTCATATCAAAAAGCTGTGCTGCCGAAATGACAGCACCGTTTTTTTCGTCTTTTGCTCCGAAATACACATTTTTTATTCTTGAATTTATAATTGCACCCGCACACATCGGACATGGTTCAAGCGTGACATACATATCACAATGCCACAATCTCCAACCACCAAGATTTTTACAAGCATCATTTATTGCTTCAATCTCTGCGTGGTGCAAAGCATTTTTTACTGTTTCTCTGCGATTTCGTCCCTCGCCTACAATTTTACCGTCACAAACAACAATCGCACCAACGGGGACTTCACCTTCTTCTGCAGATTTTTCTGCAAGAGCAAGGGCATATCTCATAAAATCAAATTTATCCATAGTTAAAAATTAATATTACTGATTGTAATTACAGTTATCATTATAATAGCTACTATCATAGGCCCATTTTTTACAAAGGCAGAGATTTTTTCGCTCATAGTCAATAATTTACTGCCTTCTGCCATTGTAACCTTGTATTTCAATTTAATAAGTCTTATTAGTCCGATAACTCCTATTACCGTAAAACAAATCAGCATAAGAATAACTGCCAGAACAGATGCGTTTTCACCTAAATTATCATTTGTCGCAATAACAACTACCGAATAGAGGTTATTGACAAAATGAAGAATTACAGATGGCCATAAGCTTCCCGTTGCAACTGCAAGGTATCCTAAAAGCAGACCACCAATAACAGTATATGGAATCTGTACCATATTACCGTGCATACAAGCAAAGAATACTGCTGAAGCAATAATCGCGAACTTATCTCCGAATTTTCGAAGAGGTTGCATAACAATTCCTCTTATTACTGTTTCTTCAACAATAGCAGGAACAACCGCAACACTGATAACACCTAAAAATATTTCTTTGAATCCATTTAATTTAATGTCACCTACTGCAGATGTAAATTCAATTCCGAGATAATCCTGAATAACTGCAGAAATTGAATTAATAGCCAATGCACTCATTACCATTATTGGTATAAATACCATAACAAGGCTTATGGCAAACTCCCTATTATATGTTGTGCCAAAAGGAAGAATATTTGCAGTTTTATTCTTTTTCATTGTTAAATGAATGATAAAGAAAGGAATTAAAATAGAAAAGAATGTTATAACAACATCAAAAGCAAGCATTGCTGTTGTTTCAAGATACAATTTGCTTACTGATGGAAATCCCCATGATATCAACATAAGCAAAAATGAAAATCCATATGAGATTATAACATAAAGAATAACAGCAAGTCCGCATTTTCTTCCTATTTTCTTTAACTCTTGTTTCTTTTCATCCTTCTGTGCTTTTTTTATGATATATTCATTATACATTTCAGTTCCGTAACCATAAGGTGACGAAGACCATCCACCAAACTGACCGTTCTGATTGAAATTATTATCCATTTATTTAACACCTTTAGTCAGTTTTTATCTGCCACCCATAACAGTAATGGCAGTTTTTCTGTTTTCCTCTAACTTAATATTTGTCTTGCCGTAAAGTTCTAACTGTAACTGCTGTGCTGCAAGAGGATAGTCAACAACCCAAATCCAAGCAGTTGCCCTTGAGCTATATGGCATTCTTGTCTCCGGTGTCGGCATTGTCATTTCAGTAACAGTAAAATTCGGCCAACCATCAGCTACTGCTTTTGCGGCATAACTTAAAATCGCTCTGCGACTTATATTTGTTCTGATATTTGCAAGGATAACATCTGAAACAGCATTAATTTCAGAAAGTGTTGCACCCTTACATCTGTTAATAAGTGAATTGATTACCTGTCTTTGACGAGCAACTCGGCTGATATCGCCATCTTTATCAGAATATCTTACACGACTGAATCGTAATGCCTGCTGTCCATCCAAAAGAACATTATTTCCGCTTGGGAAGCCATGTCCCAAATGATTTGCAACATATGCCGGAACATTAACAGTTACTCCGCCAAGAACATCAATGACCTTCACAAATGAATCAAAGTCAACCATAACATATCCGTCAATTTTGATTTTGTAGTCATTTTCTATTGTTTCCACAAGATATCCGGGACCACCGTTAGCACAAGCAGCATTTAACTTTGCATATCGGTCAAACTGGTCCATATAAGTATAGCTGTCACGCATAAACGAAACAAGCTTTATTGTTTGCTTCATAGGATTTATTGACACCAACATCATTACATCAGTATTACCTTTTTCAGTAACGTTTGCTCTGTTAGGGTCTTTTGATGAAGCATCACTGCCAATAAGAAGGATGTTGATAACATCTTTTTCTGACATTTTTTCCCCTTCTTTTGTTGCCCAGTTTTTTAATATTTCCCTGAAATCTCGTCCTGTAGCATCATCAATTTCATCAAAATCAATTGTTTCGTCATCGAAAAATTCCTGATTGATATCAATTGTGGTTTTTTCAGTATCATCAAATTCAATCAAACTGAATTTATATCCCACAAATCCTGCTACACCAATAACAAGTACAAGAAAAATAATGAAAAAAGGAAGAAGAATAATCAAAAACTTTTTCTTTTTTTTCTTTTCTTCTTTTACGGGAGCATCATAAACTTCATTCATAATTTCCTTTTGTTCACTACCCATAAATATCTTTCCTTTCACAATGAAGAAAATTATTCTTCAACAGTAGCTTCTTCAGTTTCTTCTATTTCCTCATCCTCATGATTTGCCAAAGAAATAGTAGCAACCTTTTCTCCGTCTTTTGTCTTCATAAGGATAACACCCTTTGACGGACGGTTACATTCTCTTACCTGTTCAGCAGGAAGACGGATAATAACACCGTCAGAAGAAATCATAATGATATCCTGATTTTCTTCTACCATTTCAACTGCACAAACCTCACCATACTGCTCTGTATGATAGTTAGTAAGACCTTTACCGCCACGATTCTGAACACGATAGTTAGAAACGTCACTTCTTCTGCCGTAACCCTTTTCGCTGATTGTAAGAACTTTACCTTCATTACCGAAAATAACCATTCCCACAACCTCGTCATCGTCAGAAAGTGTAATTGCACGAACACCACGAGCAGTTCTACCGATTGCCCTTGCATCATTTTCCTTAAAGCAGATGCTCATACCCTTACGAGTAGCAACCATAAGATTCTGTTCACCATCAGTAAGTTTTACCCAACGGAGTTCATCACCTTCGTCAAGATTGATTGCAATAATACCACTCTTACGGATATTTTTATATGCATCAAGCTCTGTTCTCTTGATAACACCGTTCTTTGTAGCCATACAAAGGAAATATTTATCTTCACCAAAATCAGGAACACGAAGCATTGCTGTAACCTTTTCGTCAGCAGTAATAGGAAGAATATTAACAATATTCATACCCTTACTTGTTCGAGTACCTTCAGGAATTTCGTAACCTTTAAGACGGTACATCTTACCTTCTGATGTAAAGAAAAGAATGTAATCGTGTGATGAGCAAATAAACATACTTTCAGCATAGTCCTCTTCACGACGACTCATGCCCTTGATACCCTTACCGCCACGACGCTGTACCTGATAAGTTTCAACAGGCTGACGCTTGATGTAACCCATCTTTGTAAGAGTAAATACGCAGTCTTCCTCTGCAATAAGGTCTTCAATATCAACTTCACCAAGAACATTTGAAATTTCTGTTCTTCTGTCATCATTAAATTTCTTGCCGATAACCTGAAGTTCATCCTTAAGAATTTCTTTAACCTTTGTTTCTGAACCGAGAATTTCAAGATATTCTGCAATTTTAGTTCTCAATTCATCGCGTTCGGAAATGATTTTATTGATTTCAAGACCTGCTAACTGACCTAATTGGAAATTAACAATAGCCGTTGCCTGTGGGTCATCAAAATCAAACTTTTCCATAATTGCCGCTTTTGCTTCGGGCTTACCACCTTTACAAGCACGAATTGTTGCAATAATTTCGTCAACAATATCAATAGCACGAGCAAGACCTTCAAGAATGTGCTCTCTTGCCTGAGCTTTGTTAAGGTCATACTGTGTTCTTCTTGTGATAATTTCACATTGGAACTTAATATATTCTTCAATAATCTGCTTTAATGTAAGAATCTTCGGTTCACCTTTAACAAGTGCCAACTGAATGATACCGTAAGAAATCTGAAGCTGTGTCATCTGATACAACTGATTAAGTACTACCTGTGGGTTAGCATCACGCTTAAGGTCAATAACGATTCGCATACCGCCGCCACGCTTTGATGAATAGTCGTTGATATCAGAAAGACCTTCAATTCTCTTATCCTTGTGTAAATCAGCAATTGACTCGATAAGTCTTGCCTTGTTTACCTGATAAGGAAGTTCAGTAATAATAATCTGGAAACGGCCATTCTTCTCGTTTTCAACAATTTCTGCACGACCGCGAAGTGTAATCTTGCCACGACCTGTTGCATATGCGGCACGGATACCGCTTCGTCCCATAATAATACCACTTGTCGGGAAGTCAGGTCCTTTAATATATTCCATAATATCGTCAAGTTCTGCTTCAGGGTTATCAATAACACAGCAGATACCGTCAATTAACTCGCCAAGATTATGTGGCGGAATATTTGTCGCCATACCAACAGCGATACCTGTTGAACCGTTAGCAAGAAGATTTGGATATCTTGATGGCAAAACGGTAGGCTCTTTAAGACGGTCATCGTAGTTAGTTGTAAAATCAACTGTATCTTTATCAATATTTGTGAGCATTTCAAGAGCAATTTTGCTCATTCTTGACTCTGTATAACGGTATGCAGCAGGTGGGTCACCATCGACTGAACCAAAGTTACCGTGACCATCAACAAGAACATATCTCATTGAGAAATCCTGTGCAAGACGAACCATTGCATCATAAACAGATGCGTCACCGTGTGGATGATATCTACCGAGAACTGAACCGACTGTATCGGCACATTTACGGTGTGGCTTATCAGGATAAAGTGAATTTTCATACATTGTATAAAGAATTCTTCTGTGAACAGGCTTTAAACCATCTCGAACATCAGGAAGAGCACGAGATGTAATAACAGACATTGAGTAGTCAAGGAAAGATTTTCTCATTTCCTTGTTAATCTCAACATTTATAATATTCTGTTCTTCAAGTGGAACATATCCACCAAGATTAGGATTGTTAGCTTTACTCATTTTATTACCTCTTAAATGTCAAGATTCTGAACATACTTTGCATTTTTCTCAATAAATTCTCTACGAGGCTCAACCTTGTCACCCATAAGAATTGAGAACGTTTCGTCTGCTTCCATAGCATCTTCAAGTGTTACTCGAAGCATTGTACGTGTTGCAGGGTCCATTGTTGTTTCCCACAACTGTTCAGGGTCCATTTCACCAAGACCCTTATATCTCTGAACGTCACAATTCTGTCCCATTTCTTCAAGGAACTTATCTCTCTGTTCATCAGAGAAAGCATATTCGTGGCGTTTACCTTTACTAACCTTGAAAAGTGGTGGCTGTGCAATATAAATACATCCGCCGTCAATCAAATCTCTCATATATCTGAAGAAGAATGTGAGAAGAAGTGTTCTGATATGCTGACCGTCAACGTCGGCATCGGCCATAATAACAATTTTGTGATAACGAAGCTTTTCGATATTGAATTCTTCACCGATACCTGTACCGAGTGCTGTTACAACAGGTGTCAACTTGTCATTACCGATAACCTTATCAATTCTTGCCTTTTCAACGTTGAGCATTTTACCCCAAAGTGGGAGAATTGCCTGAATTCTGTTATCTCTGCCTTCTTTAGCAGAACCACCCGCAGAGTCACCTTCGACGATGAAGATTTCAGTATTTTCAGGGTTCTTATCAATACAATCTGCAAGCTTACCGGGAAGTGAATTACCCTCAAGTGCTGATTTTCTTCTTGCACTATCTCTTGCTTTTCGTGCAGCTTCTCTTGCACGGGAAGCATCAAGTGCTTTATTAAAAATTGCCTTTGCAACAGAAGGATTTTCTTCAAAATATGTCATAAGCTTTTCATACATCATCTTTGACACAATTGTCTGCATTTCTGTATTACCAAGCTTACCTTTTGTCTGTCCTTCAAATTCTGCTTCCGTAAGTTTTACGCTGATAACTGCTGTAAGACCTTCACGGACATCATCACCTGAAAGGTTTTTATCGTTATCTTTAAGTAATTTAAATTTTCTTCCGTATTCGTTGAATACTCTTGTAAGTGCAGTTTTGAAACCATTTTCGTGAGTACCACCGTCGATTGTACGAACACCGTTAGCAAAACTCAAAATAATCTCATTATAACCGTCATTATATGAAATTGAAACCTCTGCACTTCTGTCACCGCTTACTGTTGTAAAGTGCATAATATCATCTGCAACAGGTGTAAGTCCGCGACTTGTGTTGATATAATCAACGAAAGATTTAATACCACCTTCATAACAGAAGTTTTCTTCAATTATATTTTCTGGGTCACGCTTGTCTGTAAGAGTAATTGAAAGACCGGCATTAAGAAATGCTTGTTCACGAAGTCGTCTTTGTAAAACTTCATATTCATAAACAGTTGTTTCTGTAAAAATTTCAGAGTCAGCCTTAAATTTAATAAATGTACCTGTTTCTTCTGTATCACCAATAACCTTAAGGTCAGTTACGATATTACCTCTTTCAAATCTTTGATGATGAATATGACCATTCTGACTTACTTCTACTTCAAACCATTCAGAAAGAGCATTTACTACTGATGAACCAACACCATGAAGACCGCCTGATACTTTATATCCGCTTCCGCCGAATTTACCGCCGGCATGAAGAACTGTAAGAACAACTGTAACAGCAGGAAGACCCTGTTGTTCATTGATACCAACAGGAATACCACGTCCGTTATCTCTTACTGTAATTATATTATCAGGTAAAATTTCTACTTCAATGTGTGAACAATAACCTGCAAGTGCTTCGTCAATTGAGTTATCTACAATTTCATAAACCAAGTGATGAAGTCCCTTTGGTCCTGTTGAACCGATATACATACCAGGACGCTTTCTAACTGCTTCAAGTCCCTCAAGAACCTGAATAGCAGAAGCATCATATGTTTCGGTTACAAGAGTATCCATAACCTCTTCTTCAATTGCATTTTTAATCTGGTCGCTCATTTTTTTCCTCCGTCAAAAATTTGACTCTTTATTTTATTCTTTTAAATATTGTTGATGTGTTAAGTGGTGATATATAAATCTTTTTTCTTTCATTTTCAGTAGTTACTATAAAAGATTTTGGTAATTCCTCAAATGAAACCGTTATACATTCACCATTTTTCTCTGCCGTATTTATATATTCTCTTGTTGCTTGCTTAACTGTTGTATTATCAAGGTCAAATATGCCTAAAATGTCTTTATTTTTTATAAGTACTTCTGTTCCAATATTCAAATACATCAGTCAATCGCTTTTCCTTTTTCAATTTTTATTATTTTTCCTGTACAAAGTTTTGAGATAGTTTCTTTTTCACAACAGGTAATAAAAACTTGTTTTCCCGTCATTTTATTAAGAATGTAATTTTGTCGTGTACTGTCAAGCTCACTCATTACATCATCAAGTAAAATTATCGGATGTTCACCCTTTAATTCTTTTATTATTTCTGCCTCACCAAGTTTTAAAGCAAGAGAAGCACTTCTCTGTTGTCCTTGTGAGCCATATTTTCTTGCAGAAATGCCATTTATTAAAATTTCAATATCATCTCTGTGCGGACCACTTGTTGTATTTTTTAAATACAAATCATTCGGTCGATTTTTCTTCATCTTTTCAAAATAAATTTCTTCAATACTTTCTTTTTTTTCACTTTCATATTGAACATTACTTAAATATTTAATTGAAAGTTCTTCTTTTTCACCTGAAATACCTCTGTAAATTTCAGTTGCTTTAATCTGAAGTTTTTTTATATATTCAATTCTGTCTTTAATTACATCAGCACCTGCAAATGCAATTTTTTCATCCCAGATATCAAGAGTATCTAATAAAGACGGATTTTCTGATGCGTTTTTTAATAGCGCATTCTTTTGCTGTATCAAATGATTGAAATACATAAGTTTTTTTGCATATGTATTATCAATCTGACTTATTGCCGTATCAATAAATTTTCTTCTATTTAAAGGACCGTCTTTTATAAGAGATAAATGAACAGGAGAAAATACAACACTATAATATTTACCGATAAGCTCTCTTGGAGAAGACAAGCTTATCCCATTAAGACTTGCTGTTCTTTTCTTTTCAATACAAATTGATGCTTTATTTTCTCTTAATTCAGTATCATATTCTATTGAAATTCTTGAATTATCTTCATCAAACTGAACAAGTTCACTATCCTTTGAATTTCTGAAACTTTTACATCCTGTAAAAAGCCATATTGCTTCCAAAAGATTTGTTTTACCTTGTCCGTTCTGTCCATAAATAACATTTATCTCGTTATGAGGAGAAATTTCCATAAATTCTATATTACGAAAATTTTCTATTTTTATTGATTTTATGTACATCAGATTACCTCATAAATAATATTGTCAAATTCAATATTATCTCCGACTTTTATTTTTCTTCCTCTTGCAGTACATACTTCACCGTTTACCTTTACTTCACCTTCCTGAATGACAATTTTTGCGTGACCGCCTGTCATAACAGCGTTACATAGTTTTAAAAATGAATCAAGTTTAATAAAATCACTTTCAATTTTTATTTCACGGTGTTCTTTTTTCTTTATTTTTGCTACAATTTTTTTCATTATTTTAGTTCATCCTTACAGGTAATACCATAAATAAGAAGTTTCTTTCATAAATAAGTGAACCATCATCTTCAGGTACAATAATAATTGGTGAAACAGAACCATTTAAACGAAGTGTAATTTCATCTGTATCACAAACTTTAAGAGCATCAAGAAGATATTTGTTATTAAAACCGATTTCTACTCTTTCACCCTGAATGTCGGCAAGAATTCTGTCATTTGCTGTACCTAATGCAGTTGTACTTGAAATTCTTATTGACTCTGAATCAAAAATACATCTGATATAACTCTTAATTCTTTCTGTAATAATAAGAGATGTTCTTTCAATACTACTGATAATTTTTCTTGTATTAACTTTTACTTCTGTTTTTGCAGTTGTTGGAATTGCACTCTTATAACTTAAAAATTCACCTTCAAGAAGACGAGAAACTATAACATAATTTCCACATTCAAACATAATATGTCGAGATGCAACAACCATTGAAACAGTATCTTCACCATCACCTGCAAGCTTCATAATTTCATTAAGTGTCTTTTTAGGAATAATAAAATTCTTTTCGTCGCCTTCATAGTCGATTTTTTCATTTCTTATAGCAAGTTTGTATCCGTCAACAGCAACAAGTCTGACACTACCCGGATAAATTTCAAATCTTACACCTGTATGTACAATTTTAGCACCATTATCAGCAGTTGCAAAAATTGTCTTTTTAATCATATCTTTTAAGATTTCACCTTTAACAACGATTGGGAAACCGCCTGATACTGTTGGAAGTTCAGGATAATCATCTTCAGGAAAACCTGTAATTGAAAATTCAGAGTCACCACTCTTGATTTTACAGATAAGTCTTTCATCACACTCAATAGTTACGAGTTCATCAGGAACATTTCTTAAAATATCGCAAAGAATCTTTGCATTGATAATAATACTGCCTGTCTGCTCAACTCGTCCTGCTACAGATGTAATAATACCCATTTCAAGGTCATAACCGGTAAGCATAATTCTATCGTTTTCTGCTTTTATCATAATTCCTTCAATTGTAGGAAGGTTTGTAGATTTTGATGATGTTGCTCTTTGAACATTCATACAAGCTTCGCTTAAAATTTGTGAAGAACATGTAAATTTCATTTTCATTCTCCTTTTTTTTAAAAAATAAATATTTAAAAGTATAGTATTAGTAATAGGGTATGTCTAAATTGTCGAAAAGTATTTAGAATATAGGAAAATCAAGGAAAACAATCAAATTAAAATTATTTGAAAACTTTACATAGAATTGTTAATTAAAAAGAAGAAAATTAACTTGTCTAAATCCTGATTGTTGAAAACTTAAAAATTGTCGATTGTTTAGTCATTTATATTCTTAATAATATCATTTATAAGATTTTTATATTTTGAATCAGATGCCATTTTTTGCTGAACATTTTTAAGAGAGCTGTTAACAGTAGAATGGTTTCTTCCAAAAACCTTACCTACTTCTTCCTGAGAAAGATTTGTAATTTCTCTTATTATGTACATTGCAGCCTGTCTTGCACTGTTAATATTTGAATCTCGTTTTTCACTTTTAACCTGTTCAGCAGTAACACCGAAAGTAAATGAAACTTTTTCAATAATATTATCAATAACAACACTTACAGGTTGGCTTGTTATAAGAATATCTTTAAGAATATCTTTTGATATTTCAACTGTCGGAGTAACTTCATTAAATGAGCAATAAGCATAAATGTTTTTAACTGCACTTCCCATCTGACGAATATTACTTTTAATATTTTCTGCAATAAAACTGCAAACATCATCAGGTAATTCAAATCTTAAATAATTTGCTTTATCTTTAATGATAGCAAGACGAGTTTCAAAGTCAGGCGGTTGAATATCGCAAAGAAGACCACTTTCAAATCGTGTTTTAAGACGGTCTTCAATTTTTGGAATTGCACTTGGTGGTTTATCAGATGTAAGAACAATCTGTTTTCCTGCTTTTGTAAGAGTATCAAAAGTATGGAAAATTTCTTCTTCAGTCTGTGGTTTACCTGCAATCATCTGAATATCGTCAATTAAAAGTGCATCACAAGTTCTGTATTTTTGATGAAAATCATGAGTTGTTTTTGTTTGGATTGCAAAATACAAATCATTAATTATATTTTCACTTGTTGTAAGAACAATGTTTGCATTAGGATTAATTGATTTAATTTTATCAATAATAGCGTGAAGAAGATGAGTTTTACCAAGACCTGAATTACCGTAAATAAAAAGCGGATTAAAAACTGAACCGGGATTTTCAGAAACTCTTAAAGATGCTGTATAAGCAAATTTATTTGACGGACCAACAACAAAGTTATTGAAAGTAAGTTTAGCATTTTCAATATTTGCTTGTGAAAAATTATCCTTATTATCAGTTTCTGTCTTTTCTTTTGGAATATTTTCAGCTGGAATAAATTCAACTTCTACATTAAATCCCATTATATTGAAGAAGGCTTCTTCAATAAGATTTTTGTATTTAGAAATAATAAGTTCAATTTTGAATTTAGGAGCAGCAATAATAACTCGTTCTGCGTCAAGCTTGATAAGTTGTAAGGGAGCAATCCACATATTAAATGCGATATTGTTCATGTTTTGTTGACAATAGTTTAATATGGCATCCCAAAATTCTGAGTAAGAATTCATTTTAAACTTTCCTTTCTAAAAAGTAATATAAATTATATAAGAAGTATTGTATTTTTAATAAAAATGGCTTTATTTAGTGTTTTACCTGCTTATAGGTGTACTGACTCATTTTCATACATAAATCATTTTAACACACATTTTGCAATAATTCAATGAAAAAATTAAAAAGAAAAAATTTTTGATATTAAAAACCGAAGAATAACACAATATGTAGTTGAAAAAGAAAAAAAGTTAGTAAAAAAGGCAAAGATATTGAAAAATCACATAAAAATTTTTTAGTTGACAAGTTGACAGAATTCTTATATAATGCCTAATTGCAGATATTTTTACAATGTATGTCTATTATTAATGAAACGGAGGAGTAGTAATGAAGAGAACTTATCAGCCAAAGAAACGTCATCGTAAGATGGAACACGGCTTCCGTAAGAGAATGTCTGACAGAAATGGCAGAAAGGTACTTGCTCGCAGAAGAGCAAAGGGAAGAAAGCAGTTGACATATTAATTTGTCGATTGGGTAAAAAAATTGAAACAGACAGTAACAATTAAAAGCAACTGTGATTTCCGTAGAATTTACGGCAAAGGTAAAACATTTCAAGGTCCTGCACTGGTTTCTTATGTATTAAAAAACCGTGCGGGAATTTGTCGTATAGGAATAACTACATCAAAAAAGATTGGTAATGCTGTTGAGCGTAATAGGTCAAGGCGTGTTATAAGAGCAGCATACGGTATGATAGAAGAAAAAATTCAAGGAAATTACGATTTTGTATTTGTAGCAAGGTCAAAAACAAAATATATCAAAAGCACAAAATTAGCTGAAATAATGCTTTCACAACTTGTAGAAGCAGGAGTTATAAATGAAAAAACTGATAATTAAAGCAATCAGATTTTATCAAAAAAAAATATCTCCATTGTTTGGCCCGCGCTGTCGTTATTATCCCACCTGTTCACATTATGCTGTCGAAGCAGTTGAAAGATTTGGAGCAATTAAAGGCTCCATTCTTACTGTTTTAAGACTTTTACGGTGCAATCCTTTATTTCCGGGAGGATATGACCCTGTACCGGAAAAAAAGGAAAAAAGAAAAAAAGACTAAAAAAAGTGGTCCCTTAAAATTCGGAGGACAAAATGGATTTTATCAGAGAAATATTTTCAATTCCTTTTGGTTATCTCATAGGATTTTTCTATGAAATCAGTGATAACTACATTTTATCATTGTTGCTAATGACAATCTGCGTTAAGCTTATTTTACTTCCGTCCTCGATAAAGCAACAAAAGGGTATGGTTAAGACCCAGAGAATGCAACCAAAACTTAAAAGAATAAGAGAAAAATATGCCGGTAATCAACAGAAGATGAATGAGGCTATGAACGAACTTTATGCAAAAGAAGGTTATTCATCAATGACCGGCGGATGTTCAGGTTTACTTATTCAGTTCCCAATTATGATGGGTGTTTATTTTGTTAACTACAAAATTTTGTCTTATGTGCTTAATATTAAAGATTCTGCACTTGAAGCAATTAAATCTGCAGCAAGACTTTTACCTGAATATGTAAAGCTTGCTGAAACAAGTGAAAAAAATGCTGAGTACAGAATAGAACTTCTTGCTATTGAACATTTTGAAAAACTTGATTTATCAAAGGTTCCTGCTGAAGTTGTTGATAAAATGGAAAACTTTATTGACAATTTCCAGCTTTTCGGCATTGACCTTTCAAGAACTCCATCAACAGATATGGGATGGGATTTATTGTGGCTCATTCCTATTCTTACAGGTGTAACATCACTTATGATGGGTGTTTATACATGGCTTCGTCAGAAAAAGACAAATCCTGAAATGGCTAAAAATCCGTCAATGGGTTGTATGTCACTTATGACACCTGCTATGAGTATTTATTTCTCATTCCTTTTCCCTGCAAGCGTTGGTGTTTACATTATCCTTTCAAGTTTCCTTTCATTTATTCAGATGATTATTACAAATCAGGTAATGACACCAAAGAAATTACTTGCAAAACAGATGGTTGATGAAACAATTAACCGTAGAGCAAGAGAAAAAATACTTAAAAATGTATCAGAAAAGAAAAAAGAAGAATAACTGAGGTATAAATATATGATTAAAGAGGCAATCGGAACTGGTAATACAGTTGACGAGGCAAAAGCCGCTGCTATGCTCGAATTGGGCTTAAGCGACTTTGATGAATTTACCGTTGAAGTTGTACAGACTCCAACAAAAAAAATTCTTGGTCTTTTCGGTGGTAATCCTGCAAAGGTAAAGGTTTCAGTTAATGTTCCTGACCCAAAACCCGAAAAGAAAGAAAAGAAATTTAACAAACCGGAGAAAAAACAGGAAAAGAAACCTGAAAAGAAGGTTGAAGTTAAGAAACAGGAAGCACAAGAACCTGTTAAAGAAGAAAAAAAGGCAGAAGAACCTGAATTAAAGGAATCAAACCTTTACGGTAAAACTGCTGAATACATTACATCAATTGTTAAATCTCTCGGTATGGAAAACTGCACAATCACAGAAAAATCAAATGAAGAAGAAATTTCTTTTGAACTTGATTGCGGTGATGATTACGGTATTATTATCGGTAAACGCGGTGAAACACTTGATGCTATTCAGTATCTTGCAAGAATGGTTGCTAACAAAGGTAACTCAAGTTATAAGAGAGTTTCAATCAATGTTGGTAATTACAGAGCAAAGAGAGAAGAAACTCTTCGTATCCTTGCAAGAAAAACTGCTATGAAAGCAGTTCGTCAGGGCAGAAACATTTCACTTGAACCAATGAACCCTTATGAAAGAAGAATTATTCATACAGCAGTTCAGGAGGTTGAAGGTGCAACATCACATTCAATAGGTTCAAATCTTGACAGACGAGTTGTGATTTCTCCTGTTGAGGGTGCAAGAAATGGTGGTAACCGTGGAAGAAACAACAGAAACGGTGGCAGAAGAGAAAGAAAAGAAGCATATAAGCCTGAAATTTCTCCTGACAGAACACCAAAGAGCGATATTGACGGTTCAGTTCTTTACGGAAAAGTAGAAATTCGCTCATCAAAAACAGAAGAATAATAATAAACGGCGGTGGTAGGAATACTTACCGCTGTTTTTTTAAGGAAATAAATAATATGGAATATTTTGCAAAGGAATATGATATAGCAGTTATTGGTGCAGGTCATGCAGGCATTGAAGCAGCATTGGCTTCGGCAAGACTTGGTGCATCAACAGTTATTTTCACTATAAATATGGATTGGGTTGGAAATCTCCCTTGTAATCCTTCAATCGGCGGTACATCAAAAGGACATTTAGTCCGTGAAATTGATGCCCTTGGTGGTGAAATGGGTAAGGCTGCTGATAAAAATTCAATACAGACAAGAATGTTGAATCGTGGTAAAGGCCCTGCGGTTCATTCTTTGCGTGCCCAGATTGACAGACGCGATTATTCCAAATATATGAAACACACCTTGGAATTACAGGAAAACCTTGATATGAAACAGGCTGAAATCGTTGATTTATATAAAGATGGCGATTTATTCTGTCTTAAAACACAACTTGAAGCAATATACAAGGCAAAAGCAGTTATTATTGCAACAGGCACATTCCTTGGTGGCAGAATTTATATCGGTGATGTTTCATATGAAAGCGGTCCTGACGGTATGTTTGCTGCGACTCGTCTTTCAGAAGCACTTTATAAGATGAATATTCCGTTAAGAAGATTTAAAACAGGTACACCGTCACGAGTTAATAGACGCAGTGTTGATTTTACTGAACTTGAAGTTCAGGAAGGTGACGAACAGATTATTCCATTTTCTTATGAAACAGAAATTTTACCAGAAAATAAAGAAGTTTGTCACATTACATATACAAACGAAGAAACAAAAAGAATTATTCTTGAAAATATTCACCGCTCCCCTCTTTATTCAGGTAAAATTGAAGGTGTAGGGCCAAGATATTGTCCAAGTATTGAGGATAAAATTGTACGATTTGAAGAAAAAGAAAGACATCAACTTTTTATTGAGCCTTGCGGACTTGATACAGAAGAGCTTTATCTTCAGGGTATGTCATCTTCACTTCCCGAAGATATACAGTTAAAATTCTTGAAGAGCATCAAAGGTCTTGAAAATGTTGAGGTTATGCGAACAGCATATGCAATCGAATACGATTGTGTTGACCCGTTGGCACTCAAGGCATCTCTTGAATTTAATGATGTTCCAAATCTTTTTGGTGCAGGTCAGTTCAACGGCTCATCAGGATATGAAGAAGCAGCTGCACAGGGACTTGTTGCAGGTGTTAATGCAGTTCGTAAAATTCAAGGTAAGGAACCGTTTATCCTTGACAGAGCAAGTTCATATATCGGTACATTAATTGATGACCTTGTTACAAAGGGTTGCTCGGACCCATACAGAATGATGACATCACGAAGTGAATACAGACTTTTGCTTCGTCAGGATAATGCGGATATCAGACTTACTGATTATGGATATGAAATCGGACTTATTTCTGAAGAAAGATACCAAAAGTTCAAAAATAAGCTTGAACTCATAAAACAGGAAAGAGAAAGAGTGGAATCTGTTACTATTGCTCCTTCTGAAGAAATCAACAAAGTTCTTGTTTCACGTGAAACAGCACCGATGAAAACAGGAATAAGACTTTCAGAACTTATTAAACGACCACAGCTTGATTATGAATGCTTGACACCGTTCGACAAAACACGACCTGATTTACCGGCAGATGTTTTTGAACAAGTTGAAATTGACCTTAAATATGAGGGCTACATCAAGCGTCAGCAAGCAAAGGTTGATGAAATGAGAAGACTTGAAGTCAAGAAAATTCCTGTTGATATTGATTATGATGATGTTTATTCCCTTCGCCTTGAAGCAAGAGAAAAACTCAAAAAGGTTAAGCCTGAAAGTGTCGGTCAGGCATCACGAATAAGTGGCGTTTCACCGTCAGATATATCAGTTTTGCTTATTCATTTAAGTAAATACGAAAAGAAATAAAGGAAATAATTATGTTAAATAAAGAATTACTTTATAAAACAATAGAAAAATTTGAAATCAGTCTTGATGATGAAGCATTTTCTCGTCTTGATACATTTGCGGAAATGCTAATTGAAACAAATAAAAGTTTCAACCTTACTGCAATCAAAGAGCCTGACGATGTAACTGTAAAACATTTTGCAGATTGCCTTTCTATTTTCAAATATGTTCATATCCCTGAGGGTGCAAAGATTATTGATGTTGGTACAGGTGCAGGCTTTCCGGGATTAGTTTTAAAACTCAGTCGACCTGATATCAATATGACATTCCTTGACAGTACAAAGAAAAGATTAGGCTTTATTGAAAATGTTTTGAATGAATGTGATGTTCAGGGTGAAATTGTTCATATGAGAGCAGAAGAAGCAGCACAACTTTCAAAGTACAGAGAAAAATTTGATTTTGCGACGGCTCGTGCTGTGGCTGCACTCCCCGTTCTTTCTGAATATTGTCTTCCTTTCGTTAAGGTTGGTGGTAGCTTTGTTTCAATGAAATCTGCTGACAGTAACGAAGAACTTAACGAAGCAAAAAAGGCAATCAGTATTCTTGGTGGTAAAATAGAAGAGGATATTTTGTTTGATTTAGTCGATGATATGCCACGACGAATTGTAAGACTTAAAAAGAATTCGCAAACTCCGACAAAATATCCACGACCATCTGCACAAATATCCAAAAAGCCATTAAAATAATAGGAAAACCTTTGATAATGCGTCGATTAAGGACGAACGGATTTTCTTTACAACTAACCTCTGTGGTGCTATGATTTAGACAAGGACAAGCACTGCGGAGGTTTTATTTTATGAGATTGCGAAGTTCAGAAAACAAAAAAACAGAAAATAAAATCCTCTTAATCCCACAAGGTGATATTCTCCCAAATCCAAATCAACCGAGAAGAAGGTTTGATTATGATGAACTTGAGGGACTTGCTCAAAGTATCAGGGCAAATGGAATTTTACAACCGTTATTGGTAAGACAGCTTGATGACGGAAAATATGAGCTTGTTGCAGGAGAACGCCGACTCAGAGCAGCAAGACTTACAGGTCTTACAAAAGTGCCATGTATAGTTAATGAAATTTCAGAATCAGAATCCGCGGTGTTCGCGGTCCTTGAAAACCTGCAAAGGTCTAATCTCGATTATTTTGAAGAGGCAGAGGCTATTGCTTTATTAATGAGTGATTACAGATTAAGTCAAGAGGAAATTTGCAAAAAACTCGGAAAGGCACAGTCCACCATATCAAATAAGTTACGACTTTTGAAGTTAAGTGAAGAAATGCGATACAGAATATCCCGTGCCGGACTTTCGGAACGCCATGCAAGAGCGTTGCTGTCAATTACTGATGAAGTCCAAAGAGCAAGAGCGTTAGCAATAATAATCGACCGACATCTCACAGTAAGTGAAAGCGAATCACTTGTTGAGCAGATGTTACGAAAACGCGAAGCACCAAAAAGACAGATGCTCAAAGGCTTTAAAGACATCAGAATTTTTATAAACACTCTTAATAATGCAGTTGATACCATTCGTCGAGCAGGAATTGATGCAGATTCAGTAAAAACGGAAACTGACGAATATGTTGAATACATTGTCCGTATTCCAAAAATTGAAGACAGACCGTTGGTAAGCAACGAATAACCATTTTGGTAAAACCACTTATATCCCCCGATATAATGTGTTTTTATAAATGTGGCGAAAGCCACTCCATATCCTTCTCTTTCACACCCCACATCCACAGCGAAAGGCTTCTCGTAAGAGGAGTCTTTTGCTGTTTTTGTTGAAAAATGTATGAATTTATGATAATATAACTGATATAAATTTTTCGATGTGGTGATTAGTTTGAAAAGAGCAGTGTCGGTTTTACTGTCGTTAATTATTGTTATAATGAGTACGGTTTGTGTTACGGCAAAAGAAACAGTTAAAGGTGACTTTAACGGTGACGGAAAATTATCTGCAATAGATGCCCGTGAAATCCTTATGGTTTCTGCAGGAACAAAGACTGCAACAAAAGAACAAATCTCAAATTGTGATATTGACGGAAACGGAAAGTTGTCGGCAGTTGATGCTCGAAAAATCCTTCGTGTTGTAGCAGGACTTGAAAAAATTGAGCAGGGCAAAGAAGAAACTGTTGAAATGCAGATGACTGCAATCATTGAGAAAGAATTTTTGCGACTTCTTAATGCAGAAAGAGCCCGTATCGGAAGAAAACCATTAGTGAAAAATGAAATTCTGACAAAGGCGGCTATGGTAAGAGCACAGGAAAACATTACTTCCCTTTCTCATACAAGACCAAACGGAAAGCCTTTTTCAGATATTCTTCAAAACGAATTCAAATATGAATATGAATGGTCAGGCGAAAATCTTGCTTATGTAATCACAGGACCTCATTCAAGCACGGATTATTCAGTTGCTTTCAACGAACAAGCATTAAAGGACCTTGCAAAGAAATTTTATGGTATGTTCGCAGATGATGCACCCCATTATAATAATATGACAAGAGATTATTTTGAGGAAATAGGTGTGGGCATAGCATTCTATAAGAACGAAAGCAAAAAGACAATAAAAGTTGTATGCAGTAATCTTTATGCAACACCAAAATAAAAGTTATATGAACATTCAGGCTGATTGCAGTCTGAATGTTTTTATGTTTCATGTTTCACGTGAAACAATTTAAGATTAATTTGTAAATTTTCTGTTTTTTTACTTTAAATTTAATAATTAATGTGATATACTTATACAAAATCGGGTAAAAGCCATATAAAAAACGGCTTTTTACTGTTTCGGAGTGGAAATTTTTTGGCAAAAGTAATTTCAATTATTAACCAAAAAGGCGGTGTGGGAAAAACTACAACTGCCGTCAGCCTTGCAGCCGCTGTGGGTGCAAAGGGATATAAGGTTTTACTTGCAGATATTGACCCACAGGGCAATTCCACAAGTGGGTTTGGTATTAACAAGAGAAAAATCGGTTTTTCTTCTTATGATGTGCTTGTAAAAGATATCAATGCTAATGATGCTGTTGTAAAGACAGAATTCAAGAATGTTGATATTATGCCTGCGTATCTTAATCTTGCAGGTGCAGAAGTTGAACTTATTGAACTGGACAAGCGTGAAAGTCGTCTTAAAATGGCTGTGGCACAACTTTATGACAAATACGATTATATTTTCTTTGATTGTCCCCCATCTCTCGGACTTATAACAATTAACGCACTTACTGCATCGGATACTTTCCTTGTGCCCATACAGTGTGAATTCTATGCACTTGAAGGACTTGCACAACTTATGGCGACAGTTCGTCAGGTAAAAAGACTTTATAATCCTCATATTGAACTTGAGGGTGTTTTACAGACAATGTATGACGGAAGACTTAATCTTACACAACAAGTTGTGACAGAGATTAAAAAGTTTTTCCCAAACAAGGTTTATAAAACAACTATTCCGAGAAATGTAAGACTTTCAGAGGCACCGTCATTCGGTGAACCAATTATATATTACGATAAGAATTCCAAAGGTGCAGTTGCATATATGGATTTTGCCGAGGAATTTTTATCACAGCAGAAGCGATGAGGTGAAAAGATGGCTAAAAAAGGTGGATTGGGCAGAGGTATGGATGCTCTTTTCCTTGATAATTCAGCAACAGGTAATGAAACCGGCAGTACAATGCTGAATATCAATGAGGTTGAGCCTAACAGAGACCAGCCAAGAAAAAATTTCAATGAAAATGCTCTTGAGGAACTTGCAAAGAGTATAGAACAGAATGGTATTATTCAGCCTATACTTGTTCGTCCTATGGCTGACGGAAGTTATCAGCTTATCGCAGGTGAAAGACGATGGCGTGCGGCTCGTATGGCAGGACTTACAGAAGTTCCTGTTACAATCAGAGAGATGTCAGATGAAGAGGCAAGTATTTTTGCTCTTATCGAAAATCTTCAACGAGAAGATTTGAACCCTGTTGAAGAAGCAGAAGGACTTAAATCTCTTATTGAATCCTATGGCTTTACACAGGAAGAGGCAGCAGACAAGGTTGGTAAATCAAGAACTGCTGTTACAAATACATTGAGATTACTTAAACTCCCCTCACCTGTACGCAATTTGTTAAGTGACGGGAAAATCACAGCAGGTCATGCTCGTGCATTATTGGGACTTGACGATGAAAAGGAAATGCTGAAAATTGCTGAAACTGTTGTTTCACAGGATTTATCAGTTCGTCAGGTTGAAAAAATGGTTAAATACGCTTTACAAGGTGAAAAACCAAAACCTAAAAAGCGTGATAAAAAGAGAGACCAGTATTATGATGAGGTTGAGATTGCTCTCACAAATACACTTGGCAGAAAGGTTAAAATATACTTGTCAAGTACAGGTCACAAAGGTACTCTTGAATTTGAGTTCTTCGGTAAAGAAGACTTAACTAAGTTAGCAAAAGAATTCGATAAATAAGGTGGAATAGAAATGTTAGACATTAAATTTTTAAGAACTAACCCTGATGTGGTTAAGGAAAATATAAAGAAAAAGTTTCAGGATGATAAGCTTCCTCTGGTTGATAAGGTAATCGAGCTTGATGCTGAATACAGAGCAGCAAAAGGCAGAGCAGACGAGCTCCGTGCACTCCGTAATTCAGTAAGTAAAGAAATTGGCGGTCTTATGGCACAGGGCAAACGCGAAGAAGCAGAAGTAGTTAAGCAGAAGGTTAAAGATATGGCTGATGAGTTGGCTTCTCTTCAGGTTAAAGAAGGCGAATTGGAAGCAGAAATCAGAAAGATTATGCTTGTAATTCCTAATATAATTGATGATAGTGTTCCGATTGGGAAGGATGACAGTGAAAATGTTGAAATTCAGCGTTACGGTGAACCTGTAACACCAGATTTTGAAGTTCCTTATCATGTTGACATTATGGAAAACCTTAACGGTATCGACCTTGATAGTGCAAGAAAGACAAGCGGTAACGGTTTCTACTATCTTTGCGGTGATATTGCAAGATTACATTCAGCAATTCTCTCTTATGCAAGAGATTTTATGATAGACAGAGGATTCACATATTATATTCCACCATTTATGATTCGTAGCGATGTTGTAACAGGCGTTATGAGCTTCTCTGAAATGGAAAATATGATGTATAAGATTGAGGGTGAAGACCTTTACCTTATTGGTACAAGTGAACACTCAATGATTGGTAAGTTTATCGACACATTTACTCTTGAAAACGAACTTCCAAAGACTCTTACAAGTTACTCCCCTTGCTTCAGAAAAGAAGTTGGTGCTCACGGTATTGAAGAACGCGGTGTTTACAGAATTCATCAGTTCGAAAAGCAGGAAATGATAGTTGTTTGTAAGCCTGAAGATAGTATGAAGTGGTACGATGTGCTCTGGCAGAATTCAGTTGACTTCTTCCGTTCACTCGATATTCCAGTAAGAACACTTGAATGTTGTTCAGGTGACCTTGCTGACTTAAAGGTTAAGAGTTGTGATGTTGAAGCATGGAGCCCTCGTCAGCAGAAATACTTTGAAGTTGGTTCATGTTCAAATCTTGGTGATGCACAGGCAAGACGCCTTGGTATCAGAATCAAGGGCAAGGACGGTAACTATTTCGCACATACACTTAATAACACAGTTGTTGCTCCTCCGAGAATGTTGATTGCATTCCTTGAAAACAACCTTAACGAAGACGGAAGCATCAATATTCCAAAACCATTACAGATGTATATGGGCGGAAAGACAAAGATTGAGAAGTAATCGCAAATTCAGAGAGGGATACACAAAATGAAGAGAAGTTTAATCAGAATCGTCAGTATTCTGTTAGTAGTTTCACTTATGGTTTGTTCTTTTGTTGGATGTAATAAAGAAGAACCGGAAACTCCTGACGAAAGCACAACAAAAGCTCCAACAGAAGAGTTAACATCTGATGTTGATGCGACAGAAACTCCTGAAAACCTTAATCCGTTGACAGGTATAGCAGATTTATCGGAAAGTGCAATCGCAGCACGACCAATCGCAATTATGGTTGAGAACTCACCTGCTGCAAGACCACAATGGGGAATTACAACTCCTGATATTGTTGTTGAAGGTGTTGCAGAAGGCGGAATAACACGAATGATGTGGATTTATGCCGATGCAAATAAAATTCCCGAAAAAGTCGGCCCTGTAAGAAGTGCAAGACACGACTTTGTTGAACTTGCAAAAGGAATGAATGCGATTTTCGTTCATTGGGGTGCAAGTGACGGTTCAGGTGTAGGTTTCCAGCTTGGATATCAGGCAATAAGAAACCTTGGTGTGAACAATATTGACGGCAAAAAGTACGAAGGTTCATATTTCTTTAGAGATAACACAAGAAATACAGCAATTGAGCATCGTGGAATTACAACACAGACAGCAGTCAAAAATGCTATTTCAAAGCTTGGCTATACAACAAAGGCAAATTCAAATAACTGGCAACCGTTTGATGTTGCAGTTGACGGACAGGACATTACATCAATAAACACTACAAATTGTTCACAGATTTCAGTAACTTTTTCAACGGGCTTTACTCATACATTTAAATATGATACAATAGAGAAAAGATATTATAATTACCTTAATAACAAGGTTATGACAGACGGGAATAACGGAAAGTCAATGGCAGTTGAAAATGTAATCGTTCTTTATGTTCCTGTTACAACACTTAATACGGGTGCAGGTCACAAGGAATGGAACTGGGACATCGGAAGTGGTGAAGGTTATTACGTTTCAAATGGTGTCGGACAAGAAATTACCTGGTCAAAAGCAGGAAAAAGCGAGCCTTTGAAAATTCAGGATATGAATAACAATGAGCTTGTAATCAATCCGGGACAGAGTTGGATTGGTGTTGTTCCTGCAGGTAATAAAGGACTCACAACAGTTCAGTAAAAAAATAATGTTTATGCTCCCCTGTTGGGGTTACATAAAATGGAGGAAAAAATTATGAACAAAAAGATTTTAGCAGTAGCATTGGCAATTCTGTTTATTGTAACAGCATTCACAGCGTGCAAAAGCAAATTGGATATGACAGAAATCAACGGTAAAGAATATCCCCTTATGACAGACAAAAGCGGTAACACAGTTGTTAACGAAGAAAACAAGGTAGCAGTTCTTGTTACCGACCGTGAGGGTGAAGTTCTTACATATGCTGACGGTGAGGACCAGACATATTGGCTTCAGTTGG
The DNA here is from genome assembly GCA_017399175.1 of Clostridia bacterium. GTDB lineage: Bacteria > Bacillota > Clostridia > Oscillospirales > Acutalibacteraceae > Fimenecus. The sequence continues at coordinate 7,320 of JAFQEE010000014.1, read as the reverse complement.
ACGGTGACTATGTAACAGACGACCAGGTACAGGGTAAGTTATATAAATTAGGTGTTCCAAAGGGCTGGACAGGTAATAAATACGGTAGAGTTGTAAAGGACAAGACAGACGAAAACTGCTATATCAAGTTTACACAACATGCAGAACTCAAGGCAGAGGAAACACTTGAAACATATCTTGATATAATTGATGCAAACAACGAAGCAGTTGGTGAAGCAATCAATGACCCTGTTCAGTTGGCAGAACTTATTAAAAAGAATCCGTCATTTGCAGCATACGAAGGTTGCAAATATACACACACAGAAAACACAGGAACAATTTCAGGAAACCTCAGCAGCGAAATTCGTATTTATAAGATAGTTGATAAAGACGGAAATGTTATCCACTATACAGAAAACTATTATTTTGTTTCAGACGGAGTAGTATATTCTGTTGACTATGCTTGTGAAGGCGGAAACGGTTATGACGAATCATTCAACTTTGCAAAATATTTAGGTCAGAACTTCACATTCAAAGCACCAAAGAAATAATTGAAAATTTTATATAAGCACATTAAACGGCAGGGAAAAACTCCTTGCCGTTTTTTAGTTGTATAAATAAGAATTTGTTTGGGAAATTATCAAATTCCCCTCCCTCAATGAGGGAGGTGGCATTTTCGTGAGAAAATGACGGAGGGAGTTACTCCCCCAGTCACTCGCACAGCTCATGACAGCCCCCTCAAAGATGGGGCGTAATGGTGTTTATTTACCCTTATATCTTCTAATTCTCCTGTCCTATCCCCTGTTTTTCCACAAATTGACCTTGATAAAACAATAAACACAAGATATAGTGTGTTAAACAAGAAAATCAACATAACAACACAAAAATGTTTATAAAAATAGGAAAAATATGACAAAATATTACTTTTTATATACACAATGTTGATAAAAATCGGATACTTTAGGACTTTTTGACGAGTTTTCAAATCCCCTTTTGATAGAATGCACAAAAGATAAAAATAATTTTATATAAAGTGTAAAAATTTTAAAATTTTTGTTAATTAGGACTTGCAATTTTAAGGAAATGTTTGTATAATTGTTATAACCATAGGAATGGTGTAATGGGTGAAGTGCCTAATTTTTTAAAAGGTGACACTTCATATCCCATTAGTGATGCACATCCTAAGGTAATACTCGGGTGTGTATCATCAGTCTTCCGCCGTGGCTTTTCTCAATTGATTAGCGGAAGCGGTGGAAAGACAGTCCGGGTAACATAGAGCACTTTTGTCGAGCTCTGCACGTATAACATTAAGGATTATACGGCTGGGTCAGAGAGTAAGGATTAGATGCTCTCGTATCGCCTCTCCTGTGGCGATGTAAAAATAATTATAGGGAACTATTTGAATTGCATATATAATATGTATGCGAAAAACTAATAGGAGGAAAAAACTTATGAACAAAATGAAAAAATTGTTGAGCGTTGTTCTTGCAGTTGTTCTTGCGTTCTCAGCACTTTCAGTGCTTGGTTCAGCAGCAGTTGCTCAGTACAAGACAGTTGCAGAACTTGAAGCACTCGACGCTTATTCACCTTATGGTCAGGTTACAAGACTTTCATCAGAAGAAAGAGCTTCTATGGTTCAGGACTTCCTTGATACTGTTCTTCCTGGCTTAGGTATCAACATGGGTGAAGTTTTCAACGTTCTCGGTCTTTCAATTACTCTTGACCTTTCAAGCGTTGACAGACTTTGCTACTCACTTGATACAGTTGCGAACACAATGTCAAACTTCTTGTTCTCAATTGCAAAGGGTATCGTTAACCTTGGTGTTCTTGAAGAACTTTCTATGAGTACTTGGAACACAGGTATCGACCGTGCAGGTGACTCACAGCTTACACTCTTCGCAGAGTTGTTCCAGCTCCTTTCAAACAATACAGGTCTTGTAAACACAGTTCTTACTGATGGTCTTGACCTTGGTATTATCGGTGGACTTATCGGTGGTAGCCTTGACCTTTCATCTATCAATGAAATGGTTACAGACCTTCCATCACTTGTTAAGGGTCTTGTATTCCCTCTTATCGAAAGATGGGACGACAGTGTTTCACTTATCAAGACTTATGACACAAGAGCTACAGGTGACGGTAATGTTGAAAACACTGTAAACGAAAGAGTTAAGAAGCTCTTCAGTGACAACATGTCAATCACAACTATCAAGTATGATGCTAACGGTAACATGACATCTGAACATACTGACTGGCTTGCAAAGGCTACAGGTTCAGCTGCTCCTACAGCATCAGATAACAGCTTGAGATTCTACTATCAGATTAACGGCACAACAATGCAGTCTTACCACATTGTAGACGCTGAAGAAGCTGAAGCTCGTGCTAATGACAATGATGATACAAATAACGTAGCTGCTTACAACTACGCTAAGGAAAATCAGGTATACTTGTTAGAAGCAGAAGTTGAAGGCAGTGCTACATATGTTTGGAAAGCATATCAGCTTGACGAAAACGGTGACTTCGAACTTGACAGTGAAGGCAACAAGATTTATCTTGGAACTCTTAAGTACTACAATGACGATTCACAGTTCCTTGCTGGCTTTAATGCTGACAACATCGACCTTACAACTATGAGCGCAGGCGAACTTCTTTACACATTCATTCCAACAGTATTTGATAATTTAGCTACTGTTGTTCTTAATGGTTCTGTTAAGAAGATTCTTGCTGAATTCTTTGGTGCTCGCTTTACATATGTTGGTAAAGCAGGTCCTGAAGGCGACGATGCAGTTCTTGCTCTCGGTAATGAAGCAATCTTTGCTGATGCACAGGGCGATTACGCATTTGAATGGTCAGACTACGCAATCGTTGACGGTACACACTACTACCGTTACCTCGATGACCTTTATGTAGCAGACCTTTCAGCTACAAACAACTATTTCGACATCATCAACTGGAACTATGAAATCACAGGTGATTTCATGAACGAATTCGTTCCTGCAAGCGATGATGACGCAAACGACAGACTCCTTCTCCACTTTAACGACTTCCTTGTTAAGGTTGCAGAAACAATTACACTTCCAAGTGCTGAAACAGACGACTCATTGTCAGACTACACAGCAACATGGACTCGTCCAACATTTGTTAAGGGCAGCAACGCAAATGTTGTTGAAAACATTAAGGCTGCTGCACAGGCAGTAATTTCACTTTCACCACAGCACATCTTCGGTTCTGACTATGAAACAAACCCAAGATGCTACTATGACCTTCTTATGTCATCTGACAACGATACAGTTCTTCTCGGTATTGCAGCACAGCTCGTTGATATCATTATGCCATCAATGACTCTTCCTGCAGCTGACGAAATCGTTGCTTCAAATGCTAAGGTTGGTGCTATTCTTGCAGCGGTTGTTCGTGAATTCGCAGCATACCTTACACCTGAATACAACTATGATGCTCTTATCTATGCAGACTTCGGTACAACAACAGCTGACCCTGTTAAGTCTTTCGTAGCTAACAAGGACAGCGAATACTGGCTTGATGTTATCCTTACAATGGGTATCAACATTGGTTTCGAATACCTTCGTGCATTCGCTGATTTCGGTGAAGACACAACAGAATGGTCATCATTCATCAGCTACTCAGGATACAAAGTAGATGGTGGCGAATTTACTGAAGCTGACCTTAAACTCGATAATGCTACAGCTAACTACTGGGAAGGCATTCTCGACTATATCATTGACTGGGCTCTTGATAAGGATTATGAATGGACATGGAAGATGGAAAACCTTGTTGATACAACAGGTCTTACAATCGACATGACAACAGCACAGGACCCATGGGCTAAGCTTGAAAAGATTCTTGGCGACCTTCTTCCTGTATCTGAAATCCTTACAGTTAATACAAGCGACTCTTCAACATCAAGAGATTATGGCACAAACAAGATGGAAAAATTCCTTCGTCATGACCTTATCCTTGGTCTTGTTGACCTTCGTTGGGACGCTCTTATTAACACAATCCAGTTCAACGGAGAAAACAACTACTTCAGAAACGGTAACGTTCTTGACCAGCTTGCAGCGCTTATTAAGGGTATCGTAAACGGTCTCCTTAAGAAGATTGGCGGCGGCTCATACGAACTTATTCCATCAGCAGTTACAGACTTTGATAGTCTTGCATCTCATGCAAATATCAGAACACTTGCTGTTAACCTTGTTGGTAAGCTCGAAACAGCTTATAACAACGGTCTTCTTGATACAGCACTTCCAATCCTTAACTTCTTCTTAGGTTGGAAGACAGACCCACAGGAAATTGCTGACCCACAGGTTTGGACAACATTCCGCGATGGTAATGACTATGCATTCCAGTATAATATCGGTGCTGGCGGTGCAATCGATTCTGCTGAAACAAAGATTAAAATTCTTAACAACTCAGCAGGTATGCTTGAAACTCACAGAAACACTTCTGTAACAGACCACGCATACGACATCAATATCAGAAATATCACATCTGATGCTACAGTAAACACACTTACATTCACTTACGATAATGTTGTTTCACCTTGGGAAACAATCGATGTTTCCGTTGGCGGTACATACAACGGGGAAGAAGCTGTTACTGTAACAATCGAATATGACTATGTTGGTAAAGATGGTCAGGCAATCGGCGGTACACAGTACACTTCAGTTACATTCCTCGTTTCTAACCAGTATGAAGACGCTAATGTTGAAGGTCGTTACAGCGGTGACGATGCAGATGGTTACTACGGTATCGACCCATACAAGAAATTCGTATTCACAGAAGATATCTATACTACTGTAACAACATTCCAGCCTTCAGTTTGGGGTACAAACCCAACAGTTGGTGGCGGTACATCTAACTGGCACTGGACATTAGCTCCTTCAGACTCAGACGTTGATATTGACTGTGATAAGAACGCAACAAACAACGACAATCCTAAGGGTATGAATGCTCAGGCATCTAAGTACTTCTCATACTTCCAGAACCGTGACGGTGGTTTCGCTTCATCATTCCCTAAGGATGGTGCAACAAGCGGTAAGCTCTACTACGCTAACTCAGGCGTAACAGCTGATACTGAATTCGAATACGGTTTGTATGACATGGGTATCGTTTCTATCGCATATAGTGATGACGTTAAGTTCTGGGAAATTAACTACATCTATTATAACGACTATGATATCTATGATATCTACACAGAAAACAAAGATAACGCTTACCATGCAAACATGGGCGTTCCTGCTGACGTTTATAACGAATATAACGAAGCATGGAAGACAATCGTTTACGGCGCTACATACCCAATGATGACAGCTGATAACGGTCACGCAGATACTGACTACGTTACAGCTATCCAGCCATACATCCCAGCAGCTATCGAAAGATTCGAAGCAGCTAAGGAAGCTATGGACGCAGCTCTTGCAGAAGCAGATGCAAACGCATCAGCAGACGCATCAGCATCACTTCCATCATATGTTGAAGAACTCAGAAACGCAATTGAAGATGACTTCGTAAACGGTAAGGAAATCAACTTCCAGGATTACGAATTCTATGAATACTTCAGCTATGATGATGTTAAACAGGCTGCTGAAGACCTCTACCGTACATATCTTGCTCCTGAAATTATGGACAGATATTACATCCTCGGTTCAGGTATCAGTGAAGCTGAGCTTGATAGTGTAATTGCAAATGCTGAAAATGCAACAATTGCAGCAGCTATTACAGCATCAAGACTCGAAAACGACCAGGCAGCTATCGACGCTTCTATCGCAGCTCGTAACGAATGGGTACAGCCTGTCCATACAAGACTTTATGTTGAAGATTTCACATCTCGTCTTGAATACTACGAGCAGTTCCTTGCAAACAATGCAGAGGACAATGACCATCTCGAATTCCTTGAAAAGGAAATCGCTCATGTAGAAGCTCAGCAGCTTGATGCTGAAGATTACGAAGCAGTTACATGGGGTAGATATGCAGAAGCTCTTGCAGAAGCAAAGGCAGTAGCAGCAGGCACAGATGAATTCTCAGAATTCAACTCAAGAATCTACGATGTTAAGTACAACCTTATGGTTGCTTACAAGCAGCTTCTTAAGCTTGAGGATTCACTCATCGAAGCAGGCGGCACAGCTGCACTCGAAGCAAACATTCTCGTAGCAGAAGAAATCCTTGCTATGGACCTTGATGCAATCGAACTTTCAGACGTTGCAATCGAAAAGGGACTTACAAAGGAAAAGGCTCTCGGTCACCTTATCGAAGGACTTGGCTACTACTATGTAGGTGAAGACGGCAACACATGGAATCTCTATGCTGACTCAGCACGTGAATATGCTGATAACGACCGTCCAAACAAGCAGGGTAACCAGGCTAAGGTAGACGCAGCTAATGCAAACCTCGAAGCATGCATCGCATACTTCGCAGTAGAAGAAGAACCTGCAGAACCAAACACACTCGTTCTTAACGAAAACGCTCCATTCGAAGCAATTATCGATACAGTAAACACATGTGATGGTGAATTCACAGGTACAGTTTATGGTTTCGACACACTTGGTTATAATGACGAATTTGTTGCTGATGGTACAATCGCAGAATTCCTTTCAACAGCTTATGGTGATGAATATCTTGAAGTTGTTGTTGGTGACGCAGGTGTTGAAACAACAGGTACAATCGTTAATGTTCTTGACGAAAACTATGAAGTAGTTGAAACATACATGTTCATTTACTTTGGTGATATGGATATGGACGGTTGGGTAGGTGCATCTGACGCAGGTATCGCTGAATACTATGAATTGAACTATATGGGTATTGATACTCTTTATCAGTTCATGGCTGGCGACCTTGACGGTGACACATTGCCAACTGCAGCGGATGCTGGTTTCATGGAATGGTTCGAATTGAACTATAGCGGTTTACCAACACAGGCAGAAGTAGGCTCATTAGTAGTATGTAACGAATACGTTATCTACTAATATTAAAACAAGTTTTACAAGGTCACCTGAAAACACACTAATTTTCAGGTGACTGAAAAAAAGGAGATAATTTACTATGATTAAAAAGATTAGTGCCATTTTCCTTGCGCTTGTACTTTGCCTTTCTGTAATGGCAGTTCCTGCATCAGCAGCGGTTACACTTGGCGACGCTCAGGTAGCTTTTGCTCTTGAATGGGATAAAGAATCATATAATGCTGGCGATATCGCAACTCTTAGCGTTTATATGGATGCAGCAGATGATTTGTCATTCTATACAGGTAACATCACAATTGGTCTTTCAGAAGGAATTAGCATGGATGATAACCCAATTGACGATGTTAAGGCAAACTCAGTAACAGCTGATTGG
>JAFQEE010000013.1 GCA_017399175.1 Clostridia bacterium | reverse complement strand
TATTTCAATAATGAAAGATTATCTTACAAACTTAATTACAAAACCCCTGTTCAATATAGGATTGAACAAGGGTTTGAATAATTGGTGGTTTTTACTGTCTACTTTTACTTGACAATTTCATTCAACTGGTGGTTATGATTTACCCTAATTTGTTTAAAACACAAATAAACATATGCGGATAAATTATAATTTGTTCGCAAACCCAATTTGTGGTTACTTATCAAAAAGTTCTTTATATGCAACATCAAAAAAGTTTTGCTTACAATCTACGCTAAATCTTAAATAAATTATCAGATTATCTTTAACAGCAAATCCGTCATATCTGTTTTCGTCATTCCAGTTGATTAGGTAACAGTAATCCCATTTGGTATCAGGTGGAATAATTTTTTCACAATCATACTCATCAAATTCTTTTAAAAGTTTGTTAATGTATTTTTGACGAACACTTGGATAGTCACTTATGAAAATGTTATAGGATATGAAATTATTTATATCACCATCTTCGTCATATCGTTCTGCATCACAAGTAAATGAATATAGTTGTCCAAAACGAGTCCCTTCTACATCACATCTATCTTCACAACTTTTCACTTTGTCGTTCAAATCCTCGACAGATATGGGAGCTTCTTCTAAACTGAGCATTGTTTTTGAGTTTGCAATTACATATTTTTCATTAAAGTTTTTAAGAAGGAAAGCACCACCTGTAAAAAGAGCAACTACTACACAAGTCAGTATAGCCTTTTTCATTCTCTCATTTTTGTCGAAAGAAAGTTTTGAGATAGTTGCACCATCGTATATGCAATAAAGTAACACTAATGCAAGTATAATCTCAAAAGCAGTATCAAAACAGTTAGGAGCAATCCACCAAAGTATAAGATAAAGAGTCATAAGGAAAATGCTACTTATAACAGCATATAATTTTCGTTTGCGTACTGTGTTTTTTAGGTTGAAAAATGATGAGTCAGGCCCTTTTTTTCGGATTGTGTACCGCCACAAAAAGTAGTCAAAGAATCTTAGCAGAAGTATAAAAATATGTAGTGCTACGAACATCAAAAATACAAAGTTGAACACGTCTGTTTCAAAAACATCAATAGTAATTCCTCTATTCAATCCCAAAATAAGATTAGAAAGAGGATAGAGTGAAATAAATAATGTACTCCATAATCCAGGTTGCAATATTGCTCTTTTTGCAGTATTTTTAAATTTTTCTTTTTCGTCGGTCATAATGTCAATAGCATCTGACTTTTGTGTTCTGAAAATATACAGTTCCCCGTTATATGTAGTTACATGTTCCCAACCCTCAAGGGTGCAGGACTCAATGAATTCTTTATATGAACTACCTTTAAAGATTTCTACACAATAACGGATATTTCTTGGTTCGCATTTCTCAAATATCAACATCTTGTTTTCAACTTTTTTAAGTCGATATCCTTTATTTTCTTGCTTTTCAAGATATTCTGCCAATGCGGAAAGCTCTGTGTAGTAGAAATCAAAGGCTTTCTTTTTCTCATTTGTATTTCTTTTAAACATTATAATCCCTCCACAATTCCTTGACCGTCATTTAAGAGTGTGTTAAGACGAGCATATTCTTCTTTAAGCATTTGCTTGCCGTCGTCTGTAATGATATAACTTTTTGTTGATAGGCTGTGGTTAGTGCGTTTTATAAGGTTGTTGGAAGCGAATTTATCAAGCATTGTATAAAGTGTACCGGGTCCGATATTGATTCTACCGCCTGATATTCGTCTGACCTCATTCATTATTTCAGTTCCGTAAAGTTCCTTTGTCAAAGCAAGAAGAACATAGTACATAGGCTCAGAAAGAGTCTGCAGAGATTTTCTTGGCATAAAAATCACCCCTTAATCACAATATCGTTTAACGATAACCTTAATTAAAGCATAACATCGTTTAACGATATTGTCAAGTCTGTTTTTGGTTGATTGATTATTATGATGTGGTTTTATTTGAAATTTAAAGGGCTGACGATACCATCAGCCCTTTAAAAATATGAAATTATTATTGGAATTTTTGGCTTTAACAAACGATTACCGATTAAAGATTTTTAACCAATTTTCTTCTTTTTTCTAAAATATACAATAACAGAAATTATAATGATAACAATGCTGATAATGTAAGCGAATAGTAAGAATACTTCTAAAATATCAAGTGCACCGCGAAGGTAGTTTGTATTATACTGCCAACGGACAGTCAGTGTTTCATCGTTAAAAATTACATTTCTGTCTAAGAAATCAGGAGTCGGATAATCACTGATGAGAACATTTTCTTTTTTGAATTTTTCCGCTTCTTCTTGGGAACTGAATTCAAGGTCTTCACCACTCAAAACCTCAGTATATTCACGTTGATATCCGTTTTTATCTTTAATAAAAGAATGACCTAATTTTTCCACAAATATGGTGTATGTACCATCTTCAAGGTATCCTTCGCTATAAGCGTTGTATAAAGGTTTATTGTCTGTTACATGGTTTTTAAGCTTATAATATTCATTTTCTGCTTCTTCCTGTGAGGAATATTGATAACCAACACCATCGTTAAAGTTAAAAAATTCGACAGCCAGACTTTCAATAAAAACACCCACAAATGGGGATATAATAGAAATAAGAATTACAACTGCGAGAATTACAGAAGTAATTTTAATGTGCTTTTTGCGGTATTTTCTTTGTTCATCAGATAAATGTCTTTCAGGTATGTCATATTTTTTATGTAAAACAGAGCGAACTAAATATGCAACAATACCACTAACAACCGCTGTGGCAGGTAATGCAACAATTAACATAGACACACCATCAAATAAAATGTTGAGAAGAAGTCCGATTATTGTTACAACCGATAAAAAGGTGACAGCAGTAACATATTTTATGCTGTTTTTCATTGTTTTTTCATAATACTCTTTTTCAATAACATCTTTGTTATCAAGACCGGATAAAAGATTGTTGAATGCAATAAGAGTAACTGCAATTGAACTTGCAACCAAAATCAATATGATTACATATCCAACCCACAAAGCATTATAATTATATACAATGTCAGCGATTGTATAGGCTATAATAAGTGCAACAACACCTAAAATAACGGAAATTATGGAATTGTTTTTAAATTTAACTGTTGCTTTTTCAATTAAATACTTGATTCGTTCATCACTTTTTGTGTCTTTCCGTTCTTCGTTGTCTGCTTTTGTAATTCTTTCACCACGCAGAATTTCATCCACCGAAACAGAATAAAGCTCCGCAATAGCAGGCAACATCATTATTTCGGGATAACCCTCGTCGCGTTCCCACTTGCTGACAGTTTTGTTGGAAACATTTAATTTGTCAGCAACCTCTTGCTGAGTCATTCCGTTTGCTTTTCTCAAGGCAGAAAGAAATGCACCGATTGTTTTTCTCTCCATATTAAAACCTCCTTTTTATAGTATTATTCTGCAATAAATAGACATAGTTTTCAACTCACGAAACGGAGATTTTGTCTACTGTTCGTAGAAAATCATATTTTTAATCAAAATTATAAATCATAATTTATTGGGGAGATAGAAAGCATTCCGCTCCCTCTTTGAGGGAGCTGTCGAACGCAGTGAGACTGAGGGAGTTATTAGGTCAAATAACAAACTCCCTCCGTCATTTTCTTGCGAAAATGCCACCTCCCTCAATGAGGGAGGGTAATTGTGAACTCCCCGACAACCTCCAATTTGTCAAAACCTCCAAGCAAATGTTACTCGGAGGTTTTAAAAGTTTATTTTGTTACAGGTGCTGTAAGGTAATCGAAAACAGCTTTACCGATAGGAATTGATGTACAGATTTCGATGATGTAATATTTAATTTCCGCAAGGATATTACCAAAGTCAAAGAAGAAACTATCATTTGCTTCAGGAGCATTGTCATATTCAAGTGTGAATGCTTGTGTATAAAGCACACCGCCGTGACCGAAAGCCTCTGCTCTTACATATGAACCGATTTCGTCTGAATATTCATCAAGGTCAATGGTGTTACCAACGTGAATAACCTTGCCGTCAGCAATCCAATGGACTGTAAGTGCGTTTTCAACTGAAAGTGAAATTGTGTCATTTGCTTCGTCAACTACAATATCAGTAACTTTTGGAGCAGGTAATGATTCGTCACGGATATCCTGTTCAAACTCTGTACCCCAATCTATACCTGTTTCAAGTGAGAATTGTGCCATTTCGTCTGCATTTTTAATATATCTGCTTACAGCGAAGAATGCACCGTTCTGAAGGCAAGTACGGATATTTTCAGCATTGTTTTCAGGCATACAAAGATTTGTCCACGCGCAACCTACTTTGTCAAGCTGGTGAGCATCGGTTGTGGCAATAGCGAAAACATTTCTTCCTGTCGGAACAACTTTTCCTAAAAGAATATCCCAGAGTTTTCTGTCATACTTTGTTCTTCCGTCTTGTTTTGAGTTAATGTCGATGCCGATACAGGAATCATAAGTTGTGAGAATGTTTGCAAATTTTTTGATAACATAACTGTACCAGATGTCATTTTCATCGTATGCGTCAGCAGTACATTCTTCCTCTTTTGCAGATGTGTATTCACCTGGATGATTGATTACGCTGAGTCCGCCTGTAGCATCAACATTTTTTATTACTTCTTCATAGTTGCTTGTACCACCAACAATGCCGTCACCGTATTCGGTGTACCAACTGTTGACGTGTGCATTATTGAGTGATGTTGGATTTTGTTCAATTCCCATAGGAATTTCAATCATAGGTCTTCCATCCCTGCCAACACCTGTTGTAATTTCTTGGTATCGTTCTTCTGTTAATGGTGTAACAGTGAGAGGCTTTTTGTTGGATATAAGAGAAACGATTTTATAGTAATTTCTGCTATAAACTGATGTCCAGTTTTGACTGACAATACCATGGTCAGTAAGGGCAAGAGCATCATAACCTTGTGCGTAATGCTCCTCAATCATTTCATCCATATCCGCATCACCGTCGGAAGCAGTTGTGTGACAATGCAAGTCAGCCTTGTACTGTCCCCAACTGTCAAAATCAACAGTTCCATAAGGATTGTTGATTGTGTAGTCAACATCCTCTTGTGCAGAAGCCACAATGCAACCGCTAAAAGCCATTATAGTCGCAAGAATTAATGCAACAATTCGATTGGAAATTTTCATACCAAAACCTCATTTCTAAAGTATAAATAAATTTTAAACCTAAACAGAATGTATGTCAATAAATACATAAAATCAATTAAAACATTTTTTATAATTAAGTACGATAAATCATAATTTATCGGGATGATATGTAATTAAAATCGAAACAAAAACCTTGTAGGGGCGCTTCACGAAGCGACCGTCCCAAAGTGTGTTGGTAACTTCATTCGGGCGCTTCGTGAAGCGCCCCTACATTCCAACCATATTGGTTTTATTTTATAATCACAACGACGTTCCTTTGTTTTCCATTTTCCACTTTTAACTTTACACTTACCCCGACAAACTCCAAATTATTGTATAAACCTGAACTTTACAACTTAATGTAGAAATTTATATAAATTTATGTTACAATATGACCAGTTTAAATGTGAAAGGTGATTTTTTTGGAATTTTTGACTAAAGAATATTCATTTCTTTCTGCGTCGGGATTATGCGAAATATTTGCACAGAGCGCAGCACCTATTGATTACGGCTCAATAAAAGGTGTTGTGCAGATTTCTCACGGTATGGCGGAATACTCAAACCGTTATTCTCGTTTTGCATTGGAACTTTGCAAGGCTGGGTATGCTGTTTTTGTCAGCGACCATGTGGGACACGGCTCATCAATTACTGACAGAGATATGTTGGGGTATTTCGGTGAAAATGGTGAAGAAACATTTATTGAAGATTTAAAAACCATATCGGATATGGCAAAGAGTGAATACCCTAACTTGCCATTCTTTATGATAGGTCACGGTATGGGTAGTCTTATTGCAAGAAAGTATACAGCAAAATACGGTTATCTTCTTGACGGTGTTGTCTATACAGGCACAAGCGGTGAAAACCCTATGCTTGGAATCGGACTTCACCTTGCAAATACATTGATTAAGCAGAATGGACCACAGTATCGTTCGGATATTCTTAACACAATGGCTTTTGGTGCATATAACAGAAAGACTAAAAAGCGTACAGAATGTGACTGGGTGTCACGCGATGAGGCAGAAGTGGACAAGTTTATTGCTGATGATTTATGCGGATATCAATATACCGTTAGTGGTATGAAAGCATTGTTTATGACGCTCAAACAGGTATCATCTCGTCGTTGGTATAACACAATTCCGTTGAGTATGCCTATTTACCTTCTTTCAGGCTCAATGGACCCTGTGGGGGACTACGGAAAAGGCGTTAAAGAGGTTTATAAAAAACTCAAAAAGACAGGTCATAAGAATGTAACTATGAAAATCTATGAGGATGCGCGTCACGAGATTTTTAACGAAATTAATCGTGATGAGGTTCATTCGGATATTATCACATGGCTTGACGAAAGAACAGAAAAGCACAAGGAAGAAATGCAGAAATCAATGATTGTTGAATCCATTGATGAGCCTGTATTATCAACAGAAATAACAGAATAAAATGATAAGGTGGGGTTGTAGTAACCCTGCTTTTCATTGCCTCCCTCTGACGAGGGAGGTGGGTATATTATCATTTGAAGTGCAACGGCAAAAAATAAAAGTTTATAAATAACAAAAACAAACAATAATTGTCTATTAATTTGGTTTATTGTAGGGGAGGGTCTCCGTGCCCTCCCGAACAAATAACGCACACTTACGGGCAGGCACAGAGTGTATAGTCTGGTAAGATAGTTTACAGAATGTACGGGAGGATTGTTTACACATTTATGATAAAATAAAGGCAAATAAAATGCTGAAAAGGAGTGTTTTAAATGCCGTGGGAGTGTAAAAGT
>JAFQEE010000012.1 GCA_017399175.1 Clostridia bacterium | reverse complement strand
TTCAGTCTTATGATGTCAGAAAATTATGTTCTAGGAATTTTCGGAGTACCGAACATCGAAATGTTAACGGATTTTGAAACATTTTTGAAAAGCGGAAATGCTGCATCGTTTGTTTTCAATCTTGTATTCTGTGCAACTGCAGCTACAATTGCTTCTGGTTCTATGGCAGAAAGAACAAAGTTTGTTTCTTACTGTATTTATTCTGCTGTAATTTCTCTATTTGTATATCCGATTGAAGCAGGCTGGGTATGGAACAGTCAAGGATGGCTGGCTCAGCTTGGATTCCATGATTTTGCGGGCTCTGCGGCAATTCACTCTGTCGGTGGCATTACTGCGCTGATTGGTGCGATTATGGTAGGACCTCGACTTGGTAAATATGTCAAGGATACTGCTGGTAAAGTGAAAAAGGTTAATGCAATCCCTGGTCATTCTATTACCCTTGGTGCGCTCGGATGTTTCATCCTTTGGTTCGGTTGGTACGGATTTAATGGTGCTGCAGCTTGGGATAGGGAGTCGCTTGCATCCATTTTTGTAATGACCACAATTGCTCCAGCCGTTGCGACATGCACCACAATGCTATTTACATGGATAAAAAATGGTAATCCTGATGTCTCTATGTGCTTAAATGGTGCATTAGCCGGGCTTGTTGCTGTAACGGCAGGCTGTGATGCAATTGATGTATTTGGTGCTGTGGTGATTGGTATTGTTTCTGGCATTCTTGTTGTAGTGGTTGTTGAAATGCTTGATCTCAAATTACACATCGATGATCCGGTTGGAGCAGTTGGCGTCCATTTAGCGAATGGTATTTGGGGGACTCTTGCAGTAGGGTTACTAGCAAGTCCTGAAGCTCCTGCAAGACTTGAAGGTTTGTTTTATACTGGAAGTTTTAAACTGCTCGAAATTCAGTTGATTGGTGTTACTGCAATTCTTGTTTGGACTGCTGTTACAATGATATTCACTTTCTTAATAATTAATAAGACTATCGGGCTTCGTGTATCAAGGGAAGAAGAAATTAAAGGTCTTGATAGTACAGAACATGGTCTTCCTAATGCTTATGCAGATTTTTTGCCTGTAACAGAGAGCTTTGATTACAGGTATAGTGAAGCTGTCAATGTAACCGGTGAGGTTCCTATTGCAGAAGCAGTTACCATAAAAAAAGTGCCAGCTTTTGATAATAGCATTACAAAATTCACTAAGGTAGAAATCATATGTAAGGAATCGCGTTTTGAAGCATTGAAAGCTGCGCTGATTGATATTGGTATTACTGGCATGACCGTTTCCCATGTTCTTGGTTGCGGTATCCAGAAAGGTAAACCTGAGTATTACCGTGGTGTTCAGGTTGAAGCAAACCTTCTACCTAAAATACAGGTTGACATTGTTGTTAGTAAAATTCCGGTTCGCGATGTGATTGAAACTGCTAAGAAGGTTCTTTATACCGGTCATATTGGTGATGGTAAAATTTTTGTTTATGATGTAGAAAACATTGTTAAAGTTCGTACTGGCGAAGAAGGTTATGCCGCACTTCAGGATGTTGAATAATATTTGAATATAATTGTTTGCGTTACTGATGAGACGAATGTAGATGTAGGTGAGGCAAAATTTTTAACAGTGTTTTTTAAAGATACAATAGTTAAAAAAGAATTTGCTATTCTGACATAAAATATGATGATAAAACTTAATACCTAAAATCATAGGAAAATTAAAAGCGTTTGAGAAAAGAAAAGTAATATGGATGAACTGAGTATAGCGAGCATGGGATGGTGGAAGTCATGCATTGGTTCCATATGAATAACACTTTTCGAGCTGCAATCTGAAAAATTTAGTAGGTGCGTCGTGTACTGAGCGTTAATCAGTAAAATAATGAGAAAAAATACAGGTGGCACCGCGAGTACAGCAATCGCCCTGTAGAATGCTGAATATGTAAAATATAGCTGTGTTCTATTGGAAAATGTACTAAGGTGCCACTTTTTCTATGAAATAACACAGCGCGATTGAAAAATTAGGAGGTAAATTGATGAAAAGAACGGAATATTGCGGTCTTTTAAGACCAGAGCATATAGGGACAGAGCAAATATGCTCTGGTTGGGTAGTTACGAAACGTGACATGGGCGGAATCATATTTATTGACCTCCGTGATCGCGAGGGAATTTTACAGGTGGTGATAGACGAAAGCAAGGTTGGCCTGGACGAATTTGCTATCATTGAAAAAATACGATTACAGTCAGTGGTGTCTGTAAAAGGCATGATTAGAGAAAGAAACAGCGCATCCGTTAATTTAAAGATTGCGACTGGAACAATAGAACTTGTTGCGGATAAAATTGAAGTTATCTCGCAGGCGGAAAGTTTACCATATTCAATTGACGAAGGGAAAAAAGTGCGTGAAGAACTTCGCTTAAAGTATAGATTTTTAGATATTCGACGTCCGGAGCTTTATAATAATTTGAAATTTAGATACAAAGTTCAAAAAGCTGTTTCCGATTATCTTGATAACAATGGTTTTTTGTATGTTGAAACACCGATGCTTACAAAGTCTACTCCGGAGGGCGCGAGAGATTATCTCGTGCCGAGTCGCGTAAATCCGGGAAAATTTTATGCGCTTCCTCAGTCACCTCAAATTTTCAAACAGCTTTTGATGATTGGCGGCGTTGATAAATATTATCAAGTTGCAAGATGTTTTCGCGATGAAGATCTTCGATCAGATCGCCAACCTGAATTTACGCAGGTTGATATGGAAATGTCTTTTGTAGAACAAGAAGACATTTTAAAGCATCTTGAGAAAATGTTTAAGTACGTTTACAAAGAAACAATGGGTGAGGAAATAAATTATGATTTTCCTCGTCTGACATGGAAGGAAGCAATGGATGTATATGGTTCAGACAAGCCTGACATTAGATTTAACTTGCCGATTATTGATATTACAGAGATTGCAAAAAAATGTTCGTTCAGTGTGTTTAAACAAGCTGTAGAAAGTGGCGGTTATGTAAGAGCAATATGTGTAACCGGGCAGGCTGACTTTACACGCTCGGTTATTGAAGATTTAACAGAGAACGCAATAAGTTATGGTGCAAAAGGGATGGCTTGGATTGCGTACAAACAAAATGGGGAAATACATTCTATTCTTACAAAATATTTTACAGAAAATGAAATGAAAGAATTACTTGATGCAGTTGAAGCGAAACCTGGTGATTTTATATTGTTTTGTGCCGATGAGCTTGATGTTGTGCGTAGAACGCTAGGAGGAATTCGATTATATTTAGGTGATATGTTAGGACTTCGTAAAAAAAATGAATATAAATTTTTGTTTGTAATTGACTTTCCTCAATTTGAATATTCGGAAACAGAAAAAAGATATGTTGCAATGCATCATCCATTTACAATGCCATATCCAGAGGACTTACAGTATCTAATTACAGCTCCGGAAAAAGTTAGAGCACAGGCGTATGATGTGGTTCTTAATGGTATTGAACTAGGCTCTGGTTCGATAAGAATTCACGACAGTAAAATACAAGAGAAAATGTTTGAAGCTTTGGGATTTGACGAAAAAACGATTGAGGAGCGTTTTGGTTTTATGGTAAACGCATTTAAGTACGGTACTCCGCCACATGGTGGTTTTGCATTTGGTCTTGATCGTTTTGTGATGCTTTTGGCTGGAGCTGATTCGCTTCGTGATGTTATTGCTTTTCCAAAAACAAAGGATGCTTCCTGCCCTCTCACAGGGGCACCTGATTTTGTTAGCAAAGAGCAGCTTGAGATACTTTGTCTTACGAATGCAGTAAAGATGGAATCCTATAAAACATCTGCAGAACCCACAAAAATAACAATTGACGTTGAAAATATAGCAAATCTTGCTTGTCTTTATTTAGATGATGAAGAAAAATTAACTTATGCGGAAGATATGAATGCTATCATTGCGTTTGCGGATACAATCACAAAGGTCAACACGCTAGATATAAAAGCGAAAGAACATCTTATTTCAGTGAGTAATGTTTTTCATGATGATGAAGTAATAATTCATAATGTAGAAAGAGATGCGCTTCTTGCAGCGTCTCCAACAAAAATTGATGGATATATCACAGTTCCTCGTGTGATAGAAAACTAATACGGAGGGCAGAATTATGAATTTAGAATTAGTAAAAAGAAATGTTTCTGAACATATGGAAGCATTAAAGAATGGTGAATATTCATCTAGAGAACTTACAGAGGCGTATATTACGCAAATAGAAATGATGGATGATAAGATAGG
>JAFQEE010000011.1 GCA_017399175.1 Clostridia bacterium | reverse complement strand
TTCGGTGATTCTTGTTTTTCTGAATTTTGTTAAGAGGCTGGAATCAATCATATTATCTTCCGGATCTAAATCCAAAAAATATTTATATGCCATATCTGTCTGAGCTGCCGATACCAATCGTTCATCGGATAAATCATACAGTTTCTTCAAAAACAGTAATTTAAACATCATTTCAGGCTCCTTTGCTGGCCTTCCGAAATGTTCACAATACTGCTTTTTTAACATTGGGTTCACAAAACTGAAATCTATGTTTTCTTTTATTTTTCTCAAAATATGGTCTTTTGGTATTATTATTTCGTACAATTTTTCATACGGTGACAGCGAAAGCTTGAGTTGATTATTGTCTCTTAACATTTTCATCATCCACCCGGTATTTTATGATTAAATTATATCATAAAATACCAAAAAAATCTACGCTTTATACAGTACTTATGCATTGCGTAGACTTTTTCAGTGCCCTTGATTTATCAAGAGTTTCTATAAAATATTTATTTGAGTATTGGCATTTCTGTCATTCGAAGTCTTGCACATCCATATGGGCAAAGTTCGATTTTCTGCACATCTGAAATCGGTTTTCTTGATTTTGGAGTTTTTCTTGCAACGCTTCTGTATGGGAATTTGAGTCCCCAATTGATTTGTTGCATATTTGCCTTTATGGTTACAGGCGGATTTTTCTGTGAAAATGGAACATCACTTATTCCATTGAATTTCACATCAAAATTTTCATTTGAAAATCCATAATTCCAAGGTATTTGCGGTACAAACTGATAGTCGCAATAAGGGAATTTGCGTTCCACACCTTTTTTAGTGTATTCTCGCATTTCTTTTTCATATTCAATAGGAACGGAGAATAACAACGAACCCATCTGCAAGGCATAAAGGTCATTTGGTCGCTTTTTGAAGAATGGAGTTGTAGAAAACTCAATTTCAAATTCGGTTTTACCTTGTTTAATAGTGAATTCAAGGTCTTTAACTTCTACACTTTCACCATTGACATTAAGATTTTTTGCAAAAGACGGAATACGAATTACAAAGTCAAAGTCCTTTTCTGCATCTATTACATAGTGCATTTTATTTTCAAACGGATAATTGGTTTCAAGTCTGATTGTAACACCATTATCCTTTAAAACAGACGGCAACATCACTGAATTGATTATTGTATTTCCATTATGCATAAATGGTGAGAGTGCAAATTTAGGCCATCCCTGATTAAAATTCGCAGTACAACAACCGAAATTCGGCTCGAGTCCGAATGTATGTGCATAAGGACCGTTTGTGCTCCACGGAGCCATAATCATTGTTTTCTGACAGGCAATCTGATTCACCTGCTGAACATACTGATGAGTCCACATATCCTCGCTGAGTGTAGCAGGCAAAGCATTGAAAGCAAGAACTTCAAGTCGCTCTGCCCATTTATTATCACCAGTATGGGCAAAAATTTCTTCGTAAGAATACATCTGCTCAACAACTGCACAAAGCTCCGTACCCTTTGTAGGGTCAAGTCCTGAAAGCACCTCGTCACCTGTAAAGCCCTCAAATGCAGTACCGTTATATTCATCGAGAATCTTACGAAGTTTTTCAGCATTGTCAGTATATTCTTCACCTAATAATTCGTGTGAAACTGCTTCACTTTTAAGCATCATAGTCATATTGACAATGTGAGTATTCATTCTCCAAATATGACTTGGTTTTTTCCACTTTTCCGTTGTTGTGTTATAGTCAAAGCCTTGCTCTTTAATGATTTTTGCAAGGTCTTTTATCCATTCTTCGTTGTATTTCTCATATAAGAAATTAAGTGAAATGAAAGACTCAAACCATCTGAATCTTGCCCATTTGAACAGCTTGCTTTCTCCGCTTTTAAGCATTTCATAATAGTTTTTCATTACTCTGTAAATGACATCGGGTATTCTTTCGTCACCTGAACAATCGTAATAAACCTTGAGAGTTTTACAGATAAGCTGTATTGCCCAAGTGTCATATTGTGCCCGTTTGTCTTTCGGGCAAGGACAAATCCAACCATCATCTTCTTGTGAAGAAACAATCGCATCAATATATTTCTTTACTGTGGTAATCATTTCGTCATTTTCGAGCAGATATGCAAGTGGAATAAAGCCGTCAAGCCAATAAGGTACTCTTTCCCAACCTTCACAAATTCCGCCAATCCACGCACTGTCACGGATATCCGGCCAGATTTTGTGAAGATTCCCGCTGAGTCCTTCTGCCTGAATTTCCAGTTGTCTTTTGAGCCAACCCTGTGGCTTTATTTCTTTTGATGTATAGAAATTCCACTTATTCATATTATGCAACCTCTTTTTGACTTTCTTCTGTTTCAACATCCAAGCCTTTTTTGATAAGGAAATATAATGGGATAAGTGCAAATATGCAAACAACACCTGCCCACAGGAACATATCCTTTGCAGGCACTATTACTTCTGCATTTGCTTCGTTTATAATAGTTTGTGCGGCTCTCTGACAAGCCATATCGCCTAT
Source organism: Clostridia bacterium (assembly GCA_017399175.1). GTDB lineage: Bacteria > Bacillota > Clostridia > Oscillospirales > Acutalibacteraceae > Fimenecus. The sequence goes on along the minus strand of JAFQEE010000011.1, from coordinate 4,068 downwards.
AACAGGGCCAATAACCATTGGAAGAAGCACCGCAAAAATCATTCTTATGCCTTGGAACAAGCCTGCCTTTCCCTCAGGAATAAAGTCCTTAATAGTAGCACCAAAAAGAATATTAACAAGGGCATTACCAAGAACAACAGGCAACAAGCTTAAAATGATAACATAAATACTGGTACTTGTTGAAAGGATGAAAAATCCTAAACTCATTACAACAACACCTACTACAAGGCAAAATCCCCTTTTCTTGGTTGAAAGTTTGAGAAGTGCTACAATACAAGCAAGAAGAATAGCGACAACCACCACAGCGGTAATTATAACACCCGGTTTTAAAATATTCTCTGTTCCACCGTTGTCAGGAATAATAACATATTGAACATATGTAAGAAGATAAGGATAAAAAACCTGAAATGCAATAATAGCAAAACAGAATGATACAAGTGCAAGATATAATCTTGCATTCGCCTTTATAACTGATGGTCTGAAACCATAGAAAAGGTCAGCCCAATAATTTGATGACACTTCTCTTTCTAATGTTCGTGGTGGGTCTTTAATAAGAACAAGCCCAAAAACGCCACACAAGGTTACAACAAGACCAAGCCCTATAAAGAAAGCTTTATATGTGATAGTTCCTGCCTGTGCAAAACTGCCTACACCTGTTACTGCAAGCATAGATATTGTACCGACAACTGATAATACAGTTTCAACAAACGGTCTTTGCTTTGGTACAGTCACATCAGTCACCCATGCCTGAAATGCTGCATCATTACTTGTTGAACCCATAAAGGTCATCACAATATCCATAAAAATAACAAACCAAACCGTACTACCGAGAATCTTTGCTTCGTCAGTAAGATTAAAAAGATTTGCCACATTATCCTTTGTGATAAATCCGAACATAGCTGTAACGATACCCCATAATATGTAACCAACAGAAATAAACATCTTACGATTTTTAAGTCTGTCACTTAAAGCACCCATTACAAATGTAGTAAGTACTGCTGCAACAGCAGAAAGTGCAACCATACGAGCAATCGCTGTTGTCGCTTCCATTGAACCCATAATTGCTGATTGTGATACATCGGCATATATTTCATTAGTGATAAAGGTGTTGAAATACATATTTTCAGTATTCCAAGCAACGCCACCCATAAAGCAAAACAGGGCGATTATAAACCAATTCTTTTTGCTTAATTTTTCGTTAATCATACTTTAAGTTCCTTTTATGTTTATTCTTCAGGTACCTGATATGTTACATCTTCAAGTTGCATTGTAACTTCTTCACGAGTAAAACCTTCAAGGTCGTATCTGTCAGAATAGTAATTGTACTTATCAATAGTGAATGTAGTGTCAGGCTTGCAAGTAATCATAGTACAACCTCTTTGTGAACCAAGCTTGTCAATGCCTGAATATGCGAAATAGTCGATACTGTAACCATAGCTGAACTTAATACCTTTATATTCAAAAGTTGTGTTATTAAGGTGGTCGTGACCATTGAACATAGCCTTTGTTGAGTCAAGTTCAACCATTTTTTCAAACATATCGTCTTCACCAAAGCCTGAATAAACGCGTCTTCCTGTTTCACCGATTACACCGTCGGAATATTTGAAATTATCAGTATCTTTAAAATCATTTTCTGCGAATTCATTCCACGCATCTCCCATTTCTACCAATGGAATATGGAAAAATGCAAGTGATTTAACAGGTACAGACTCTTTACTGATTTTTTCATTTTCAGCATTCATTCGCTTAATTTCAGATTCATACCATTCAACCTGATTTGGATGAATATTGTCATATGTACCCTTGATACTTTCAATAAGATTATTTTTAATATAAGCCTGAGAGTCAATTAAAATTATAGCCTGAGTAATAACTCCCTTTGAGTTTTTAACTTCAACAACGTGATTTCCGTAACCGTCAACATCTTCAGGGCCTGATTGGAATAAGCAATATTTATAATCTTCACTTTCATAAAACTTTGCAACTGATTCTCTGTCAAAATATGAATAGCACTCTGCATCGTGATTACCAAAAGTAACATCCCAATAAACACCAAGGCTTTCCATAAGATTTGCAAAAGCCTTTGCACCGCTGTAATTGTTGAATGTGCCTGCTGTATATGGTACAGGAAACGCAATATCACCTGTTGCGATAACAAGGTCAGGCTTTTCTTTTGTAACCATAGTCGCAACAGCATTAAGTGCTTTTTCATCCACACCCTTTGACATAAAACCGCCACCGATATGAATATCAGTTAAATGCATTACCTTAAAATCTCCGTCAGTTGTGAAGTACCAATTTCCATTCTCATCTTTTTGTGGTACAAGCTGATTTTCAATTTCAACCTTGTTATATGCATTCCCTTTTTTCAAAAGATTCTGAACTGAAAAATAATTAAGACCTGTAATTGCAATTGCTATCACCAAAACTACTGATACAACCACAAGTAAAGCCTTTTTTCTGTTTTTAATTTTTCCTTTTACCATAATCGACACTCCCTTTCATTTACCATTTAAAAATACCATAAATATTCAATAAATTCAAGCAAATTTTCTTATAATACAAATCATAATTTTGGGGGATGATTTTGAATACCCCCCTCAGTCATTTTCTGCGAAAATGACAGCTCCCCCTTCAAGGGTGGAGCCCAACATAGCCATCCCCCTACGAGGGGAAGGTGTCACCGCAAGGTGACGGAAGGGGGGGATAATCGCAACACAGTTCCGACATTTTGCACTTACCCCCACAAACCCCAATTTTTCAAACGAAAAAAGAAACCCTTGATTTCTCAAGAGTTTCTGTAAGATACTCAACACAATATATTGTCTGTCACAGCTTTTATTCTTTTTCTTTATTTTTTAAGAATTTACTGAACAATTTTGAAAGTTTATTTTGTTTAACAACCTTAATTGGTGTTGGAATAGGCTCTTTTAGAACCCAAGGCAATTTGATTTGTGTGACAGAAAATGTAAAGTATGGTCCTGATTGCTCATTAGGTGATACAAATCTATCGCTGACAACTATGCTCAAAAACAAATTATCATAAATGTCAATTTCATATTCACTTGAACTGAGAATTTTTCCACAAACAGTATAATCAACACTCAAATAATCAATACAGTTATCAGATTCGATACTACTTATTTCGTCAGGTTTTGCAATATCAACACCAAAATCTTCTAAAAAATCTTTAAGTTTTGGAAGTGCCTTTCCTACTTGTGCATAGAAATTGCGACAACAAGCACAATCGCATAAAGAATGAGTATTATAGTATTCTATTGTTTTTTCTATATCAACAGAAAAAGTATAACAGCTTTTTTCAATTTGTACCATAATATCACTCCTGACTTAATTTATTACTAGTTTAATTTTAAATTTCTATAAAAACTTCAAAAGTTTTTCTTTCATTTTCTCAAGTTCATCCATCTTTGGAATATTCTTTTTATTCCACATTATTCTTTTTGGTAACCACCAAACAGGACCTTTACCGTTATTGCCGTATTTGCCCAAATCACCACTTACTCGTGGAAACAAATGAAAATGCAAATGAACATCTCCATTCCCAAGGCACTCATAATTCATCTTATCAGCACCAAAGGCTTCCTTTACAGCCTTTGCAACGAGTGTCATTTCATTAAGATACTGTTTTCTAAAATTCTCCTCTAACTCCCATAGTTCAGTCACATGTTCCTTGCAAATAAATATAACATAACCATAAAAATGCTGATTCCAACCGAAAATAACATATCCTGTTTCAAACTCTTTAACAAACCATGGATTATTGCCATCTTTAATTTGTTCTATAACTTTACACATATCACAGTTCATCTTGTATTCTCCTTGCTGTCACTTATAACAATATTGTAGCAACATAGGTTAGGTTTTGCAATACTTCGTCACTATTCACTATTACTTCTTAATTGAAATTCCGTTCACGATAACTTTTTAGTGAAGAATGAATAGATAATAGTGAATAAGTAAAAAAATCCGTCCACTTTCGTGAACGGATTTTTCTGGCTCCCCCAGTTGGACTCGAACCAACGACCCTGCGGTTAACAGCCGCATGCT
>JAFQEE010000010.1 GCA_017399175.1 Clostridia bacterium | reverse complement strand
CACGGTAGAGGGACGGAAAAAGAAGAACGTTATCAAGTTAGAGGAAATCGAGGAGATTTCCTCGTTACATAGGAAAGAGAACGAGGATGCAACAGTCCTCATTCAAAACCCCCTTATATTTGCCTTGCTTCACAGGCAGCAATCGCTGACATGAAATAATCTAATCGATTATTCATTTGGAATAACGTAGGGGACGACGACCTCGGCGTCCTGTATATAAAACAAACAAAATGTCCCCATCGAGTAATCGGTGGGGATTTTTTATGGATGCAACTGTCAGTTGACAAAATTCAAGGTATGCTTGGTAGAATGTAACGGTCAATTTTGTTATATTTTTATTGACAAGAGAAGGATTTTTACCGCATAATAGACATATGGATTTGTAGGTGATGAAAATGACAATCGGTACAAAAATACAAACACTACGCAAGCAACACGGTTTATCACAGGAACAACTTGCTGAAACTTTAGGTGTATCTCGACAAGCTGTCAGCAAATGGGAGGCGGAGCAATCCGTACCTGATATTGATAAAATAATTTTAATTTGTGATTATTTTGGTGTTACAACTGATTATATTCTTCGTAATGAGGATTTATCCTGTTCACAAATTGCTCAAAGTACTAATGCAATCGAAAATGAAGAAAAAAAGGAAAATACAGAAAATAAGAAGAAATCCACAATCCTTTTAGCTGTAGCGGTTATGCTTTATATTCTTTGCATTGTTCCGATTATTCTTATTCAAAATACGTTTGGCGTAGTACTTATGTTTGTTATTATTGCGGTGGCAACAGGTATTATAATTTATCGTTCTATATTTAGTTCAAACAATAAAAGTGATGATGAAGAAAAGGATGAAAAGCCCGAAAATCCTATACTTAAAGCTGTAAAAAGTTGTGTTTGGGCAGTTGCTGTAATTATTTATTTTGTAATAAGCTTTTTAAGTAGTGCGTGGTATATCACATGGCTCGTGTTCCCAATAACAGGTGCAATTACAGATGTTATTGAAGCCTGTTTTGATTTAAAAGGCGGTGATAATAAATGAAAAAATCAGCAATTGCGAGAATAGTTATATGGTCCGTTGTTGCATTAGTGCTTACGGGAATTCTGATTGGTACGCTGATTTTTAGAGAAAACCCCAATGCACCTATAATTTTTGGAAAAGAACAAGGCTATAAATATAGTAACGAAAAAGAATATGCTGTCGGTGCATCTGAAATGCCTGCGGAGTCTTTTACAAGCATAAGTGTTGATTGGATTAGCGGAAATGTGTATGTGCTCGCATATGATGGTGATACTGTTAAATTTGAAGAATCATCAAATGATGTTATTGAAGAAAAATATGAACTTCGTTGGCGAGTAAAAGAAAATATACTTTATATTAAGCCATGCCAATCAACAAATTCTTGGAACTTGTCAAATGAAATTCCCGCAAAGGATTTGTTCGTCTATCTTCCCGAAACTTTAGCGAAAACAATGAACAAAATCTCGGTTGATACTGCAAGTGCACGTATCGGAATAACCGGTATTACTGCAAATAAGATTGATACAACGACAGCTTCAGGTGATATCTGGTTTGAAAAATGCGGTGCAATTGATATAAATATTGAAAATGTCAGCGGATACGTAAATATTACTGAAACAAATATGGAAAGAATTGACGCTGAAACTGTCAGCGGAAATGTTGAAATTATGGGTGCGGTTAAAGAGTTGAGAGCAGACAGCGTATCGGGAACAGTTCTTTTGTGTACGGGTGAGGCACCTCAATCGGCTGATGTTTCAACCGTCAGCGGTGACATTAAATTTGAGTTACCCGAAAATGATGGTTTCTACATTGATTTTGATTCCGTCAGCGGTAAAGTCACAAGCGAATTTTCATTGATAATAAATAACGGGAAGAAGGTCTATGGTAACGGACAAAGACGCTTTGACTTTGAAACTGTCAGCGGTAATGCTTATCTTGAAATAAAAGAATAAAAGTTTTGTAATTAAAGTTTATTAGTCCCCATCGAGCAATCGGTGGGGATTTTTGTATGGGTAGTAGGATAAACAACACAAAAAATCTTGCAATCTTGCTTTTTTAGTTATATACTGAAAATATTATTTATGTACCGGAGGTAGTACTATGTTCGTGTCACAAACTATCAAATTAGCTGTTCGCACTATATGGTCGATTGTCGGCTCACTCGTTATTATGCTTTCAGGCGTAATAAATGGTGGTGAAATCAGTTGTTCGCCTAATGCCGAGCTTATAAGAGCAGAGCAGTTTACCCTTGATGAAGCACTTCTTATGAGTCAGGGTATCACAACGGACGGTGAATATTTTTATACCTCAGGTTCTATTGCAGCACTTGACCTTGTGGGAATGGCAAAATGGACTGCAGACGGATTCCAGAAAGTAATTTATAATCATAGTGCTATTCCGAAAGAAATCAAAGAAAAGTATAACAGCGACCACATTGGCGGTATCAGTTATTATGACGGAAAAATCTATGCTGCAACCGAAGATGATACAGATACATATAACCTTATTCTCATTTATGATGCAGAAACACTTGAATTCACAGGCGAATACTATGACCTTGGAACAGAATATCTTGATGACGGTATTCCATACTGTGCAGTTGACGGAGAAAACGGATATCTTTATACATCACAATTTCACGAAACTGATTGTATTTTAGCCTATAACCTTGACGATATGTCTTTTTCACATAAAATTATGCTCTCTGAACCTATTGACAGAATTCAGGGTGCAGAGTATTATGACGGACTTCTCTATATGTCATACGATGTGGAGGGTTCTGCAACAGAGAAGGTTCAGACCGTTGATGTGAAAACAGGCAAGGTTGAAACACTTTTTGAAAGAACAGTAAGCGGACGCGACCACGAAGCAGAGGGCTTAACAGTTTATCCTATGGAAGACGGCTCGTTCATACATATAGCAGATTATGATAAACTCATTTCTGTAACTATCAGACATTATTCTTTGGTGAAATAATTAAATTATAATTTGTCGAGAAGAAATAAATGTAAAATGGAAAGTGCAAAATGTAGGAACTGCGTTGCGATTGTAATGCCTCCCTCTGACGAGGGAGGTGGGTATATTATCATTTGAAGTGCAACAGTAAAAAAAATAAAGACATCATAGTTTCTTTAGTGTAAAATGTAAAGTGACCAAACAAAACGTTTTACAGGAGGAAACTATGATGTCCTACACACATTTTACACT
>JAFQEE010000009.1 GCA_017399175.1 Clostridia bacterium | reverse complement strand
GCTACATAGAAAAACAGGCAATGGACCGATGCATTTCAAAACGGATTGTTGCAGAAGAAATTATAAAAACATACGCATAACAGCAACAGCACGGCTTACAGTTTCTTGAAAGTCGTGCTGTTGCTATACAATATTCAAATGTCTGGCTGTTTTTATTTGTATATCAGTTCATCAAGTACAATTTCTTTTGCTTGTTGCTGAATGTTGCCCAGTATCTGCACCCACTCCCATTGTTTTTGCTCTTTCAATTCCTCTGTAACAGCTTCACTTACTTTTATCTGTTTAATCAAAAACTCAAACATTTCTTTTGCCTGCTTTTCAACCTCAGCGCAGTACTGATACAGTTTGCCTTGCATAAGCAGTGTATTGAAAAATACCTTCTTATTCTTTTGAAGATAATCTTTGTGCATCATTCCCCATTTGCCGAGAGCAACATTTGCTTCTTCAGGTGGTAAGATGAGATTAGGGATTAAATAATCACCAACTTGGCGGTAACTGATAGATTTTTTGTTTGACATAATAAAAACCTCCTATTATTTTAGTAGCTTTATTCTACCTTATAATAGGAGATTAGTCGAATGTGTGAATATTCAATTTTAAATTATATCATTCTAAAATTCCTCAACGCATCCATAATAGCTTCTTCTTTTTCCTTAGGACACTGTGGTACTCGGCTTTTGCCTTCACCCTTGTTATAACACTCTCTTTCAATAATCCCACACTTAGCCTTAACCTGTGATATATAAAGTGTCGACACTTTAAGACCGTGCTTTTCAAGCACATAATCCTTGATTTCCTGATATGTTGCCTTGGTTTCAGCAGCAGTAATATCAACCTCTGAAAGATCAAGCTTTATGTCGATATGTGTGTCCGGTCTGCGTTGGGACAAAAGAACAACCGTCTCTATATGGTCGGTGTGAGGGAACATATCCACAGGCTGAATTTTCTTTACCTTATATCCGTTTTTACTTAAATACATTAAATCTCTTGCCAATGTTTCAGGGTTACAACTTACATATACAACTTTTTCAGGGCTCAATTTAACAAGTGATGATAAGAACGGAATATCGCTTCCTGCTCTTGCAGGGTCCATGATAACTGCGTCAATCTGCTCATTGTTCTTCGCTAAATCAACCATAAATTTTCCTGCATCGGCAGCGAAAAACTTTATATTTTCAATACCATTAAGTCTTGCATTTTCCTTTGCATCCTTAACAGCATCCTTGTTGATTTCAACACCTAAAACACTTTTTACATTTTTACTTGCAATAAGTCCGATTGTACCTGTACCGCAATAAGCATCAATAATGCGTTCATTACCTTTGAAGTCAGCATATTCAAGTGCTTTGTTGTAAAGAACCTCGGTCTGTATTGGGTTAATCTGATAAAATGCTTTTGGTGAAATACGGAATTTAAGTCCGCAAAGTTCTTCCGTGATTTTTCCGTCACCGTAAAGCACTTCACTCTTATCGCCGAGCACCATACTCGTAAATTTGTTGTTCACATTCTGCACGATTGTGGTGATTTCAGGATGTCTACCAACAAGTGCATTAATAAATGAACGCTTTGACGGAAATTGCGGTGTTGCTGTAACAAGTACCACCATAACTTCACCACTTTTAAAAGCAGTTTTTACAAGCACATGCCTTAAAAATCCCTGACGAGTAACTTCATCATAAGGCTTCATTTTAAAACTTTTCAACAGTTTTTTGACTGTGTTTGCAATTTCATCAGCCTTTGGGTCAGTAAGCATACAACGCTCAATATCAACAATTTTGTGAGTTGATGATTGATAAACACCTGCAACTGTCTGACCGTTTCTGCCACGACCAAAAGCATACTGTGCTTTGTTTCGGTAATTATATGGATTTTCCATTCCTATAATTTCTTCAACATGACAGAATCTGCCTAAAAGACGAATAACCTTTACTTGTTTGTGTTTTAACTGTTCTTCGTATGAAAGATTTAATAACTGACATCCACCACATTTTTTAGCATGGGGACAAATTTGTTTTGACTTGTTCATAATCAACCTATTTTTCTACCGTTTTTAATTTCAATCTTGCCAAAGAAAGGCACTTTAATATATCCCGTAAATGTATCACCGTGAATTTCAACACACACATCAACCTTCATTTTACCCATAAGGTCGATTTCAGCTTTACCTGAAAGCTGATTACCATTTTCTTTTATATCATAAACTCTGAAATTCGGGAGTTTCTTCAAAGAGGGGACAGTAACGGAAAAATCATATTCACCGTTTTTGTCTGTAATTTCTACAATGGCATTACCGCTTATAATTGAAGTTTCAATATCGCCTGTCCATTTTCCCAATCCTATCATTATTACGGACTCCTTAACAAGTTATATTCATAGTAATTTTACCATTTAAAAAACATAATGTAAAGCACGAAATATGGTGAAATTAACGGATTTTAAATACATTCCATTGACAATGCAAAGAAAGAGGAGTAAAATGTTACATTGATATCAAATAAATTATTATGGGGTGTCTTTGTGAAGAAATTTTTCACTTATTCAAGAATACAACAGGCTGTGATGATTCTCGTTGACTTCTTATTTGTTAACGGAGCATATTTGGCTTCAATATATCTCCATTATCTGGATTATTCAGTTATGCCGGGAGATATCCTTGACAAAATGCTTGTGAGAATGCCTTATGTAACACTTGTATATATAGGCATTTTTATGGTGGCAAAACTTTATAAAAACCTTTGGCGATATATGGGATTCCTTGAGGTGACAAAAACAGTTATCGGTGCAGGTATAGGTACAATAATATGTTTCTTGATTGACTATGTGTGTATGAAATCAGGTTTCCTTTTCGGAATTGGTTGTCTTCCGCTTATTGCATATATTGATTCATATCTGTTTATAACATTTTTGTGTGTTGGTATCAGAACTGCGTATAAATCATTCAGGGCAATGCGTTCTAATCTGCAAAGACGAAGTGGTACAGCAAACAAGAATATTATGATTATCGGTGCAGGTAATATGGGTAACACCATTCTTTATGAAATGAGCCTTTCAGGATACAAATTCGGTTCACCTGTTTGTATTGTTGATGATGACCCTGCAAAGCAGAAACTCCGTATCAGAAATATTCCAGTTGCAGGAAAACCGGAAGATATTCCAAAGCTTGTTTCACAGTACGATGTCAATGAAATTATTTTCTGTATTACACTTATTTCACCTGAAAGAAAACGCGAAATTCTTGATATTGCAATGTCAACGGGTTGCTCGCTTAAAATGGCACCTAATGTTGAAGATTTCGGTGGTTATAACAAGTCTTTTACGGATAAAATTCGTAAAGTAGATGTTCTTGACCTTCTTTCACGACCTGAAATCAAGCTTAATCCGGATGTTTGTAAATATGTTACAGGCGAAACAGTCCTTGTAACAGGTGGTGGCGGTTCAATCGGTAGTGAGCTTTGCCGTCAGATTGCAAGATACAATCCTGCTAAAATAGTTATTTTTGATATTTACGAAAACAATGCATTTACACTTAAAAATTCATTGGATAGACAGTATTGCGGAGCACCACAGATTGAAATTCGTATAGGTTCTGTTCGTGATATGAAACGACTTCGTGAAATTTTTGATGAATTTAATCCTTCATCAGTTTTCCACGCTGCAGCACATAAGCATGTTCCACTTATGGAGGACAGTCCTTATGAAGCAGTCAAGAATAATATTCTCGGTACATATAATACAGCTTTTTGTGCTAACGAATATGGCGTAAAGAATTTTGTTCTTCTTTCAACGGACAAGGCTGTTAACCCAACAAACGTAATGGGTGCAACAAAGCGTGTATGTGAAATAGTTGTCCAGCACTTCAGTAAGATTTCAAAGGGTACAAAGTTCGCTGCTGTCCGTTTTGGTAATGTTCTTGGTTCAAACGGAAGTGTTATTCCTATTTTTAAAGAACAGATTGAAAACGGTGGCCCTGTTACGGTTACACACCCTGACATCACACGATATTTTATGACAATTCCTGAGGCGAGTCAGCTTGTTGTACAAGCAGGCGGTCTTGCAAAGGGTGGCGAAATTTTCGTTCTTGATATGGGTGAGCCTGTTAAGATTGTCACACTTGCAGAAAATCTTATTAAACTGTCAGGTTTTGAACCATATAAGGATGTTGACATTCAGTTTACAGGTCTTCGTCCGGGTGAAAAGCTTTACGAAGAACTTTCACTTGAGGAAGAACTTGACCAAAGAAGAAAAACAGGTAATGATAAAATTTTCGTTACAAAGCCTCTTGAAATTGACGACGAAATGATTGAAAATGAAATCAAGGCTATCGGGGACTTAAAACCTGAAGAAGTTCGTATCTTCTTAAAACGCCTTGTGCCAAATTACAAACCGCAATAAATTATATTTTACATAATTGGAGATGTTCTCAAATGGAAATCAAAATTGAAAAAACAACAACACCAAAACAGAAGCCTGACTGGAAGAATTTAGGATTTGGTCATATTTTTACAGACCATATGTTTATTATGGACTACGATGAAGGACAGGGCTGGCACGATGCAAGAGTCGTACCATATCAGCCTGTTGTTCTTGACCCATCAGCACTTGTTTTTCACTATGCTCAGGAATGCTTTGAAGGTCTTAAAGCATATCGTTGTGCAGATGGTAGTGTTCAACTTTTCCGTCCTGACAAGAATGCTGAAAGAATGCAGTCAACTCATGACAGACTTTGTATCCCACAGATTCCTGTTGCTGATTTTGTAGATGCTGTAAAAACTCTTGTTTCAGTTGACAAGGATTGGGTTCCGTCAGAGCCTGACACAAGCCTTTATATCAGACCTTTCACAATTGCTACTGAACCAATCCTCGGTGTTAAGGCATCAGCAAAATATCAGTTCATCATTATCTGTTCACCATCAGGTGCTTATTATGCAGAAGGTCTTAACCCTGTTAAGATTTATGTTGAAGAAGAATTTGTCCGTGCTTGTCCTGGTGGTACAGGTGCTATCAAATGTGGCGGTAACTATGCAGCTTCTATGGCAGCAGGCGAAAAGGCTCATAAGCTCGGTTACTCACAGGTACTTTGGCTTGACGGTGTTGAAAGAAAGTATGTTGAAGAAGTTGGCGCTATGAATATTATGTTTAAACTTGACGGTGAAATTTATACAGCAGCAACATCGGGTACAGTTCTTCCGGGTATTACAAGAATGAGCTGTATCGAAGTTCTTAAGAACTGGGGTTATAAGGTAAACGAAGGTAAACTTGCTATCGATAAAGTTATGGAAGCAGGTAAAAACGGAACTCTTGAAGAAGTATTCGGTACAGGTACGGCAGCAGTTATTTCTCCTGTTGGCTCACTTCGTTACAAGGATGATGTTGTTGAAATCAACAACTTTGAAATCGGTGAACTTACACAGAAACTTTACGATACTCTTACAGGTATTCAGTACGGTAAGATTGAAGATACATTTGGTTGGACAATTAAAGTTGACTAATTTCAAATAATTAATTAAGGACAGGTTTTTAATAACTTGTCCTTATTATTTTGTAAATACAGCGTTATAATAATGCATTATGATTTTACTATTGAAAAAAGTAATCAAATTGTAGTATAATAATTAAGTAATACATTCTGTTATAATTTATGGAGGTTAATATGAGAAACATTAAAGTTATTAACAACGATTGGCTCTTCTCTAAAAATGCAAAATCCGCTCCTGCAACTCTTCCTGCTGATTGGGAAGCTCTTAATCTTCCTTTCACATGGAATGGTAAGGACGGTCAGGACGGCGGTAATGACTATTACAGAGGCACTTGCTATTTTGCAAAAGAAATCAAGGCTGACGATATGCCTGAAGGTGCAGTTAAATATCTTCAGTTTGACGGTGTAAATTCATCTTGCGTAGTTTATTGGAATGGTAAGGAAATTACAAAGCACGATGGCGGTTATTCAACATTCAGAGTTCAGGTTAAAGATGTAAAAGATACTAACTTGCTTGTTGTTGCAGTTGACAATTCTGCTAATGACAGAGTTTATCCACAGAATGCTGACTTTACATTCTATGGCGGTATTTATCGTGATGTAAGTGTAATCGGTGTTCCTGAAGTTCATTTCGACCTTGATTACTATGGCTCACCTGCTATTATGGTTACACCTGAAATCAAGGGTGCAGACGCTGAAATTGAAATTGAAACATTCTTTAAGAATGATAACTGCAAGGTTCGTTATGAAATTATCGCTGACGGTGAAGTTATTGCTTCTAAAGAAGACGATGATGACACGGAATTCGAAATTAAGAGTGTTCACCTTTGGGACGGTCTTAATGACCCATATCTTTATACAGCAAAGGCAACTCTTATCTGTAACGGTGAAGAAGTTGACGAAGTTTCAACAAGATTCGGTTGCCGTACATTTAAAATTGACCCTGAAAAAGGTTTTATTCTCAACGGTCGTGAATATCCTCTTCGCGGTGTTTCCCGTCATCAGGACAGACCCGATGTTGGTAATGCTTTGACACCTGAAATGCACAAGGAAGACCTTGAACTCATTCTTGAAATGGGTGCAAACACAATCCGTCTTGCTCACTATCAGCATTCACAGGTTTTCTATGACCTTTGTGACGAAGCAGGTCTTGTCCTTTGGGCAGAAATTCCATATATTTCAAGCCATATGCCAACAGGTTATGACAACACAATTTCACAGATGAAAGAACTTGTTGTTCAGAACTACAACCATCCTTCAATCGTTGTTTGGGGACTTTCAAACGAAATTACAATCGCAGGTTCAAATCCAAATCTTATTAAGAACCATAAAGACCTTAACGATATGGTTCACGAAATGGATAAAACCCGTCTTACAACTATTGCAGCAGTTTCAATGTGCGATATCAATGACGAATATGTTCATATTTCCGATGTTCTTTCATACAACCACTATTTCGGTTGGTACGGTGGCGACACATCAATGAACGGACCTTGGTTCGATGATTTCCATAAGAAATATCCAAACAAGCCAATCGGTATTTCAGAATATGGTTGTGAAGCTCTTGACTGGCACACATCAACACCAACTCAAGGTGACTATACAGAAGAATATCAGGCATATTATCACGAAGAACTCATTAAACAGATTGCTGACAGACCGTATCTCTGGGCAACTCACGTTTGGAATATGTTCGACTTTGCTGCTGACGCTCGTGCTGAGGGTGGCGAAAACGGCATGAATCACAAAGGTCTTGTGACTTTCGACAGAAAGTATAAGAAGGACTCTTTCTATGCATACAAAGCATGGCTTTCAAGTGAACCTGTACTTCACCTTTGCTCTAAGAGATATATTGACAGAGTTGAAGATGTAACAAAGGTCACTGTTTATTCAAACCAGCCTGAAGTTGAACTTTTTGCTAATGGTGTAAGTGTTGGTAAACAGACAAAGGGTAAATATCCTTTCTTCTATTTTGATGTTAAAAATGAGGGTACAACTGAACTTAAAGTTGTTGCAGGTGACCTTTCTGACACAGCAACAATCAACAAGGTTGATACACCAAACGAAGCCTATGTGATGAAAGAAGAAGGTCAGGTTATTAACTGGTTCGAAATCAGCACTCCTGACGGATATCTTTCAATTAACAATACAATCGGCGATATTATGAGCACATTCGGTGGCAAACTTGTAATGCTCAAGTTCGTTATGATGCTCAAAAATGCTATGAGTGGCGGAAAAGACAAAAACGGTGAAGAGAAAAAAGGCGGCGGTGGTGTTATTGGCGGATTCAAACTTACACCTGCAATGCTTAAAAATATCTATGGTATGGCTAAAGGCTTTACTATCAAACGAGCTTGTTCAATGCTCGGCGGTGCTCTTTCGAAGGAACAAATCCTTGAAATCAACGCAAAACTCAATAAAGTTAAAGCACCAAAGAAAAAGTAAATACAACACAAAAAGCACCCACTCGGGTGCTTTTTAAATGCAAAACGTAAAATGAATTGATAAATCAAAATTTATAGGGGAGAATAATTCGTAGGGGACGATGTCCACATCGTCCCGTTCCAAAGTGTACGGTTAACTTGCTGCGGGACGATGTGGGGTGCGGGTGTCCGGTGGACACCTCTGCGAAGCAGAAGCACCGACCGAACCGGCAGGTGAGACTTAGCTGTCTGCGAAGCAGACTGAGGGAGAGATTTAGTGAACAGTAAAACTATCTCTCCTTCCGTCAAAATCAAAGATTTTGCCACCTCCCTCATCAGAGGGAGGCAATACAATCGCGTCGCAGACCCTTAATTCCGAATTCCGAATTATGCATTACGAATTATCCTTATAAACTCCAATTTGTATAAAAATAATGGTGAGGTTTTGTCCTCACCATTGTTGCTTTTATTTACTTGCTTCTTTTAAGAGTTTCAAAATCTTTTCTCTTTGGAAGATGTACTTTTTATTGCAGAAATGACAACAAACTTCAGTTTTTTCGTCTTCTGCCATTTCACGAAGCCCTTCTTCACCTGCACCGATAAGTGCTCTTGTTACGCGTTCTGTACTGCAATCACATTTGTATTCAACAGTCTGTGTGTCAAGAAGTTCCATAGAGAATTCTGAAAGAACAGCTTTACAGATGTCTTCAGGAGTAAGTCCCTGGGCAAGCATTGTTGTAACAGGCTTAATTCCTTCAAGGCTCTTTTCAACGAGTGAAATTGTATCTTCACCTGCAGTAGGGAGCAACTGAATTAAAAATCCACCTGCTAAAAGCACTTCTTCTGTCTGTGGGTCAACAAGTACACCTAAAGCACAAACAGTAGGTGTCTGTTCACTTGTTGCATAGTATGCAGTAATATCTTCTGCAACTTCACCTGAAATAATAGGTGTCTGTGCACAATATGGTTCTTTCAGACCTAAATCTTTGATAACTGTAAGGAAACCATCTTTGCCGATGGCACCTGAAACATCAAGTTTTCCTTTGTTGTTAAGTGGAAGATTAACTCTTGAATCACCAACATAACCCTTGACTTGGCCTTTTGAGTTTGCAACAGCAACAACAGGGGATGCAGGACCGCCACCACTTAATTTAAGAGTGAGGGTATCCTTTTCACCCTTTAATAGAACACCCATCATAGCGGCCCCTGTGATAAGTCGGCCAAGAGCAGCAGAACACACTTTTGATGTGTTGTGAATTTGTTGCATTTCTCTTACCATTTCTGTTGAGTCAAGAGCAAGACAGTATAAAGTACCGTCTTCTGAAATCATTCTTACAAGTTTGTTCATTTTAATTCATCCTTAAAGATAGTTTCTGTTTTTTTGACTATAAATGTTATTCTTTCAGTGGTGTCACTTGGCTCATTTTTACTGTAATCATCAGTTGTTGCCAAAAGCGTGAAGCCACATTTTTTAATTATATCAACAATGTTGTCGATTTTATAGACATATTCGGAAAAACTTTCGCTGTAACGCGCATAGTCTTCATTATCCTCATTTTTTATGAAGAAGTCAAGGTCAATGTCAGTTCTTTCTGAATTTTCATCATAAGAATTCTGCCATACACAATAAACCTCGTCCATATCATAAACGAATGTATTGTTCCCAAGAACTTTTTTGTGCTTGTATGGTGTATTCATATCGAATATAAATATTCCGTTCATATCCATAAAAAGAGATACAAGGGAAATTGCCTTTTCGATTTTTTCTATACTGTCAATGTGGTTGAATGTATCAAGACTTGAAACAGCACATTGAATTGTACCGTAAAGGTTAAGTTCTTCTGCTTTTTGACAAAGAAAAAGGGCAGAGGAGTCCTCGTCATATTTCTTTTCATTGGCAACTGAAAGCATATCCTCGCTGGCATCAACACCGATAACATCAAAGCCTTTTTGCTCCAATAAAAATGAAAGAGTACCTGTGCCACAGCCCAAGTCAAGTAAAAGCCCTCCGTCAACACCGTTTTCGTGTAACAGAGAGCATATTCTGTCGGCAATTCTTTCGTATTCTACATTTTCAGTCAGGATATCATAAACTGATGAAAAAATACCGTAACTCATTCTTCTACTCTTTCGAAAATCTTTTCATAACCGTCAGCACCATACTGAAGTGAACGGTTAACACGGCTGATTGTTGCTGTTGAAGCACCTGTTGATTTAACGATTTCGCTATAAACCTTTTTGTCAGAAAGCATTTTTGCCACTACGCAACGCTGTGCCATAGCATGAAATTCAGTTACAGTACAAAGGTCCTGAAAGAAATCGTAACATTCTTTTTCGTTCCTTAACTGCAAAATACATTTTACAAGAAACTCAGTATTTTCATTTTTAAAATCAATTCCCATTTTGTATAAGCCTCCCATAGTTTATATCCTTAATATATTTTAGCACATTAAAACTTGAAAGTAAAGAACTATTTTAAATTGTTTCAAAAATATGGAGAATTATTCCCGGAATTACAGAACAAAGATACATAATACCGACAATTTTAAAGTTTTCACGAAGTCTTGTTTTGTCACGGAAAAGAATAAGCATTCCTGCACCTGCATTTGTACAAAGTCCTGCAATCAAAGAGCCAAAACTGAGTGTTCTCTGAACATAAAGTTGAGTGAGAAGAATTGATGATGCACAGTTAGGTATAAATCCGATTAATGCAGAAAGGAATGGCTGAAAAACGGAATCGGACAATAAAAAATGTGACAATTTGTCCATGCCTATGAAAGACACAATAAGATTGATGATTACTGTGAACAAAAGCAAAAATCCGAAAACCTTACCTGTGTGTATAAGCGAAGGGCGTAAAACTCCGCCGTTTTCCTCACAACCACAATGGTCATGTTCACATAAATCGTGCGAATGGTGGTGATGTTCTTTATGTGCTCTCTTTTCTATAAAATATATCGTATAACCGAATATCAAAGCAATAATTATTTTGGTGATAATAAGTCGCGCTATTTCAAAAGTACCGTTATCGGCAGTTGCCAGAAGAATTACTGCTTCATCAGATGTAGAAAGAAAAACAGCAACAAGTGTTCCCAATGCGATAATACCGCTTGAATAAAGATTTGAACTCATAACAGAAAATCCGCATTGTGGAATACAGCCTAACAACGTACCGATAAAAGGCCCTGCTTTTCCTGCTCGTGTGAAGAGATGCTTCACTTTATCCTGTGCCTTGTGTTCCAAAAATTCAATTACAAAAAACGCAATAAAAAGAAATGGCAACATTTTAAGTGTATCAACAACACCGTCAAGAATAACATCAACTATGCCATCAAGTGATAATGCAGGAGTATGAATATGTGAGTGTAAAATTGGTGTCATACCGTTTTCTCCTCCTTACATTTTTGACAAATTCCGTAAAGAATAGTCTTTGAGTCATCAATAGTGAATTTGTGGTCATTAAAAATATGACTTGAAAGTTTATCAAGAAAATCACATTCTGTGTGAATGAGCGTACCACAGGATGAACATTTCAGGTGATAATGATTGTGACAGTTTTCACTCTCAAACTGGTAACAACAGGCATCATTGTCACCTGAATAAAATTTTCTTACCTTTTTATTATCACAGAGTTTGTCCAACTGGCGATAAACAGTAGTCCTGCCGATATGCTCGCCATTTGAAACGAGTGCAAAATATACTTCCTCAGCAGAAAAATGCTTGTGTGGATTACTTTCTAAAAAGTCATAAACTAATTTGCTTTGTTTTGTAATATAACTCATAACATTACCTTTCAATATGAATTTGAAATTCAGTTTCAAATTATACATAAAAATCCTTGCTTTGTCAATAAACCGATTAATATTTTATTGACTATATATTTTATTTTTTATATAATAAACGAAATAAGATTCACAAAATGAAAGGGAAAATTATGAGTAAATCAGAGATTAAATTTATATGCGTTGTAATGGCGATTGCTGTTTTCATTTCAACCTTTACTGCTTGTTCAATCGGCGGTAACGGTGGCGGCGGAACAACAGAACCTCAAGAAATCGTTGTTGACAACACAGGGGCTAATACTGTATCACCTTATGACACAAATGGTGCATATTCTCTTAATATTGATGCAGGGGATGAAATTCACGATATAAGTGATTTGCTTTTTGGTGCATTTTTTGAGGATATCAACTTTGCAGCAGACGGTGGACTTTATGCAGAAATGATTGTTAACCGTTCATTCGAATACAATCATATTGCACAGGATGATGAGCTTTATCGTTGGACTGCAGTAAATGGTGCAAAGCTTAAAGTGGATTATCTTCCAAATCATTCTCTTAACGAGAATAACCCTCATTACCTTATCATCAAGAACGAAACAGATGCAAAAGCAGGTGTTGAAAATCACGGTTTCCTTGACGGAATGAGCATTGAAGACGGTGAAAGCTATAATATTTATTTCTATGCAAAGTCAAAAAAAGGATATGAAGGCAATTTCTATGTAAATCTCGCAGTTGACGGTAATGTTGTTGCAAGTAGCACTATTCCTGCAACATCAAATGACTGGACAAAATATACTGGAACACTTACATCATCTGTTACAGCACATTCAAAAGTGACTTTACAGGTGCTTATTGATAGTGGTGAAGCATACTTTGATATGATTTCTCTTTTCCCTGAAAATACATATAAGAACAGAGAAAATGGCTTAAGAGCTGAAATGTGTGAACTTTTAGAAGACCTTCAGCCAAAATTCCTTCGTTTCCCGGGTGGTTGTATCACAGAGGGTTATGACGATGCTTCTGCTTATGACTGGAAAGACTCAATCGGCACAGGCAAAAACGGACTTCCGCTTGAATTCAATGGTAAATTCGGTGATGTAGCAACAAGAAAACAGGGTGTAAATCTCTGGACAAATATTGAACTTACTGACGACCAATTACCTTGTTATATGTCATATGGTTTAGGCTTCTTCGAGTATTTCCAGCTTGCAGAAGATATTGGTGCAATCGGTGTGCCTGTTCTTAATGCGGGACTTTATTGTCAGGCAAGAGGCAAAGGACCGATTTCGATGGATAGTGCACAGTTCAAACAGTATGTTCAGGATATGCACGACCTTATTGAATTCTGTCGTGGTGATGAAAACACAACTTGGGGTAAAGTTCGTATTGATTTAGGTCGCGAAGAACCTTTCAAGCTTAAATATATCTGTATCGGTAACGAAAACTGGGGACAGGGTTATTTTGAAAGATATTCTTACTTCCTTAACTCCTTCAACGAAGCAAAGGAGAAGAATCCTGAACTTTATGAAGGTATTGAACTGATTTATTCATCAGGTGTTGACGACGGTATCAGCGGTCAGGATTACTTAGCATCTTATGAATATGCAAAGAATGAACTCGATAAAATGGGGTCAACAGATGCATCTGATTTCGCAGCAGCAACTGACCATCATTACTATAATGACCCATCATGGTTCTATGAAAATGCTGATTATTATGATGAAGACAACTACAAGAGAGATGTAGCTAATATGACAGACACCATTTACGGTGGCGGACTTAAGGTTTTCGTTGGTGAATATGCGTCATGGAGCAATACTCTCAATTCAGCACTTTCAGAGGCTGCATATATGACAGGTCTTGAAAGAAACGGTGATATCGTTGAAATGGCTGCTTATGCACCACTTTTCGGTAATCTTACAGCAACTCATTGGGCACCTGACCTTATCTGGTTTAATAATCATCAGGTGACAGGCTCAATCAACTATTATGTACAGAAACTTTTCTCAAGAAATCAGGGTTCAGCAGTCCTTAATCACACATTCACAGGTGCAGGAAATGAAGAAAAAGTAATTTCAGGTGCTGTGGGTGTCGGTACTTGGTACACATCAGCAAAATTTGATAACCTTATTGTTACTGATAACAAAACAGGTGAAAAACTTGCTCACGAAAAGTTCAGCACAGCATTTGCAAAGAGTGATTGGAATTTTGCAACTGACGGCAAATGGAAAATCAAAAAGGGTGCTCTCGTAAACACTACAACAGCTATGAACTACTCAAATACAGGCAGTGTTGCATATTTCGGTGATACAAATTGGAATAACTACACAATGACCGTTCAGGCAACAAAACTTGACGGTGGCGAAGGCTTTATCATTCCGTTTGCAGTAAAGGATATCGATAACAACATTTTCTGGAATATTGGTGGTTGGGAAAATACAGTTTCTTGCCTTCAAAAAATTGAAAACGGAAACAAGTCGGATAAAATTGTAGGTACTGTAAAGGATATCACAATCGAAACAGGCAGAACATACGAAATCAAAGTTGTTGTTGATGGTGCAAAGGTTAAAGGCTATATTGACGGCGAACTTTATGTTGATTACGATTTTGGCGTAAAGGCAAGTTCAAAGGCTTATACGGTTGTAGGTAACGATGACAACGGTGACATTATCATTAAACTTGTAAATGTTACTGAAAAGGCAAGTCCTGTGGCTGTGAACATCGCAAATGCAAATGTCGATGGTACTGCAATCATCAATCAGGTAGCAGGTGATTCACTCAAGAATGATAATATCCTCGGTGCAGTTGAAGATTGCATTATGAACGAATTCACCCTTGACGGATTCTCAAATCAGTTCAACTACACAATGCCTGCATATTCAGTAACATCAATTAGATTGAAAACACAATAAAACCAATATAATAATCGCGTAGTGGCAGGCTTCCACGCCTGCATTGTCATTCTGAGAAACGCGAAGAATCTCAAAATTAAATACACAATGGTAGGGCGGGGTCAAGTTTTGACCCCGCCGATTTTTTTGTTATGACAAATTGGAGTTTGTCGGGGTAAGTGCAAAATGCAAAACGCAAAGTGCAAAATGTCGGAACTGCGTTGCAATTATAAATATTAACCAATGGGATTGGTTGTAGGGGCTGACGACTTGACAGCCCAATATTCTATAAATTTGAGAAATTTGTAAATTCTACTGTTAGTGGAGTGACTTTTAATAATCAATTTATTATAATATTTGCAGAAAGGAGTTGAATCTATGGATAACAAAAAAACTGGAAGGTTTATTGCAGAACGCAGAAAAGAGATGAACTTAAGTCAAAAACAACTTGCAGAAAAACTTAATGTCACTGATAAAGCAGTTTCAAAATGGGAAACAGGCAATGGTGCACCAGATATTTCTCTTTTGACAGTAATTGCGGATTCCTTGAATGTTACCGTTGTTGAGTTACTTGACGGACAACATTCAGAGAAAGCAAATGCACAAGCACAAACTGAAAAAATTGTAATCGAAGCATTAAAAAAGGCGAAAAAAGAACGTATAAAAACAACCATATCAATTTTCGTTGTTTTGGCAATATTGTTTTCTCTTGTAAATGTTGTCACATATGGATATTGGGGTAGACGCCATAAAGTGCTGTATAATGTTGATACTGTGTTTGTTCAACAGGATAAAGAAAATCCAAATAAATACGATTTTTATTATAACTGCACGGTGAAAAATTGGTGGTTTGATTTTAATAAATATACATATAATCTCGTGGCTGAACTTGGTGGTGAGCCTGGTGGTTGGTATTTTGAATCAGAAACAAATCCTATAACATCAAATAATTTGAATACATCCTCTTTTGTTATTCATGTGGAGTTTGATATTTCAACCGTTTATGAACCTGTGCCAACACTTGAAGAAATTATAATGATGGGTAGCTTTTCTGCCTATGATGTTAATGGTGAGTATGATTCACGTGCAAATTTATTTATGAATGACTTTGATGATGCAAAAATCATTGTGATATAAACAATAAGAGTACGGAACAAAAACTCCGTACTCTTAATTTTTTATTTTTCAAATAAGTCTTTACTGATTTCTTTTAAATCATCATGGCGGACTTTTTTGGTGTAATTTGTTTCACCAAGCACCCAATCCCACTCAACCTTGAACCAGTCGATTTCTTGTGGCTTTTCACCGTTTTTAAGTGCTTTTACATATTCAACAAACTTTTCCCAACGCATACGGTGGAACGAGTTTATGTGGTCACCAAGCTGTCTGTGAGCGTAATCGTGGAGATTACCGTCGTCAGAAAGCAATCGGCAATACCAAGTGGTGATAAGTGCTTTTGCATTGAGCATATAAAGTTCTCTTGTGAAGTCATCAAGCTTGTCTGTGTATTCCTTGACAGGCTCAATATATGAACTGAACGAAAATTCCTCACAGTTGAGAAGTATGCGGTCAAGGGTATCCATAAGTGATAACAACTTTTCACCATTTTCAATGCATTCGGAATAATTCTTGTTTTTATATGCTGAAACTGTCTTTCTGCAAAGTGAAGTCATTTTGTTACAGATTGACTGTCTTAACAAATCAACTGCATCATAAATATAACATTCATTGTTTTTGAATTCATCAAAATCATTAAGGAAAAGTTCAACTGCCTTGTCAAAATCATCTGTGGAATACGGAATTTTGACAGTAGCACGAGCAGTAAATCTTTTTGTTTCAGGGTCAAGAGGACGGCGACATCCCATTGTTTCCGTTGCACCAAAACTCAATGGTCCGTTGTCACTGCCATACGCAGTTTTGAGGAGGATTTCCATACTTTCATTGATGCTGTCGCTTTCTTTACCGTATCTTCGCGTTGCATATTTTTTTGTCCACTCTTTAATATCATCAATATCTTCCCATATTGTAGAAAAGAATATATCGGTAACGATAGGATTGACATTTGTGCTTTCAGCGGTAAGAGCAATACCCTTGAAATTCGGTTTCTGTGAAGCATTTTTCACCATATCAGGGATTTTGTTAATGTCACCATAAATACCGTGTCTTCCACCAAAATTATTGAGAAGTCCGCAAAGCACATTACCATACTTTGCAAGTCTGCTGAGTTTGTTTGCATTATGGTTGATTTTCTCTGTGTTAAGGTCAAGCATGAGAATATGCTCATCACGATAATCCTTAACCGATTTTGTGAAAAGATTGTTAGGATTAAGTGCCCAGCATTGTACAATCCACATGGCATCCTTATCGAATGACAGCATACTTTCCATAACATTACGGTAACTGTCTTTTGCCTTTTTTCTGTCAAGTTTGCCACCCTCGTGACCGATATCACCTGCATAAAAATGAGTGATATCGCCAAAAACCTCTTTCTGACATTCATAAAAGAGTTTGGAATATTTCACATAATGAGTGCTGTCAGGACAGACAATCAGAGGTTGCTCAATTCCTTTCCATTTGCCTTGCTCAATAGTGGGCACATCTCTATCTTTTCTCTTTATATCACGAGGAACCATTCCTGTATAAGCCTGTAAAACAATGTTCATACCAAGAACTTGCATTCTTCTGTGATTTCTTCGTGCCATCTGACACTTTTCAAAGAAGAAATTATCGTGAACAGGCCCACCAATGCCACAAATATTCCCCATATAGAACCAGGCATAGTAAGAGGGACCCGTAATAAAATTTTTAATCTCTCTGTGACGGTATCCCAGTTTTGTAAGAAATCGTCTGTAAACTTCTTCCATTCCAAGAATATCAAGGACTAAATTGACACCATTCATAGCAAGAAAATCAATTTCTTTCTGCCATTGTTCTTCTGTCCAGAATGCCATTGAATAGGAATGGGTACAATAGTTATATGCATATCTGTATTTGAATGTGGTTGAACGGTCAATTTTACCTGTAACCAAGGGAAGATTTTCAGGTAAATTAACCTGATTGCCAAATCGTGAAATATGACAGTTACAGACTTCTTTAAGATAGTGATTGAATGCAGATGCAAGACCTACACCACAGTTTGATGTAAGCAATATTTTATCTTTAAGTGTTGCGATTGAAAAATAATCATCTTTAATTCGTTTGTCAAGTCTTAAATCGAATTGTGGGATGTATTTTTCACCGATTGTTCTTCCAATGATACCATAAACATCATCTACTGTTTCATCATCGGTAACAGGTTTTGCAAAGTCGGTATTATCGAAGATTTCAGGCTCACGGAATAAGGTTTTTTTATCGGGGAAACTGCAATCTTCACCAAGTACTTCAATGTTGTTGATTGTGACCTTTTCACCACCGTAATATTTAACGAAAATGCGAAGATATCGTGCGATTTTTGGACTTTTACCTTTCTTGTGAAAATTCACACCATCAAGACTTGAAAAAACAGCGTAGTTTATGTCAACATCTTTCGGAGTAATAACAACAACATCGTGAACACTCATACATTTAGGGAACGCAAGGTCTATAAAGCAAGGATATGTGTCAAAACTGAACATAGGAGAAGCACTTTTACTTGCCTTGCCACTAGCATTTAATATTTCATAATTTAAAAGTTCCAAAATAATCACCTGTAAGTTTAATCTGTTAAAAATATATCACAAAAAACACCAAAAGTCTATTGCGAAAAACAACTATTTTTGTCTATAAACAAACAAAATTGAATTGCAGGAAAAAAATAGGAAAAAACTATTGAAAATAAAGATATATTTTGATACAATTTATAAGGTTAAATGTGTCAATGCGTTTTGATGCATTTAAGTTAATATTGTTAATAATTTTTTGGAGGTATAAAAATGAGCAAAAAGTTTGTTTACCTTTTCAAAGAAGGTAACGCATCAATGCGTGAACTTCTTGGTGGTAAAGGCGCTAACCTTGCAGAGATGACAAGTCTCGGTCTCCCAGTTCCTCAGGGCTTCACAGTTACAACAGAAGCTTGTACACAGTACTATGAGGATGGCAGAAAAATCAATGATGACATCCAGGCAGAAATTATGGAGTACATCGACAAGATGGAAGAAATCACTGGCAAAAAGTTCGGTGATAAAGAAAACCCACTCCTTGTTTCAGTTCGTTCAGGTGCTCGTGCTTCAATGCCAGGTATGATGGATACAATCCTCAACCTTGGTCTTAACGAAGAAGTTGTTGAAGTTATGGCAGCTAAGTCAGGCAATGCTCGTTGGGCATATGACTGTTACAGAAGATTTATTCAGATGTATTCTGACGTTGTTATGGAAGTTGGTAAGAAGTACTTTGAACAGCTTATCGACGAAATGAAAGAAGACAGAGGTGTAACTCAGGACGTTGAGCTTACAGCTGAAGACCTTAAAGAACTTGCAGCTCAGTTTAAGGCTGAATACAAGTCAAAGATTGGTAAGGACTTCCCATCAGACCCAAAAGAACAGCTTATGGGTGCTGTTGAGGCTGTTTTCCGTTCATGGGACAACCCTCGTGCAAACGTTTACCGTCGTGACAACGATATCCCTTATTCATGGGGTACAGCTGTTAACGTTCAGATGATGGCTTTCGGTAACATGGGTGATGACTGTGGTACTGGTGTTGCATTTACTCGTGACCCTGCTACAGGTGACAAGGGCCTTATGGGTGAATTCCTTGTAAACGCTCAGGGTGAAGACGTTGTTGCTGGTGTTAGAACTCCAATGCCAATCGCACAGATGGCTGAAAAGTTCCCAGAAGCATATGCTGAATTCGTTAAAGTTTGTGCTACTCTTGAAGACCATTACAGAGATATGCAGGATATGGAATTTACAGTTGAAGCTGGTAAACTCTATATGCTCCAGACAAGAAATGGTAAGAGAACAGCTAAGGCTGCTCTTAAGATTGCTTGCGACCTCGTTGACGAAGGTATGATTGACGAGAAGAAAGCAGTTGCTATGATTGACCCAAGAAACCTTGATACACTTCTCCACCCACAGTTCGATACAGCTGCTCTTAAGGCTGCTACTCCAGCTGGTAAGGGTCTTGGTGCATCTCCTGGTGCAGCATGCGGTAAAGTTGTATTCACAGCTGAAGATGCTGTTGCTTGGAACGAAAAGGGCGAAAAAGTTATCCTTGTTCGTCTTGAAACATCTCCTGAAGACATCACAGGTATGAAAGCTTCTCAGGGTATCCTCACAGTTCGTGGCGGTATGACATCTCACGCTGCTGTTGTTGCTCGTGGTATGGGTACATGCTGTGTATCAGGTTGTGGCGAAATCAAGATGGATGAAGAAAACAAGAAGTTTGAACTCGCTGGTAAGACATATGTTGAAGGCGACTATATCTCAATTGACGGTTCAACAGGTAATATCTATGACGGCATCATCAAGACAGTTGACGCTGAAATCGCTGGTGAATTCGGCAGAATCATGGCTTGGGCTGACAAATACAGAACTCTTAAGGTTCGTACAAATGCTGACACTCCTGCTGACGCTAAGAAGGCAGTTGAACTCGGTGCTGAAGGTATCGGTCTTTGCCGTACAGAGCATATGTTCTTCGAAGAAGACAGAATCGCAGCATTCCGTGAAATGATTTGTGCAGACACAGTTGCTGAAAGAGAAGCTGCTCTTGAAAAGATTCTTCCTTATCAGCAGGGCGACTTTGAAGCTCTTTACGAAGCACTTCAGGGTAACCCAGTTACAATTCGTTTCCTTGACCCACCTCTCCACGAATTCGTTCCTACAGAAGAAGCTGACATCAAACTCCTTGCTGACGCACAGGGCAAGTCAGTAGAAGATATCAAAGCTATCATTTCTTCACTTCACGAATTCAACCCAATGATGGGTCACCGTGGTTGCCGTCTTGCAGTAACATATCCTGAAATCGCAGCAATGCAGACAAAGGCTGTTATCCG
>JAFQEE010000008.1 GCA_017399175.1 Clostridia bacterium | reverse complement strand
ACACTTATCATTGTCTTTAAGTATTCCAGCATAATCTTTCTGTTTGCTGTAAACTTCATTTGTTACCTCCTAACTCGCTATGTCAAATAGTGTTAATTGACTATCAGCGAAATCATATTTGTTTTCAATAATCTGTTTTTGTGTTTTTTCACCGCGCAGTTGCATTGCAATAAGTCTTGCCTTTTCAATCTTTTCAGTGATAGACAAGATTTTAACGACCTTCGGTTCTGCAGGTGCTTCATCATCGGTTATGACATAAGCAGACAAATCTTCTTCAGGTTCGTTTTCATCTTTGATAATTGCCATTTTTTTGAACATAGCAGCAACATCTTCGACTTCATCACGAATACCCTTTGTAAGTTCTCTTGCAAGCTGCGATGTCATATCTGTACAATCACTCATAGCTGCCAGACCTTCATCTGAGAAATTACCCTCTACCAAAGTAGCCGCTGCAAGTTTTGATGCCATAAGTTTTATAGCTCTTGCCTGCATAACACCTTTATAGAAAAGAATATATACTTCTATTCTCGGCGCTGTCTGGTTAATTCTCCACGAACGTCTTGAACTTTGCCTGAATGTAAAGAGGTTATATCCGATGTTGTAGTAAATGAGTGTAGTGAAAGCATTTAAGTCCAGACCTGTTTCCACCAACGATGGATTGGTTATAAGGACATCAATACCGCTTTCAAGTTTCTTTTCCACCCATTCCTCACGCTTTTCCGGTTTTACCCTTTGCTCAAGCACTGCAACCTTGTATCCCTTATCCTCAAGAAGCTTTGTTAATTTATCCTGTGTGTCAATTTTAACCCAGCTTGTATAAATAAGAACCTTTTCACCGTTTTTAACCTTGCGGTCTACAATATCCAATGTTGCAATATCTTTTTCGTGCAGTTCATCAATGTCGGACAAGTCCTTCGGTTCGATTACTGCCTGATCGCTTTTTGGATAATGTATAGGTTCGGCATTATACGGTTGGTCGGGATAGGTTGTCATAAGGCTTAAAAAACTTGACATCAGTTTTCGTGATGTTGCGTCTCTCTGATTCATAACATTCCTGAATGCAGATTCTATCCTGTCATATTCCTTTTGTATTTCCGGTTTCAAATCAAGTTTAATTGGAATTTCCTCATAATCAGGCAAGTGTTTTCCCATATCGTTAAGAGAGAGAAAAACAGCGCAATCAATGAGAAATCTCGAATAGACAAGCGGAGATACACCGGGCTTTTGTCTTGACTGCAAAAGGCGTTTTTTACTTCTGCTGTTCGCATTGTATGCACCTTCTTCAAGTTCATAAGTCATTTCAGTAACACCGTACTCATTATTAAATGACTGCGGAGCCTTATATTCCTTATTGTCAACCTGCATCAAGTGCGGAACTATACGATAAAGCAAATAAAACAAGCCACTGGAATAACCGTTAATGAGTGTTGCTGTCATTCCAATTACCTTTTTACTGCAGCCTACCAAAGTTTCCATTGCATCCCCTTGACCGCTATCACCCTTAAACTGATGAAGCTCATCAAAAATAACGCCGTCAATCTGCTTAAACCTTTCTGAAATATAGTCGCTCATAGAATATCGAACATAAGCGCCTCTTGCCGTAAATACTTGGCTTGGGTTATCTATAATTTCCTGCAGTTTAGCAAGCACCTTTAAATCTTTTGTTGCCTCTAAATGTCTTACTGCAAAATCACGGTAAATAAATCCGTAATTTCCGATTTT